>NZ_JAKUEH010000007.1:0-210630 GCF_022662815.1 Bacillus cereus group sp. BfR-BA-01492
AAACGAATTCATAGTAGCATTGGTTATAAAACTCCTCAAGCAATAGAAGATCTAGCTAAAAAGGTAGCTTAGATTTAACTTTTTTGTGTCCAAAATATTGACTCAAATCCACTAATAAAGAGAAGGTAAACGTACTTGATACAAATATATTGGATTATAATTTGATATTCTAAAAGATAACTAATTAATTTACCAATTCTCACTTTATATGTATTATCAGTCTTAGATTTATTTAGCAAACAGATTATCACTTCTACAATTGGTTTAAGAATAACATTATAGTATAGGAAAGTATCATTATGTTTTACAAAATTATCCGCACTATCCTTCTTAAAAATAGTTGTTATAACAACCAAATTTCTCAATACATTTTCAGGATTATAGACCCAAATTCTGTATTTAAATAATTTTAGGCAAAACTAAAGAGCACGAGTTCGTTAAGATAACAAACTCATGCTCTCAATAAACTTTCTAATATGTTAGTGTTATAAGATTACTGTCTATTTCCCAACGTATCCTCACTTATTTCAACGCACGCTTCGGTAATTTATCAATATTTTCTAACATAATACCTGTACCAACAGCAACGCAATGCATTGGGTTTTCAGCGATTAATACTGGTACTTTTAATTCTTCAGCAAGAAGCATGTCAATGCCGTGTAATAAAGCTCCGCCACCTGTTAAGATTACACCGCGGTCAATGATGTCTGCAGATAATTCTGGTGGAGTACGCTCTAATACACCTTTTGCTGCTTGCACAATGATTGCTGCGTTTTCTTTTAATGCTTCTGTAATTTCTTCTGAACATACTGTAATTGTACGTGGTAAGCCTGTTACCATATCACGTCCACGAATTTCAAGTTCTTCGCTACGTGCACCTGGGAATACTGTACCAACTTTGATCTTAATGTCTTCTGATGTACGTTCCCCAATTAATAGTTTATACTTACGTTTAATATAGTTTAGAATCTCCATATCAAACTTGTCACCAGCCATTTTGATAGAGGAAGAGGTAACAATATCACCCATTGAAAGTACGGCAATATCTGTTGTACCTCCACCAATATCAACAACCATGTTTCCGCTTGGCTGGAAGATTTCCATACCAGCACCGACAGCAGCTACTTTTGGTTCTTCTTCTAAAAAGACTGTTTTTCCACCTGAACGTTCAGCAGCTTCACGAATTGCTTTTTGTTCTACAGATGTGATATTTGTTGGACAACAAATTAAAATGCGAGGTTTTGAAAAGAAGCTCTTTACGTCCAATTTGTTAATAAAATGTTTTAACATTGCTTCTGTAATGTCAAAATCTGCAATTACACCATCTTTCAGCGGACGAATCGCTACAATATTACCAGGTGTACGTCCTACCATACTTCTTGCTTCTTCACCCACCGCTAATACTTTTCCTGTATTACGATCAATTGCCACAACTGATGGTTCATTTAATACAATACCCTTACCTTTTACATGAATTAATACGTTAGCCGTTCCTAGGTCAATTCCGATATCTCTCGCAAACATTCCTATGTTTTCCTCCTCAATATTCAAAGTCAGGTTGCACCCGAATTCTTTTACACCTAATTTCTGATTTTATCATAAATTTAACAGAAACGTAATATTCGCAAAAAGAATTCTTCTTAAAATTATGAAGAAATGCATAAGGAATGTTTGCTTTATAAGCTTTTATTGTTGCACGGTTTTTTCTGTATCTTCTTTTCTATATTTCTGTTTTGTTGCTTCTCCTCCACGTAAATGACGAATTGACTTATGATAATCAAGAATTTCCTTTACTTCATTTGCGAGCTCTGGATTAATTTCTGGCAGACGCTCTGTTAAATCTTTATGGACTGTGCTTTTTGATACCCCAAACTCCTTTGCGATTACACGCACTGTCTTTCTTGTCTCCACGATATACTTACCAATCTTGATAGTTCTCTCTTTGATGTAATCGTGCACACCACTCGCCTCCCTAAATTGGATGTGAGAAGCGTGAAATGAGACTCGCTGCATACGACTAAGAAGTAAATTCGAGTGCTGTTTGTAAGCGTTAAATATTCTAGGATTTATAATGAAATGCTTCACGATTTCTCACCTCAAACACTCTCTTTGCTTTGGTTTATACCATTGTATTGCCCGCATTACTGATATATGCTACATGTTCACTATTTTTGCGGACTAAGTGAAGAAAAATTACAAATTTGTGTGAGAAATACGTTAACAATGACAATTTTCTCGTTCAAAAAATGACACTCCTAAAAAAAGAGCGTCATTCTTCATGATCATATTCTTCTTCTAATAATTGATGGTGGGGAACTTCCTTCTTGCTCGTAATGTAATAATATAAAGTGAATAAAACGAACAATAAAATCATGACACTCGTCAGAACAAATGCAAATGACAGAGTAATCTCCTCCTTTTAGACATATATATTCGAGAATACCGTTATTTTTCCTTGTTCTTGCCATTCTTTCCTTACAATTAGTTACTTGTATATAAAAATAAAAAAATCAACCCTCGAAAGTCGGATTGATTTTTTATTGTATTATTCTTGTGTAGAAGAATTGCTAGATGATTGTGTAGAATCATTTGTTGATTTTTCTTCTTTTTGCTGCTTGTCTTCCAGGTTGCTATTTGTAGATTTATCCTCTTTTTGCCCTTTCTCTTCAGGCTGGCTATTTGTGGATTTATTTTCTGTTTTACCTTTTTCTTCAGACGTGCCGCTTGTAGACTTATCTTTGCTTTGCTGTTTATCCTCAGTTTTATTCGCAGCACCGCTTGTTGCTTTCGTTTCGCCTGCTTCTGCTTTAATGTCCGCTACAGATTTATTTAAGTAGCTCTCTGGGTTAACAGCCACACTATTTTTACGTACTTCAAAGTGAACATGAGAACCTGCTTCTTTATTCATCGCACTTAGGCCGGATTTTCCTAATACTTCACCTTGTGCAACCTTTGCACCTTTTTCTACTTTTACACTACCTAAGCTTTGATAATATGTTGTAACACCATTTCCATTATCCACTGTTACAACATAACCAAGTAATGAGTCTTTTTCCGCCTTTGTTACTGTGCCGCTCAAAGCTGCGGTCACATCGAACTCTTTCCCATTCTTGGCTGCGATATCCATTCCTTTGTTTGGAGAATATGTGTTGTTATAAAAGACTAGTGCTTGTTCTTGCTCTTTCTCCGATGCTCCGTCCTCATAAAACTTCTTCTGTACTACTACTTCTGCATTTGCTGCAGCCGGCATTTTCACAACTTCAGAAGACTTCGTTACTGGAATTCCTGGATCTTCTGCTTGATTATACGGCGTTGCTCCCTCATGATTTGGCGCTTTCTTTGGATTTGCTGCCTGAAACCATAGAGCAACTGACAAAATGACTGCCGCACAAGCAATGTATATTGCCGGAAATACCCAACGTTTTTGAAATAAATGAACTACTTTTCGCGACTTTTTATTATTCCTTCCTCGCATTCTATCATCACCTCAGCAATCATTTTGAACAAGATTCCTTCATCCTATACAACCTATAACAAATTATTTTTCGACAAAATCTGTAAAAATATGTATAGCATTTGCAAAATTTCCGAGGAAATGATGAAAAAAGAAAAAACTGAGCAGTTTGGCTCAGTTTTTAGTCTAATTGTTTCTTTTTATAAATAACGAGAAAAGCGATGACAGTTATGATTAACCAGATCGCCATATGGAATACGTTTAATTGAATAGCTGAGAAACCTTTTCCCTCTATTACACTTACAATGGCTTCCAAAATATGCGTCGTCGGTAAATACGCTGTTATCTTTTTTAAGATTTCGTTCTTAATCATTTCATTTAAAAACGGCGCCACAAATAAAATCATCGAAATAGGTGTTGCCATTACAGAAACTTGTACTAAATTTTTCGATAGTAAACCAATTAGAGATCCAAAAACCATGAATAATAACGTTCCGATTATAAAAATCATTAACAGCAAGAAGATACTTCCTTGCAAAGCATTTAATAACACTAAGCTTATCATATTTAACAAGATACTAAAAATGACGATAGGCAATGATTTACCAGCAATGATTTCAAGGGGAGATGCAGGCGAGAGCATGAGTACGCGCAATGTATGTTTTTCTTTTTCTTCTGCAATTAAAGTAGCTTGTGAAACTGTTGTGACCATGCTCATAACCATAACAACAACAATTCCGCCCATAAATTCCTTACCGCCTCCCAGTTGTTTATAGAAAAGCGCTAATCCTAGTGGCATAATGGCCATCAGTAAAATTTGTGCATTATTTTTTAAATCTTGCACCTCTTTACGTAAAATAGCTGAAAATCGTTTACTTGAAAATGTCATGCTAAATCCCTCCCAGTTACTTCAATAAAAATCTCTCCTAAAGTTGGTTCATAGGAATGAATGGATAGCAATTCCCCTTTTTTCATCCATTCCGAAATACGTTTTGCACCTAATTCATCTTTTTGTACCGTTTCTTTTTTCTTATCTTTTAATACAACTTCAATTTTATCTTTCGCATATTGTAAGCGAAGGTTTTCGGGCGTATCAAGCGCCACAATTTCCCCGCCGCATAAGAAGGCAATGCGGTCACAAAGCGTTTCTGCTTCATGCATGTTGTGCGTTGTTAAGAAAATTGTTGTCCCCTCTTTATTTAAGTCTTTTAAGATATGATGAATGTTTTGGACGTTTCCTGGATCAAGTGCTGATGTTGGTTCATCTAAGAAGAGGATGTCCGGTTTATGAAGAATAGCTCTCGCTAATGTGACACGCTGCTTCATCCCTTTTGATAACTTCTTAACTTGTGTTTTTTTATCTTCTATTAAGTTCACTTGCGTGAGTACTTCATCAATTCGTTCCCTTTTACAATCGTATAAGTCACAAAATAATAGTAAATTATCATAAATGCTAAGTCTTTCATATAAGCCGCTATTATCTGTTAAAATACCCATTCGCTTATAGTCGATGCTGCTTGGCCCTGTAATATCCGCCCCTAATACTCTCACTGTTCCAACACTATGGAGTAACTGAGACGTTAAAATTTTCACTGTCGTGGTTTTCCCTGATCCACTTGGTCCAAGGAAACCGAAAATTTCTCCTTGTTTTACTTCAATATTGACATTTCGAAGTGCTGTTTTTTTGTCAAAGGTTTTCATTACATCTTTCATTTCAATTGCCAATGTCATTTCGTCATCCCCTTTGTTTTTCTTTTATAGATCATTTCGCCTCAGCTTGCTGCGTTCGCTGTTTCTGACCTAATCATATGAAAAACAAAGGGTTTACGCAGTAAAATACCGGTAAAAGGAGTATTTTTACCGGTGAATGCATCCCATTTCGGCTCTACTAGAGCATCATTTATAGTCCAATGACATCTTTCAATTCATCCATTCTTCCTTTTGAAAGCGGAATGGAACTTTTGCGCTCATCATCTAAAATTAAACTGAAACTATTTCGCGTCCAAGTGATGACTTCTCTTACACGTTGTAAGTTCACAAGGTACGATCGGTGACATCGAAAGAAACCGAATCCTTTTAATCTATTTTCTAACTCACTTAATGTTAATGTACATATAAAATCCCCTTCATGAACATGAATATGAGTTGTGCCACTTTGCGTTTCAATAAAATGAATCTCCATCGGATCCAACAAAATAATTTTGTCATTCACTTTTGCTGGAATTCTTTCTAATTTCATTTGCGGAATCATTTGAATGCCTTTTTCTTCCTCTTTCTCTTCTGCTTCTTCCTGTTCAAATTCAATCTTTTTTACACCTTCTTGATTTAATATGTAGACATCCTCCGTTAAGGATAGTGCATCAGATAAAAAGGATGATGTAATAAAAATGGCTTTTCCATTCTCTTTCATCTTCATAATTGCCTTGCGAATGATAATTGTACTTTCAATATCTACATTTTGCTCTGGTTCTTCTAAAATAATTAAATCTGGATTATGAATCATCACTCTACCAATATGAAGACGACGCTTTTCAGAAAATGATAGCTTCTCTATCTTTGTATCCAACTTATCGACTAGCCCAACGCATTGTACAACTTCTCCTATGCTCATATTTGAGTCATACAACCCGGACAAAAAGGAAAGATATTCTTTTACTTTCAAACGGTTATATGCTTCATCTTTTAAAAAGCAAAATCCAATGCGGGAATATGCACTTTTACGAATTGGTTCTTCTTCAAATAATACCATTCCGGAAGAGGCCTCTTCTTCTCCAATGATAATGCGGTGCAATACTTTAGCGGTATGATTATTACATTGCAGTACAACGCATTGCCCTTTTTCAACGCTCATATCTATAACCGGTAACTGATTTGTCTTCCCTAGTTGTTTTAACTTGAGTAACGCCATCTTTTCTCCTCCAGATGATTTTTTTATCTTATTATATCAAACACCCCATGGAAAATTATGATATTTTTTCCATCACAAAAAGGAGCTCATGTAAATGAACTCCTTTTTGTTTCGAATCACCGATCTATTTTTAAACGAGCGACACTCACATATGATGAATCCCTTGTCACCTAATTTTTTGCCATTAACTTGCCTTCATAGTCATTCAACGTTTTAATTTCGATTCCTTTATAATAATGCGCAACAATCTCTGTATACCCTTTTCCCTCTTTTGCCATTCCATTGGCACCATATTGACTCATGCCAACGCCATGCCCGTATCCTTTCGTTGTGACGACAATATGATTCCCCTGTTGTTTCCATGTAAAATCAGAGGAGCGTAAGCCAAGCTTTGTTCGCACTTCTTTCCCTGTTAATACTTTCCCTTGAAACTCGACACCTTTTACACGTTTTCCTTCTGTACGCTCTTGAATATGACCGACTTTTCCATTTTCCAGCACCTTTACCCCAAGGCGCTTTTGAAAGTCAGCTACAGTAAATGTTTGTTCACTCGTAAATTTCGGCGAAGCTTGATCCCATGGACTGTCTACACTCTTTAAGTACGGGTAGTCATTTCCCCAATAATCCGCAGCATTTTCCGTGCGTCCATTACTTGTGGAGAAGAAGGACGCTGTAATCGGGTTACCTTCATACGTTAAAACTTGTCCGGCCGTTTTCGATACAGCTTCTTCAATTTTTTTAAAATTTTTATCATAGTCCTTACCCCATATTTTCTTTAATTCTTCTTTACTTTTGTACACTTGATCATTCACCGTGTCTGTCACATCTGCATTCTGTTTCTTCGTACCGCTTAACATACGCTGTACGATAAATGTTCTAGCTGCTAGTGCCTGTGCTTTTAACGCCTCTAACTCGAAGCTCGCATTCATTTCAGATGCTACAACGCCTGTAACATATTCTTCTAGTGGTAACTGTTCGATACTTTTTTTGGCATCGCGATATACTGACACTTGAACAGCAGTATTTACCTTCTGGGGAGCTGGCACATTTTGAACGACTGGAGGATTTTTAAACGACTGACTTACTTTCGTTTTTGCATATGGAATGACAAGCATGGCTGGCACAATAATAACGAGCGCTATTAAGAGCGCCATTGTAATGAAAAGTGGCTTTGAAATTTTCATCTTTTTCCCCCGCTATAAAATTAGATTCATTTTATTTTTATGGGGAATGGGAGATTTTTAGAACAAGTCTTACTTTCCATTTTACTCTTTAAATTTTCTAAATTTTTAAGCAAAACAGGCATAAGTCACGGAATTATTGACTATAACAGTAATAGAACAAAAAAATAGCCCCCAGTCATGAGACATAGGGACTATTTTCATCATTATGCATGAAGGTCAGAAACTTCTTGTTCTTTCACTTCTTCCATGTTTTCATTGATACGTTCAATCGTTGCACCTAGTGCAGCTAGTTTCTTATGGAAGTTTACATACCCACGATCTAGATGTTTTAGTTCGGTTACACGAGTGTGACCTTCTGCTACTAAACCAGCTAGAATTAACGCAGCTGCTGCACGCAAGTCAGTTGCTGATACTTCTGCACCTTGTAAATTATTCGGTCCGTTCATAATAACAGAGCGACCTTCAATTTTAATATCCGCGTTCATACGACGGAATTCTTCAACATGCATGAAGCGGTTCTCAAATACCGTCTCGGTAATCATACTTGTTCCGTCAGCTTGTAATAATAATGCCATCATTTGTGATTGCATATCTGTTGGGAAGCCTGGGTGAGGCATTGTTTTAATGTCAACGGCTTTTAATTTGTCTGGCCCGATAACACGTAATCCTTCATTTTCCTCAATCACTTTTACACCCATCTCTTCCATTTTCGCCGTAACAGAGCGTAGATGTTCTGGTACTGCATTTTCAATTAAGATGTTACCACCTGTAATTGCTGCTGCAACCATAAATGTTCCCGCTTCAATACGGTCAGGAATAATAGAGTGGTGCGTACCATATAATTTATCAACGCCTTCAATGCGAATGGTTCCCGTTCCAGCTCCGCGTACTTTAGCACCCATTGCATTTAAGAAGTTCGCTAAGTCAACAATTTCCGGTTCTTTCGCAGCGTTTTCAATGATTGTTGTCCCTTTTGCTAATGCAGCAGCAGACATAATATTTTCTGTTGCACCTACGCTTGGGAAGTCTAAGTAAATTTTTGCACCTTTTAGTTCTCCCTCTACGTATGCCTCAACGAATCCATTACCAACTTTTACTTTTGCTCCCATTGCTTCGAAGCCTTTTAAATGTTGGTCAATTGGACGTGAACCGATTGCACATCCGCCAGGCAGAGCAATGCGAGCGCGACCGTTACGTGCTAATAATGGCCCCATTACTTGGACAGATGCACGCATTTTACGTACATATTCAAACGGCGCTTCAATTTTTAACTCTTTTGAAGCATCGATTGTTACTTGGTTATTTTCAAATACGACTTCAGCATTTAAATGACGTAATACCTCATTGATTGTGTATACGTCAGACAAAACTGGTACTTCAGATAGTACATTCTTTCCATCACTCGCTAATAGGGCTGCAGCGATTATAGGTAATACAGCATTTTTCGCGCCCTCAACACGCACTGTGCCGTTCAACCGCTTTCCGCCACGGACGATGATTTTTTCCAATTTATTCCCCTCCGTGTCCTTTTTTCAATATCTATTCATTCAATACTCAGAAGTTATGATCGGTGTGCCAACCACAATTGTATCTTTGTTGTCTGTAGAACGTATTGCTATTTGCACATTTATTTTCTCTCTATTTGTTGAAAGAGCGTCATTCCACTTTTTATTATATGCGGAGACTGACACAAATGCTCTTTCTTCTATTTTTTCGATCGCTCTTGCTGAAAGATCTTTTAAAACCTGGTTGGTTTTATTTTGCAAAACACCTTCAATCTTATCATTCAGTACACCCTTAACACAAGTGTAAATTATAGGTTTTGTACTAAAAATTGTATCCATTTTTCGAATGTTTTTTGGATCCCATTTTTCCCCGCTTACTTCAAAGATAATGAAAGTGTTTTCTTTATTATTTTCCTTACTCCAAGTGACTACTATTCGTTCTTCATAAGAAGAAAATTTTTTATATGCCGTTACTTTATATCCATCGTGAGATTGTTCTAATTCCCACTTCTGAACATTTGCTTTTTCCTTTACATCGTTTAACAATTTTTGAAACGTATGTATGTTAGAGATTGTTTTCGTCTCCCGCGCTAACCATGACCATCGCTCCACTTTTGCTCCATTCTTTTCAAGAGCGGCGATCATACTCTCCATTTTCTCTTCATCGTTTATCGGTTTAACCCCTTTATATCCAACTAAGAATACGACCATGATTCCGACAACGATAAGAATTGTTTTTAGACTCTTCAAGTTTCATCCCCTCCTATCCCCATTCTTAACGGAGATATGAGGTTCTATACCCTTACTTGACCAAATACGTTAAACTCTTCGAATACCCTAAATAATCAAGAAAGAAGTTACTTACAGACGTACCAATTGCAATTGTAACAAGAATAAGTAAGATTCTTGTTTGCAGTACTTTTCCAGATTTCATTAGGCGTTCGATATGAATTCCTTGCAAAGCCCACCATGTAATGGTAATAAACAATAAATGCGACACCATTGCAATCAGTGCTTGTTGCCCTAAAAGTTGCGCCAAAAAAATCGACCCCTTTTTGACCGGCTTTCATGATTAAGATGTGCAGCGCAATCTTAACGCTGGAAGCCATCATACTTTTTCTCGCATACATAGACGCCATAACCTTCAAAACACGAGAAATCATGTTTCTACGTGCGCGTTTGCACGCAAATAAAAAGTGTAGAGTAATCACTCTACACTTTTTATTTCCACTATTGTACCATGTTCCCTGTAAAGAAGAAATCCTTCATAAGCGGAAAATAGTCATGAAAGAAATTGTAGCTAATTTCTGGTAAAACTCCGAGCATGACAGTTGCGAGTGCGCAAAAGCAAACTACGGCTTTTACATTTATCGGAATGTGCACGCTGTCCTCTTCATTTCCTTTCCGGAAAAATATTTGCTGTAAAATTCGGAAATAATATATATAGGAAATAACCGTTGTTCCCATCATTACAGATGCGAGTACGTAATAGGACGGCTCTATCACAAATGCTCCTAAGAAAATATTTACTTTCCCAATAAAACCGGCTGTTCCTGGAATACCTGCTAAAGATAAAATGAAAATTGTCATCATCAACGCTAGGAATGGAGAACGTTTGTACAAACCAGAGAAAACATTTATATTTTCATTTTCACTTTGTAAGATTAATGCGTGAATAATCGCAAACGCCCCGGCATTCATCAATAAATAGGCAAGTATATAAAACCACATGCTGTCCATTGTAAAAGGGGATAGCGCCACTAGCGGAACGAGTAAATAACCAGCATGAGCAATTCCTGAGTAAGCAAATAACCTCTTTATATTATGTTGCTTTAATGCAATCACGTTACCAATAATCATCGTAATCCCTGCTAAAACAGCAATATAGACACTCATATAATGAAACAGTGTTTCTTCCTTCCCTTGGATCGTGACGCTTCCAAATGTCATCAAGAATAGCCGTACAATCATAATGAATCCAGCAATTTTAGAAACTGTTCCGAGAAACGCTGTTACTGGTGTCGGCGCCCCTTCGTATACATCCGGTGCCCACATATGAAATGGTGCCGTTGCAATTTTAAATGATAATCCGACGAACATTAATAAGAAGGCAAGCGCTAATAAGAGTTGAATACTACCTGCCACACCTCCAGCAAGAACACGCTGCATTTCCACTATGTTTGTTGATCCCGTAATACCATATACATAACTCATTCCAAACAACGTAATAGCTGATGCAATCCCTCCATTAATCACATATTTCATCGCAGCTTCATTGGAAGCACGCCTTTTCTTTCGAATCCCAACTAAAATATATGACGAAAGGGAAAGTAGCTCTAAACTGATAAAGAGTGTAATAAAATCGACGCTAGATGCCATAAACATCGCACCAAGTACCGCCATGAGAAGTAAGTAGTAATATTCTCCTTTATATGGAATTGGCTCTTTTTTATCGTCGCTTATCGCGATACATAAAACGAGGATTGCCCCCACTAAGAGTAATGTTTTAAATCCTTTCGAAAAGCCATCTAACACGAAGGAACCGTCCAAAATGGTTCCTGCTGGTTCATCATAGAGCATAATGAGTGCAAAAAGGGAGAAACCAGCGGTGAGAACAGCTCCAAATGATACGTACTTTTGATTCACCTTAAAAAACAAATCAAGAAGAGAGAGAAGAATGGCTCCGCCAAGAAGAATAAACTCCGGAATCATAAGATGCCACGGTAACTGAAACAACACCTCCATATCCATCCTATCTCACCCCCAATGTTTTTAATGTATCTTGAAGTGGTTCTCCTAATACATCCGGTAATACACCGATCGTTATAATACACGCAAGTAGCAACAGAACCGGAATGTACTCCCATCCACGCATATCTGACTGTTCTTCTACTTCTCGTTTTCCAAACGTTACTTGTAAAGTTGCTCTTAAAACATATGCGGCTGTTAATACAATGCCAAGCACCCCAACGGCGGCTACAATTGGCTTCTCTTGGAATAGACCGAGAAAAGCAAGAAATTCGCTTACAAATCCAGACATTCCTGGCAATCCAAGCGAAGCCATGCTTCCTGCCAATAAACATCCGCTGAGCATCGGAACTTGTTTAGCAAGGCCCCCAAGCTTCGTAATGTGCGACGTACCAAATCGTTCTTCAATTACGCCAAGTAAGAAAAAGAGTAGCGCGGCAATTAAACCGTGCGACACGACTTGAAAGAGCGCCCCTTGTACACCTGCTGCATTCAGTGCTGCAAGTCCAATTAACACAATTCCCATATGCGAAATACTAGAATAGGCCAGCACCTTTCGGAAGTCGGTTTGAATGAAGGCAAGGAAAGCGCCGTATAAAAAATTTACTACGCCTAAAATAGCCAAGATAGTAGCAAAGCTTTGAAATTGCTCTGGAAATAACCCTTTTCCAAAACGAATCATACCGTACGCCCCAATTTTTAGCAGCACACCCGCATGTATCATCACAACTGCCGGATGTGCTTCCACGTGTACATTCACCATCCATCGGTGCATTGGAAATACCGGTAACTTAATACTAAACGCAATCATCAGTGCGATAAATATGCTGAGCTGGAGCGAATGAGATATCCCGCTAAAAAATGATGAATCCGTCCCTGCTAAAATCGTTTTCAACGCTTCAAAATTTGTTGTGCCTGTTTTAGCAAACAAAATGGAGAAAATAATGAGTAAAATCGCTGAGCCAATTCCGTTATATATTAAATAGCGATACGATGCCTGTTCGCTCGACAACTTCCCCCATTTTCCAATTAGCAAAAACATCGGCGGTAATGTAATCTCGAAGAAAATAAAGAATAAAAATAGGTTTTCCGCCGCGAAAACACCAAGCACTCCGATTTCAAGCGTTAATAACAGCATGTAAAAAGCCTTCACATGATGCTGAATTGAAAAAGCTGTCAGCGCCGCAAGCATGACTAACAGTGAAGCTAACATCATCATTACAAGGGAAAAACCATCCATTCCGAGTTCATAGTCAATGACAAATAAGTTTTTGTCTAATTCAGGAAAGTTGCCGAATTGAATCCATTTTACCTTTTCTGAAAAAATGGCTAAATTCTTCCCAGAAGCATATGTGCAGGCGAAAAAAATTGCTGTTCCAAGCGGAAGCATCGTGCCAAATAAGCCAATCCTGCGCAATGCACGTACTTTTGTTTTTGGTATAAATAAGAGTAAGAAGACACTAAGAAGTGGGGAGAAAATGAAGAAAGATAATAAGAAAGCACTCATTGCCAATACCCCCCTGTATATAACAAAATGACAACCAATGCAGCTAAAGAAATAGCAGTCACCGTTCCGTACACTTGTACATTACCGTTTTGAAGTTTTGATCCTCCGTAACTTCCCCCTTTAACGAGGCTTTGGATGAGCTTTGCAATTCCCTCCACGATACATACTTCAAAAAAGTGAAGTGCATAAGCAATACCTTTTACAATCGGCAACACCGTCACCTGATATATTTCATCTATATAATATTTTTTTATAAGTAGATGAGATAGAATTGTCCCTTCTCCCTCAGCCCAGTCTTTAGAAAGGGAGCACTTGCTATACATCAAATAGGCAAGGAGGATTCCTCCAAAAGAGACGAGCGTTGCTATGGCCATAATCCAAGCAGGTCCGTGTCCGTGCTCTACTTGAAAGGAAACATCCTTTATGAGCCAATCTCCAAGAAATGTTCCGAACCAAGGTGTATGAATGTATCCTATCGCAACAGCGAATACCCCAAGAGCAGTCATCGGCAATGTCATAATCCGCGGAGATTCATGTACTTCCCTCTTTGCTCTCTCTTCTCCGGTAAAGACAAGAAAGTACAAACGGAACATATAAACGGACGTTAAGAACGCTGCTAAAATGGCGAGGACAAATAAAACATAATTGCCGTGCATCCACGTTGCCATTAAAATTTCGTCTTTACTAAAAAATCCTGAAAAAAACGGAACGCCACTAATTGCAAATGTACCGACTAAAAAGAGTACTCCTGTAACTTTCATCTTCTTTTGTAAGCCGCCCATCTCATGAATGTTTTGTGTATGCACCGCATGAATGACACTGCCAGCCGCCAAGAACAGGAGTGCCTTAAAAAAGGCGTGTGTCGTTAAATGAAAGATACTAGCGACATATCCCGCCGAACCAAGCGCAAGCATCATATAACCGAGCTGACTCACTGTAGAATACGCTAGAATGCGTTTTATATCAGTTTGTACAAGCGCAATGGACGCCGCAAAAATCGCCGTAAATCCTCCCACAATTGCTACGGTCTGCATAGCTACAGAGCTGGCTACGAAAAGCGGAAACATCGCCGCAACTAAATAGACGCCGGCCGCGACCATCGTCGCCGCATGAATAAGTGCTGAAACTGGTGTAGGCCCTTCCATTGCATCCGGTAGCCACGTATGCAATGGAAATTGTCCCGACTTCCCCACGGCACCAATAAATATGAAAAGCGCTGTAAGCGTAATGATAGAAGGAGAAATTGCCTCCGTTTGTACCGCTTTAAAAATAACATCATAATCAAAACTACCCGCTTGCCAAAAAAGAAGAATCATCCCGATAAATAAGCAAGCATCGCCAATGCGCGTCATAATAAAAGCTTTTTTAGCAGCTGCTTTTGCCTCTTCTTTAAAAAAGTAAAATCCAATTAATAAAAAGGAACCGAGACCAACAAGCTCCCAAAACACGTAAAGTTGCAATAGATTTGTTGAAATGACAAGCCCGAGCATCGCAAATGTAAATAATCCGAGATACGCATAAAAGACCGGCAAGCGTTCGTCGCCTTGCATATATCCTTTTGCATACACATGTACAAGAAAACTGACAGTAGTCACAATAAAGAGCATTAGCGCATTCAATGCATTAACCTCAAATCCAAATGAAATGTCAACACTCCCAGCCTTTAGCCATAACCAAGTGTGCTTGACATTGTCTGAGGAAAAGCGTTCTAATAAGACAATTACCGCACCCACTAATGAAAGAAATGTGAAAAGGCTGCCAAGGAGGCTGCTAATTCCTTTTAATTTCCTCCCAAATAAAATGAGTAATATAAACGAAGCAAGCGGGAAAAGCGGTATGAGCCATGCATAATCGATCATCGTTTCCTTCCCCCTTTTCAGTTACAATTAACCTTTCAACTTATTCATCTCATCGACATGAACAGTTGTACGATTGCGATATAGTGCAATTAAAATTGCGAGTCCAACCGCTGCTTCTGCCGCCGCAACAGACATCGTAAATAACGAAAAGATTTGCCCTGTTAAGTTCGGAAAAAAACCAAGCTTACTAAAGGCAACTAAGTTTAAATTAGCGGCATTTAACATCAGTTCCATACAGACTAAAACAATAACCGTATTCCGTTTTGTTAAAGCACCGAATAGCCCGATGCAAAATAAAATAATTGCTAAAGTTAAATAGGCCGAAGCTGGGACACTATTCATGAGAATCCCCCTTTTCTTCATCCTTCTTAGCAAGGACAATCGCTCCAACAAGCGCGACAAGTAAGATAACTGATGTTAATTCAAATGGAATTACATATTTCGAATACAAAAGGGTACCAATTTGAAGTGTATTTTGTTCATGAAGAGGTAAAATTTCCTGTGTATTTTGATTTGCAAAGTCGATGTTATGAACTGCAAAGTACATCACCATTCCAAATAATATAACTGCGAGGAAAACAAGTATTTTGCGAAGACTAATCCTTGACTCATTCTCCGCATCATGCTGCGTTAACATAATGCCAAAGATCATAATAATGGTAATAGCTCCGGAGTAGATTAAAATTTGCGCTACCCCTATAAATTCAGCTGCTAGAAGAAAGTATAAACCTGCAATGCTGAGAAATGTGAACACAAGGGCAAGCATCATATGCATTACTTTCGTTACATTCAGCATGAACACTCCGCCAATAACCGCAGTGAAAGATAGTATAAAAAATGCAATCAGCTCACCGGTCATGCTTTATTCTCCTTTCTAACGTTTTCATCATTTTCATCTAACCATTGCAAGTTTTTAAATAAATCATCACGTGTATACTCCGCTAGTTCAAAGTTATTTGTCATAACAATAGCCTCTGTCGGGCACACTTCCGTGCATAAATCACATAGAATACAAATTTCAAAATTAATATCATACGTATCAATGATCTTCCCTTTTTTCGTAGGATCTGGATGTTTTTTTCCGGTTAACTGAATGCAATCAGTGGGGCAAATATTGGCACATTGATTACAAACAATACACTTTTCCGGATAGAATTTTTGAATGCCGCGAAATCGATCTGGCAGCGGCAATGGTTGGTTTGGATAATCATATGTCACCTTTTTCTTACTCAAATTAATTAGCGTATATTTCAACCCTTTCAATAACCCTTTCATCTCTTGCTAACGCCCCCTCACAGATTAGAAGAACAACTCCTTAATCAATGCCGTTAAAAAGATATTAGCCAGTGCAATCGGTAATAGTACCTTCCAGCCAAACTCCATTAACTGATCCCCTCGCATACGAGGGAATGTAACACGGAACCAAATGAATAAAAAGACAACCGCACTAAATTTGAGTGCAAACCATACAGCACCTGGGATAAAGCCAAGAAAGAGTACCGGGTTCCAGCCGCCTAGGAAGAGTACTGTCATTAAAGAAGCCATTCCAAAGAGATACACATACTCAGAAAGCATAAAGAAGGCCCAGCGGAATCCAGAGTATTCCGTATGATATCCAGAAACAAGTTCAGATTCTGCCTCAGGTAAATCAAATGGTGTCCGATTGAGTTCGGCAACCGCCGCAATAAGAAAAATAATAAAGCCGATTGGCTGCGCAAAAATGTACCAAACCTTTTCCTGCGATGCGACGATTTCGTTTAAATTCAGGCTACCTGTCAATAAGACAATGCCGATTACACTCATAACGAGAGGAATTTCATAGGAAATCATCTGCGCCGCCGCTCGCATCCCGCCGAGCAAAGAATATTTATTATTCGATGCCCAGCCGCCAGTCAAAACGCCAATCGTTGTAATTCCTGAAATAGCAATATAATAAAGAAGGCCAACACCGATATCAGCAAACTGAAATCTAGATGTAAACGGAATAACAGCCAGTACCATAAAGGCTGGTGCAAAAGCGATGATCGGCGCCAATATAAATAACGGTTTATCGGCCGCTTTCGGAATACTATCTTCTTTTAAGAGGAGTTTGAGCACATCCGCTACCGTTTGTAATAATCCGAAGCGTCCCCCGACTTGGTTTGGACCGACCCGCCCTTGCATAAATCCCATTACCTTTCGTTCTGCTAAAATCCCGTATGTAACAAAACCGAGGACTGCAAATAATAGAAGCACAGCTAACCCAAAGAAAATAAAAAAATTCGACCAACTTGCAGATGACTCTAGCAGCCTTTCAACCATTAGCCATCAACCTCCCCAAGCACAATATCAACACCGCCTAAAATCGTAATTAAATTGGCGATATTTTCTCCCTTCAAAAGCTTCGGTAAGATTTGTAGATTGTAAAAAGATGGCCTGCGAAACTTTAAACGATACGGCTCTTTCTTTCCTTCGCTCGCAATATAACAGCCAATTTCTCCTCGCGGCGATTCAATACGGACGAAGGCCTCGCCCTTAGGAGCCTTAATAATTCTCGGTACTTTCGCCATGACGCTTCCTTCTTTCGGAAACTGCTCGGCCGCCTGCTCAATAATTTTGAGTGACTCTTCTATTTCCGTCATGCGGCACATATACCGATCCCAAGCATCGCCTACTTCTCCAACAGGGACATCAAAATCAAACTGATTATAAATCGAATACGGTTCATCCTTCCGAATATCCCATTTCACACCTGTACATCTTAAATTTGCTCCACTCAATGAATAGGAAATCGCTTCTTCCGCGCTATATATACCAACGCCTTTCACACGATTTAAAAATATTTCATTTCCACTAACAAGATCATGATACCCTTTCAATTGCTCTCTCATATAAGGAACAAACTCTCGCACCTTTTGAATCCAACCGTCCGGCGCATCCCACTTCACGCCGCCGACGCGCATATAATTGAACGTCAGCCTTGCGCCGCACAGTTCATTTAGAAGATTAATCACCATTTCTCGCTCCCGAAATGCATATAAAAATGGACTCACTGCACCAATATCTAAAAGATTCGTCCCCCACCAAACAAGATGGCTTGCAACGCGGCCTAGTTCCATTGCGAGAACGCGCAAATACTCAGCGCGCTCAGGAATCTCAAGTCCCATCATTGTCTCCACTGCGTGACAAATGACATAATTATTAGTCATGGCAGATAAATAGTCCATTCGATCTGTATACGGAATAATTTGTGTATATTGTAAACTCTCAGCGATTTTCTCTGTTCCTCGGTGCAAATACCCGATGACAGGCGTAGCTTCTTTAATGATTTCTCCATCAATTTTAATAATAAGTCGGAACACTCCATGAGTACTCGGGTGCTGCGGCCCCACATTTAAAAGCATTTCCTCTGTACGGATCATCTGCGCTACACCTCCACATCAAAAGGTTCATAGTCTTTTCGGAGCGGATGTCCCACCCAGTCATCTGGCATTAAAATACGCGTTAAATTAGGATGCCCAGTAAAAATCACTCCAAGTAAATCATAAGCTTCACGTTCGGGCCAATTTGCCCCTTCCCAAAGCGGTGTAATCGAGGCCACTTGCGGCGCCTCCCTTTCTACTTTCACCTTCACCGCCACTGATTGTTTCTTTCCATATGAATATAGGTGTACATATATTTCCATATGTGTAACAAAATCCGTTGCATGTAACTCTGACATATAATGAAAAGCGAGGCGCTCATGACTCCGTAACAACTCCATTACTTCATAATAATGCTCCTTGCAAATAACAAGCGTCGGAACATCTTTAGACAATCTATTAATATAGAAATCTACCAATGCATGCTCCCCTATTTTTCCATTAATAAGTTTCGCATATTCCTCTACATATGGCTGATTCGCCGACGGTTCTTCCGGCACTTTCTCTTCTTCCTTTTTACTAACAGCACTCTTTGCTCGCGCAGCAGCCGCTGCCTTTGCCTTCGCGGCAGCGATCGCTTTCGCTTTTTCATCACCATGTGCCGCGCTTTCTTCCTTCGCCTTTTGCTTCGCTAACGCCGCAGCCTTCGCTTTCGCTGCTGCGGCTGCTTTTTTCTTCGCTTTTTCTTTCTCCTCTTCTGTTCCTTCAGTATCTTTTGATAATGCTTTCTCTTTTCCTTGTTCTCGCGCCTCTATTTTCGATATTTCTGCTTCATGCTTAGCAGCAAGACGCTTTCGTGCCTCTTCCTTTGCACGCCTAGCCGCTTCTCGTTTCATATCCTCTAACTTTTTATTCGGATCGCTCATTTATTCGTCACCTGCTTTCCTGTCTTTGCTTCGTAACGAATTTTCTCTTTTAATTTATTAATTCCATAAATTAAAGCAGCTGGGTTAGGGGGGCACCCTGGAATATATACATCTACAGGGACAATTTGATCGACGCCTTTTACAACAGCATATGAATTTACGTAAGGACCACCAGCAGTTGCACAAGATCCCATTGCAATAACCCATTTTGGTTCTGGCATTTGATCATATAAACGCCGGACAATCGGCGCCATTTTCTTCGTCACCGTTCCAGAAACAATCATGACGTCTGACTGCCTTGGAGATGTCCTGAAAAAAGAGCCAAATCGATCTAAATCGTAATGTGAGGAACCTACTCCCATCATCTCAATCGCACAGCATGCCAGTCCAAATGTCATCGGCCATAAAGAATTGCTACGCGCCCACCCTTTTATCTGCTCTAACGTTGTAAAAAAGATGTTCCTTTCTAATTCCGCTCGCTCCTGTGGGTGTAATTCTTCGAAATTTATAGCCATTGTAACACCTTCTTTTTCCAAGCATAGACTAATCCAATCAATAACATAGCGGCAAAAATAAACATTTCAATTAGCGCAAACAATCCAAGCTTGTCATATGCCACTGCCCACGGATATAAAAATAACGTTTCTACATCAAAAATAACGAATAGTAACGCAAACATATAGTAGCGAGCATGAAAGCGAATATTTGCATCATGATACGGTTCAATCCCACTTTCATATGTTGTCTTCTTTGCCTCACTTGGTTTATGTGGGCGTAGTAACTTTCCTAATGTCAGAGCCACTACCGGAAGTAATATGCCTAGCAGCAAGAAAATACCAATAATCATGTAACTATTTTCGTATACATTTTCCACTTTGAAACCCTCCCCCATGAACGAAGAACAAGTTCACTTAGTAAACAATATGTTTCATCTTCTTTTTTTATTATTTTTAAATTTTTCTAAATAATTAGACTATTTTTCTCATTATAACAAAATTTAAATTCCTATGTCGATACATGAAATAGTATGTATATGTATTCCATAAATCGTTCAAACTTTTCTTAAAAGTAGAAACCAAGGTTTTTATTAGAATACATGTAAAGCAACATTCATTTAAAGCTTATGAAGGTGATTATTTTGGACAAACAGAACGATTGGCATATTTCAATCCTTATCGGAGCATTAATCTCCTATGTATGCTTCTACTACATACCTATTTATGTTTTTCCCGACAGTTACTATATTACTGACCTTGACATCCGCTTATCTTCCATATTTGTTGAAGTGATTGGTCTTATTTCATTATGTTATTCCATTCTATACAAAAAAAAGACGTTTAGACCTTTTTGGATATTAATCTTAATCGGGATTTTTTGTTTTTCTATCGGAGATATATTAGGAACTTATCATCCTTTTGAACTTCCTATGGATGAATTTGATATTTCAGATCTATTCGTTATGCTTTTTTCTATTTTCTTCCTCTCTGCATTCTTTTATAAACTAATGAAAGAGTGTGATAAATGGGGAAAAGCCTTTCTCATTTGCGACATATGCATCATTGTGACAGCTGTTTTCACCTTAGAGTGGTATTTATTTAATCAACCTTCTATACGTATTTATGACTTGTCATTTGCAGATGCAGTAATGAAATTTTTCTTTCCAATTACAGATGTATGCTTTCTACTACTTGGAATCAGTTTCTTTTTCTATCCAACCATTTTTCAATCAAACAAAAAGTTATACCTTTTTATTACTGTACTAATTGGGTATGCACTTATTGATTATACATACACTTTTTTTGCAGATGATTTACCAAGTTATATCCTTGTTAGCCTTCGAGCTCTTTACCGAGTTTTATTATTATGTATTGCAATCGCTGCAGCTATTCGCGATACTACAAGCAGAACATCTTACTTTATTATGAATCCCGTATTAGGAAAGCAACTACTTATTATCTTTCCTTATCTTGCGATTACCATTTTAATTGGCTTTACATTAAAAGAAAACACAGCTTCCTCAACTTTAATTATAGGAAATTGTATTACTTTTATCTTTTCGCTGATTCGGCATGTGCTTGCAAGAATGCAAAATAGAGGATTAACGAAAACTTTACAATTATTTAATAAACAATTAGAAAATACGGTAGAGCAAAGAACAAGTGACTTAATGTTACAAACCGAAATTGCAAATAGAAAACAACAAAAGTTTCAATCGTTACATGAATATCACCCTGATCCAATCTTTACAATTGATTTAAATGGGATTGTTTCAAATGTGAATAAAGCAGGCAGTACGATGTTAAAGGTTCCTGTTAGTGAATTATTAGGAAAGTCTTGGTTCTCTGTTATTATCGACAGAGACAAACCTAAACTTGCCGCTGCCATTCAAAACGCAAAAGAGAAGGAATCGACTTCTTTTGAAATACTCGCTAACTATAACGGGCAATCTTACTCTTTCCACTTAACAATCGTCCCCATTATATTGAATGAGCAAGTAACTGGTATTTACATTCTCGTGAAAGATATTACGGAAATGAAAAGACAACAAGAACAAATTCATTATTTAGCATTTCATGACTCTTTAACTACTCTTGGAAATCGTGCTTTCTTTCAAAGAAAATTAGACGATTATATTAAACAATCCAAAATAAATGATAGGAAATTCGCATTACTTTTTATAGATATAGACCGCTTTAATCTTATTAACGATACACTGGGACATAAGGCAGGAGACATTGTACTAAGAGAAGTTGCAACTCGCCTACAATCTTGTATTCCTCAAGATACTCCGCTGGCGAGAATTGGCGGAGATGAGTTTACCATTTTAATCCGTCATGCTACGGACAAAGAATCATTATTAGACTTGTGTAACCAGCTAATTCATACTGTAAAAAAACCTATGCAAGTTCATAACCATACTTACCATCTATCACTTAGCATCGGTATTGCAATTTATCCAGAAGCCGGAACAGATGCTACTTTACTATTCCAACACGCAGATATAGCAATGCATGATGCAAAACTGAAAACGGAGCATGCCATTTCATTTTATGATGAGTCGTTATCAAAACGAACGGGTAGACGTTTACGTTTAGAAAAAGATTTACCAAAAGCAATCGAAAATGAAGAATTCTTCTTATTGTATCAACCGCAAGTGGACAGTAGTTCTTATGAAGTAATTGGTGCCGAAGCGCTCATTCGCTGGGATCATCCAGAATTAGGCATTGTATCTCCTTACGAATTTATTCCAATTGCCGAAGAAAGTATGCACATTCTTGAAATTGGAAAATGGGCATTACAAAAAGCTTGTAGGCAAATGAAGGAATGGCAAACGCTTGGATATTCTTACTTAAAAATTGGAGTAAATGTGTCAGCTAAAGGGTTTCAACAAGATTTTTTTGTCCCATCCGTTCTTTCCATTCTAAAAGAAACTGGATTAGCACCACATTTTCTAGATTTAGAATTAACGGAACGAATTGCCATGGTGGATGAAAAAGAAACATTGCAAAAACTTCGTAAGCTAAAAGAGAGCGGTGTACATATATCAATCGATGACTTTGGAACAGGCTATTCCTCACTAGCCTATTTGCCTTTATATCCAATTGATATGCTTAAAATTCCACGTGAATTTATTTTAATGGCTGATGAATCTAAGGAAGGAAAAGAGATTATTACAACGATTATTTCTTTATCTCATACTTTGCATATGTCTGTTATTGCAGAAGGGGTAGAAACAAAACAACAATTAAAGTTTTTACAGCAAAATGATTGTCACTACGTACAAGGATACTATTTTAGCAAGCCCCTTACTCCAGAGGACTTTCTTTTATTTTTACAAACTCATGTACGTTACAATAAATAATGAGGATGAAATAAGATGCACATTTTATAAACATGTGCATCTTTCCTTTACTATTTTTACTATTGGCATAAAATATGTACAATAAAGCGAAACTTTAATCAGTGGGCTTTGACTGCTTCTCTCCGAATCTTGAGATAGGAGTCTTACTGTCCTAAAATAACGGGATACAATATGAAAACAATATTCATCCCATACAAATTATATAAAAGAGCATATAATAAAATAATTTATATTTTCTATACCGTAGGTGAATTCCATGAAGATAAAAACACACGTAACGATTCTTATAAGTAGTTTACTCATTTATCTTAGCATTCATTATATCGGGGTACTCATTTACTCGAAAGACTCTCTTATATTTCAAATCATGATATGGGTAACAACGATTTTAATTGATATTATCATTTGTAGTTACTTATTTTATTTTTCATCCATTAAACGTAGTCATGCTTATCGATTTTGGATGCTACTAACACTCGGTTCCATTTTATATTTTATTGGTGATATCATCGTTGCCTACCAACGTTTGATTTTACATGACTCTGCTATATTTATTGATCCGTCCGACTTTTTTTATTTATTATTTCTCGTTATTTTTGTAGCTGCCTTCTTATATGAATTACTTTATGAGCGAAATATATGGGAACAGTTATTTATCATATGTGATGTTTGCATTGTCGTGACTGCACAATTTACATTAAGCTATTACCTTCTTATCGAGCAGGCTATCCATATTATCGCTACCACTTACTTTAATATAATCGTGCAACTCATGTATCCCATGGCAAACTTATTATTTCTTCTAATAGGCATTAGCTTATTATTTCGACCGCTGTCACTTCTTTCAAAACAAGTTTCCATCTTTTTAGCAACTTCAGTCATTGGTTATGCAAGTATTGATTCGATCTATGCTTATATGAAATATTTTACAGCTAATCATTCTGGATTTATCATTGCGCCTTTATATCAAGCTTTTTTAATGCTAATTGTTATCGCTTGTGTGCTGCACACAAAAGAAGCTGAGCAAACTGAGCAAGTATTACTAACACCGCAAATCGGTGAAGCAATTCATTTATCACTACCCTATCTCTCCGTTATTGCACTTAGTATATTTGTATTAATAGAGCATGCTTTTTCACCCGTATTAGTAATAGGCCTTATTGTTACATTTTTCTTTGTATTGATACGCCATATTTTAGTTCGTAGACAAAATAAAGGACTACTGCTAACGCAGATGCGATTTAACCAACGTTTAGAAGAACAAATCGAGTTACGCACACAAGATTTAGTGCAACAAAAAGATGCGTTATATCGAAGCAAAAAAATGTTCGAATCTCTATATGAACACCATCCTGATCCTATTTTCACATTGGATTTACACGGCAATTTCTTAAATGTAAATAATGCTGGAATTACATTGCTTGGTTATCAAACAAATGAACTATTAAATCAGCCTTATTACTCACTTGTATATGAGAAAGACTTAAAAAAAATAATAGATGCGTTTCATCATGTGAAACGAGGGAACTCGATTTCGTTAGAGATACGAGCATATCATAAAAATAGAGATATTTATTTTTTGCATGTTACAGCTGTTCCCATTATCTTAAAAGAACATATTCCAGGTGTCTATTTAATGATTAAAGATATTACAGAAAGCAAACAGCAACAAGAGCAAATTAACTTCCTAGCATATCATGACACATTAACTGAACTTTCCAACCGCCGTGCCTTTCACAAGCAACTAGAAGATGCCATCATACGAGCTAAAATAACAAAACAACCTTTTGCTGTTTTATTCCTTGATTTAGATCGTTTCAAAATTATCAATGACACTCTTGGACATCGAATTGGAGACCTTCTTTTAATTGCTATAGCCAAAAGACTGAAACAAATTTCAAATCCGAATGTAAAACTTGCACGGCTTGCCGGAGATGAATTTACGCTCCTCATCGAAAATATTAAGCAACCAGCTGAAGTTCAAACATTAGCAGATCGTATTTTGACCGCATTAAATGAACCATTTCAAATTGAAAATCATCATTTACAAATTTCGTCGAGTATTGGTATTGCGATTTATCCAGAGGCCGGTGAAGATCCGATGTCAATTTTGCAGCATGCTGACATGGCCATGTATGAAACGAAAAACAAAGGAAAAAATGGAAGTTCCATCTATACACAGGAGCTATACGAAAAGATGGAGCGTAAATCACGAATTGAAAAAGATTTGTCGCTTGCTCTAGCAAATAACCAATTCTTTATTTCGTATCAACCACAAGTTGATATTAGAACGAAAAAAATAGTTGGCGCAGAAGCTTTAATCCGCTGGAATCATCCGATTCTAGGTAATATCTCACCTTGTGAGTTCATTCCGATTGTCGAAGAAACACCTCAAATCATTCCGCTCGGTCATTGGATGTTAAAAGAATCATGCAAGCAATTAAAGCGTTGGCATAAGCTTGGCTATACTGATTTGAAAATAAGTGTTAACTTATCAGCAAAAGAATTTCAACAAGATAATTTAATCGAAAATATCTTAAATATACTTAAGGAGGTACAAGTAGAACCGAGATTTCTCATACTGGAATTAACTGAACGCATCGCCATGATAAATGAAAAAGAAACATTACTAAAGCTTAAAAAGTTAAAAGAACATGGCATTCAAACTTCAATTGATGACTTTGGCACAGGTTACTCTTCTCTAGCTTACTTATCCCTTTTCCCAATTGATACATTAAAAGTGCCACGAGAATTTACACAACTGGCCGATCATCGAGATGAAGAAAGAGCTATTATTTCTACAATACTTTCACTTGCAAATACATTAAACCTTTCCGTCGTTGCAGAGGGGATTGAGACGGAAAAACAATTTAACTTTTTGCAAGCTAACAATTGCCGATACATGCAAGGGTATTACTTTAGTAAACCACTTACAAGTAAACAGTTCCTCGACTTTCTACAAAAACACCCTTTCTAAATAGGACGATTTAGAAAGGGTGTTTTTTGATTGCTACCTTTTTCAATTAATCTTTTGTGATTTCCTCATAAAATGCTGCGCTTGTTGTATAGAAATAGGGAATTAACCATAGGAATCCAATTCCAATTGTAACAATACTTAATAAAAACCAACCAATAAAACTTAAGCATACTAGAAAATAATCCAGTTTATGCCCATCCATTATGCGACGACTTTCTGTAATCGCTTGATTCATTGTATATTCAGGATGATCGTTCAAAATGAAGTACGTCATCGAATAGGAGAAGGACTTAATAATTCCTGGAATAATCAATAATAACGTCCATAAAATTAAATATACATATATTAATAAATACGTTAAAAATGACTTTATCAACTTACTTCCATCTGTAAACCAGCTAAATAGTTGACTTGCTTTTACATCTTGCTCACGAACTGCACGCAATACAAGGGAGTATGCTCCTAAAGTTAACGGCCCAATAATAAGCATGGCAACCACATCTACTGAAAGAGATCTACTTGCCTCTTCCCAGCCCCATATAAATGAGAATGGGACTGTAATAACTGTTCTACAGATGGATATTAAAATAATAATAAGCAGCGTGATTCCTACCGCTAAGCCCCATTTCCCTTCTAAGGCATCAAGAGCCCTTCCTTTTAAATCACTAATCATGTAAACCCTCCAAGCTTCTATTTCATCATCATATAGTCTTATAAAAAGCGAGAGCACATTATCCTTGCACCCTCCACTCCATATCCTTTTAGTATAATTCTTTTTCTGATATATATTGATAAAAATGCGCTGTTGTTGTAGTGAAATATGGGTATAACCAAAGGAATCCAATTCCCAATGTAAACATAGCTAAAATTCCCCAGCCAATAAAGCTAAGCCATAAAAGAAATAAATCCATTTTATGCCCTTTCATGATTGATTTACTTTCTTTTAACGCTTGTAAAACACTGTATTCCGGATTCTCTACTAAAATATAAAACGTCATCGCATACGAAAAAGAAGCAATGATCGATACTATAATTGAAATAAATATGAAACAAAATACAACGATTACCAATGCTATACTTTCAGGTGGATTATTTTCATCCCCAACTAAAAACATGAGTATTCCCATAAATATAACCGGAACCCAAGATAGCGAATATATAAATACACCTAGCATCGCTTTTATTGACTTCCAAATTCTATTTACACCACGAAACCCTTCAAATAAATAATCTATCGTAACATTATTTCTCTTACTTATATTGACATACAAATTCGTATAGCCATATACCATAATTCCATATGCTCCATAATTCACAATGAACATTAGTATATATATAAAAATAAATGCAATAGCAGCACCAATTCCTACTACTCCCTCTTCAAATGCATACAATGAGTCGCCAGTCGCTATTATTAACAGTACTGCTGGAATAAAAATTATTAATGATGCAACTAGCGAAACAATATAACTTAAAACAAATTGTAAAATCGTTGAGCCTACACCAAGCCCCCACTTCCCCTTTAGTGATTGCAAGGCTTCTCGTTTCATTTCACTAATCATGTTCCCCTCTCCTTTCATACGCCGTATATCATATTTATATAAAAATACCTTCTCATTATATCATTTTTCTTAATATTTTCTACAAATCAGGAATTCATTCTATTTAGACAAATAAAAAAATCCGTAAAGGCAAGAACCTTTACGGATTTTTTATTTCATCTCAGAAACGTCCAAACGATTAATTGCACGTTTTAGCGCTAGTTCTGCACGCTTAAAGTCAACATGAGCTTGTTTATCTTGCAGACGTTGCTCAGCACGACGCTTCGCTTCATTTGCACGATGAATATCAATATGGTTCGCTTCTTCAGCAGATGGTGCTAATACTGTTACTTTATCTGGACGAACTTCGATAAAGCCGCCGCTTACTGCTACATAATCAGTATGACCGCCATTTTTCAAACGAACCGCACTAATTTTAAGCGGCGCAACAGTGGGAATGTGACCTGGTAAAATCCCCATCTCCCCACTTTCTGCCTTAACGCTTACCATTTCTACTTCTTTTTCATAAACTGGTCCATCAGGAGTTACAATACTGACTGGAAATGTCTTCATAATTCGTCCCTCCTAAGGCCTTACGCCATCATTTTCTTCGCGTTTTCAACAACTTCTTCAATTCCACCTACTAAGCGGAATGCATCTTCTGGAAGATCATCATGTTTACCTTCTAGAATTTCTTTGAAACCACGAACTGTTTCTTTTACAGGTACATAAGATCCTGGTTGACCTGTAAATTGTTCCGCCACGTGGAAGTTTTGTGATAAGAAGAATTGAATGCGACGAGCGCGATGTACAACTAACTTATCTTCTTCAGATAACTCATCCATACCTAAGATAGCGATAATATCTTGAAGCTCTTTATAACGTTGAAGAGTTTGCTGTACTTGACGAGCAATCTCATAATGCTCTTCTCCTACGATTTCTGGAGAAAGCGCACGAGATGTAGAAGCTAATGGATCTACCGCTGGATAAATACCCATTTGCGTTAAACGACGCTCTAAGTTTGTTGTTGCATCTAAGTGAGCGAACGTTGTAGCAGGTGCTGGGTCAGTGTAGTCATCGGCTGGTACATATACCGCTTGGATAGACGTAATAGACCCTTTATTTGTTGATGTAATACGCTCTTGTAATTGACCCATTTCAGTTGCAAGTGTTGGTTGGTAACCTACCGCAGATGGCATACGACCAAGAAGGGCAGATACTTCAGAACCCGCTTGCGTGAAACGGAAGATGTTATCGATGAACAATAGTACGTCTTGTCCTTGCTCATCACGGAAATGTTCCGCCATTGTTAACCCTGTTAATGCAACACGTTGACGTGCACCAGGTGGCTCGTTCATTTGTCCGAATACCATCGCTGTTTTCTTGATTACGCCAGAGTCACTCATTTCATGGTATAAATCGTTCCCTTCACGAGTACGCTCACCTACACCAGCGAATACAGAAATACCACCGTGTTCTTGTGCAATGTTATTGATTAACTCCTGAATTAATACTGTTTTACCTACACCGGCACCACCGAATAGACCGATTTTACCACCTTTAATGTATGGAGCAAGTAAGTCTACTACTTTAATACCAGTTTCAAGAATTTCTACTTTTGTAGATAATTCTTCGAATGCAGGTGCTTGACGGTGAATTGGGTCACGGCGTACATCCGCTGGAATTTCACCATCTAAGTCAATTGACTCACCTAATACGTTAAATACACGACCAAGTGTTGCATCACCAACTGGAACTGAGATTGGTCGACCTGTATCTTCTACTTCTGTGCCACGAACAAGTCCATCAGTGGAAGACATTGCAACCGTACGAACTGTATCATCACCTAAGTGAAGTGCAACTTCTAAAGTTAAGTTAACTTCATCTTTTTTAATTCTAAGGGCATTGTAGATTTCAGGTAGCTTTCCGCCGTCAAACTTAACGTCTACAACCGGACCCATGATTTGCGTAACGCGCCCTTTATTCATCGGGTTCCCTCCTAGCTTTCTTTATATTAGCCAGCTTTCTATCAGTCGGCTTTCAATTTTTTATGAATCTAGCTACAGCGGTTAGAATGCTCGGTGGCTTCGCTTCTTCCTGCGAGGCAAACTACGCCTCTATGTCTGAAGCTCCATCCCCCTCCCATTCTGAACGAACCGCTTCCGCCTTTTCTTACAATCTAGCTACAGCGGCTAGAACAGTCGGTCGTTTCGCTCCTTCCTGTGAGGCAAAGAGCGCCTCTTCGTCAGGAGCTCCAACGCCCTCCTGTTCTGGACGAGCCGCTTCCGCCTTTTCTTACTATTCTAACGCTGCTGCTCCGCCAACGATTTCTGTGATTTCTTGTGTAATCGCAGCTTGACGAGCACGGTTGAATGAAAGTGTAAGTGTATCGATAACTTCCATTGCATTGTCTGTAGCACTCTTCATTGCTGTCATACGCGCTGCGTGCTCACTTGCTTTTCCGTCTAGCAGTGCACCGTACACTAAGCTTTCCGCGTATTGTGGCAATAGTACTTTTAAGATTTCTTCTTCTGAAGGTTCAAACTCATATGGAGTTAACTTTTTATCAGATTTCACATCTGTAAGCGGTAAAACTTTATTTTCCGTTACTTCTTGTGAAATTTTACTTACATAGTGATTGTAATAAATATACAATTCATCATAAGCACCATCTGCAAACATCGCAATTGCTCGAGAAGCAAGATCTTTAATATCTGTAAATGATGGGTGATCAGATAATCCAACTACTTCATCAATGATGTTAAAGCCACGACGTTTTAAATAATCACGTCCTAGTCGTCCAACTACAATAATTGAATATTGATTTGGATCCATATTGTGACGCTCACGAATTACGTTACTTACCTCACGTAATACGTTACTGTTATAACCACCTGCTAGTCCGCGATCAGATGTAATAACGATGTACCCTGTACGCTTTACAGGACGCGCTGTTAGCATCGGATGATTGATTCCTTTGCTACCTTGCGCGATACTCGCTACCACTTCTTGAATTTTTTCCATATATGGAACGAAAGATTTAGCATTTTGTTCTGCACGGTTTAATTTCGATGCAGATACCATCTCCATCGCTTTCGTGATTTGACTCGTTTTCTTTGTCGAGTTAATTTTCGCTTTTATATCGCGTAAAGATGCCACAGGTTTTCACCACCTTTTTTCGGGAAGTTGGCATGATTAGTAAGATTCCTTTTCGTTCATCTTTCTAATCCATATTGCAAGGCATGCTTGCTCATGATTGAAGGAAAAGAATAGGTGCACCTACTCTTTTCCTCTGTAAATCGTTAGTAATTCTAAGACGAACTACCTTTTGTATAGTTTAGCTTCAGCCGCTTGGACAGTCGGTCGTTTCGCTCCTTCCTGTGAGGCAAAGAACACCTCTTCGTCAGGAGCTCCAACGTCCTCCTGTTCTGAACGAGCCGCTTCCGCTTTTTATTCAATTTAGCTGCGGCGGCTAGGAGGGTCGGTCATTTCACCCCTTCCTGCGAGGCAAAAAGCGCCTCTTCGTCAGGAGTTCCAATGCCCTCCCCTTCTTGGACGAGCCACCTCCGCTTTTTATTGTTCAGAAGCTACGAATACTTTTTTAAATCCATTGATTGCTGCTGCAAATTTATCGTCATCCGCAAGTTTCTTCGTTGTGCGGATTTCTTCTAATAAATCAGCTGCATTTGAATCTAACCAAGCATAGAATTCTTCTTCAAAGCGAGTGATATCTGCTACTGGAATATCATCTAGGAATCCACGTGTTAAAGCGTAAAGAATCGTAACTTGTTTCTCTACTCGCAACGGTTTGTGTAATCCTTGTTTTAACACTTCAACTGTGCGAGCACCGCGGTTTAGTTTCGCTTGTGTTGCTTTATCAAGGTCAGAACCGAACTGAGCGAACGCTTCTAACTCACGGTAAGATGCAAGGTCAAGACGAAGTGTACCTGATACTTTACTCATCGCTTTAATCTGAGCAGATCCACCAACACGAGATACTGAAGTACCTGCATCGATTGCTGGACGTACGCCAGAGAAGAATAAATCAGATTGTAAGAAGATTTGTCCATCTGTAATGGAGATTACGTTTGTTGGGATGTATGCTGATACGTCCCCTGCTTGTGTTTCGATGAAAGGTAGAGCTGTTAATGAGCCGCCGCCTTTTGCATCGCTTAATTTTGCTGCACGCTCTAGTAAGCGAGAATGTAAGTAGAATACATCCCCTGGATATGCTTCACGACCTGGAGGACGACGTAATAGTAATGATAGCTCACGGTAAGCAGCTGCTTGTTTTGATAAGTCATCATACACGACTAATACGTGTTTTCCGTTGTACATGAATTCTTCCCCCATTGTTACACCTGCATAAGGAGCTAAGTATAATAATGGAGCTGGTTGAGAAGCTGATGCTGTTACAACAATTGTGTAATCTAATGCACCATGCTTACGCAGTGTTTCTACTACGTTACGTACTGTAGATTCTTTTTGTCCAATTGCAACATAGATACAAATCATGTCTTCATCTTTTTGATTTAAGATTGTATCCAGTGCTACTGCCGTTTTACCAGTTTGACGGTCACCAATGATTAACTCACGTTGACCACGACCGATTGGTACAAGTGCATCAATTGCCTTAATACCAGTTTGAAGTGGCTCATGAACAGATTTACGATCCATTACACCTGGTGCTGGGCTTTCGATTGGACGAGTTTTTGTTGTATGGATTGGGCCTAAACCGTCTACCGGTTGACCTAATGGGTTTACAACACGACCGATTAGTTCTTCACCTACTGGCACTTGCATAATACGGCCTGTACGACGAACTTCGTCACCTTCACGGATTTCTGTGTAAGGTCCTAGAATAATAATACCTACGTTGTTTTCCTCTAAGTTTTGTGCTAGTCCCATAACGCCGTTAGCAAACTCTACAAGTTCACCAGCCATAACGTTATCAAGACCATGAGCACGCGCGATACCGTCACCAACTTGGATAACTGTACCAACATCGCTAACTTCGATTTCAGACTGATAGTTTTCAATTTGTTGCTTTATCAGTGCGCTAATTTCTTCAGCTCTGATGCTCATGTGCTTCACCCCTATCTATTCTTCATTAGTTCACGCTGAATACGTGCTAATTTTCCTTGTAAACTTCCATCGTAAATGCGATTTCCAATGCGCACTTTAATACCGCCTAGTAAATCCTCATCTACAATATTTTTTACGCGAATTGCATCTTTTCCAGTTCTTTTTGCAAATGCTTCTGCAATGTTCAGTTTCTCTTCTTCAGATAGAAGACGAGTAGAATAGACAGTTGCATCCGCTACGTTACGCTCTTCGTTTGCAAGAGTTACGTATTCATTTGCAATGGCAGGTAAAATTTCAATTCGTTTATTATCAACTAAAATATATAACGTATTTAAAATAGACTCAGAAACAGAAGAGAATACGTTAGAAAGAAACATTTTTTTCTGTTCCTTTGAAATATTTGGCTTTGTTAAAAAGCTATGTGGTTCTTCGTTTTTCATAAAAACGCTTTGTACAAGGCCTAATTCTTCTTCAAACGTTTCTAATACGTGTTTTTCTTTTGCAATTTGAAAAAGAGCGACAGCATAACGTTTTGCTACAATCTCATTGCTCATCGCGCTTCTCCTACTTCTTTAATATAATCGCGAATTAATTTCACTTGGTCTTCTTCTTTTAGTTCTTTTTCAATTACTTTGGAAGCAATTTGAACAGATAAAGAAGCGACTTGTTCTTGTAATGTAGCAATTGCTTGCTCTTTTTCGCGTTGAATTTCTTGTACAGCAGATGTTTTAATTGATTCTGCTTCTTCTTTTGCAGCAGTAATAATACCATCTTTTTGCTCTTCTGCTTGCTTTTTCGCTCTTTCGATTAACTCTTGTGCTTCAACACGTGACTGTTTTAACATTTCACGTTGTTCTTCTACTAACTTTTTCGCCTCTGCATGATTTTTTTCTGCAGCGTCGATTTCGCTAGCAACATGCTCTTCACGTTCCTTCATAATTCCCATTAAAGGACCCCAAGCAAATTTGCGTAGCATCACTAATAAAATTAGGAAAACGACCAACGTATAAGCGATCGTTCCAAACGGAATGGCAGCTCCTAATAATAAAGTTGGCACAAGGATTCACTCCCTTCAAGGTATCTAAATTAACTATATGAAAAAAAGACATACATTTCGTTCATAAAGCAATGGCGAAGAAAGTTCAAAAAACACTCTTCGCCATTTATGTAAGGGGAGTATCCCTTATCTGTTCATTACGATGAATGCAATAACTACACCAATGATTGGAAGTGCCTCAACTAATGCAACCCCGATGAACATAATTGTTTGAAGTGCGCCTTTTAATTCTGGTTGACGAGCAACACCTTCGATTGTACGTGATACGATAAGACCGTTACCAATACCTGCACCTAATGCTGATAAACCAATTGCAATTGCAGCTGCGATTACACCTAAACTCATTTAAAATGTCCTCCTTTTTATTAGAAAAAAATAAATTTTATACTTACTTAAGATATATTAATGGTCATGACTTACTTTATGAGCCATGTAAACCATCGTTAACATTGTGAAAATAAATGCTTGGATTGATCCAACGAATACACTGAATCCCATCCATGCTAACATTGGCACAACCGCGCCTAATGCTCCAAAAGCACCACTTGCACCTAATTGAGCAAGCAATGTTAATAAAATCTCACCAGCATAAATGTTACCGAATAGACGAAGGCCCAACGTTAACGTGTTAGCAAACTCCTCAATAACCTTTAAAGGAAATAAGAACTTCATAGGTTGGAAATAACCCTTTATATATTCCTTTGTACCCTTCATCTTAATTCCATAGTAATGGGTGAGGGTAACTACCATCACGGCTAATGTTAAAGTAACTGCTGGGTCAGACGTTGGCGATCTCCACCATGCAATATGTTCACCAGCCTCAGTTGTTGAAAACATGAATGGTAAACCGAGCATGTTTGATACGAAAATAAACATCATAAGTGTAACGCCGAGTGTTAAGAAGCGCCCACCTGTTTTCCAGTCCATCGTACTGCCAATAATGCCTTTCACAAAGTCTAACACCCACTCAAGGAAGTTTTGCATTCCTGTCGGACGAAGAGCTAAGCTTCGAGTTCCAATCACAGCGACTAAGAAAACAATAACTGCTGCTACAGTAACCATGATAACTGCGGACAAATCGAACGTTAAACCTAGAAAATCAACCAATTTACCGTGTTCCACTAGTAATTCACCTCTCTTCCCTGTTCTTATACTCTAAATAAAGAAAATCTATGATCATGACAAGATACCCTGTCAGCAATCCTACACCTAAGCTCCACATCGCAATGAAATGCTGATACTTTGCCGCAAATAAAATTAATAATCCAATCGTCGCAAACCTCGAATATGTACTTACAGCTGTAGCTTTAAATTTCACGCTTCCTCCATTGGTAACGCGATCTATAAGCTTGTCTGTTCTACGTGCAATGATGCGCAAACTAAGAAAACTGAAAATCGTTCCGATAATCAGCCCAAGAAACACATCCTTGTAAGAGGTAAATCCCCATCCTAGCACTAGAAGTGCAAGCAAGTAGTACATATATTTCTTTTGTCTTTGGACAAGCCCATGTACATCTATCATCATTGCTCTCCCGAATAGTAATGTCGAATGAGTCGAATCATTGCATAAATTCCTGTTCCTAACCCTAGTAGTAAGCCGATAACTAGAAACAATGGAAACGTTCCAACCTTACTGTCAAGCCATTGCCCACCAAAAATCCCAACAAGAATGGAACCGACTAGCTGAGCTAAAATCCCTGACATTAAAGCATATGCTTTTATAGGGCTGCGATCGTTTTTTTGCAAGGATTCATCCCTCCAATATGTAAGCCTCATTCAAGATGTGTTAATAATAACTCATTTTTTTGCATAAATCTTAAACAAAACCAAAAGTTTACTTTTTCGTCACGGAATAGATACAAAATTGTCACTGAAAGCCCTACCATCTATCCCCGTTGTTAGCATACAATAGGGTATTAGCACTGTCAACGAGAAATCGTAAAAAATCAAAAAATTTGAGTATTAGTTATTTCCTCCCAAAAATGAAAACGTTCCCCTTCTAAATACTGGTGGAATTTATGTGAAATCTAGTAGATTTCTCTCTATATATAGAAGAAAATGTTCACAAGTTTGTCACCATTCTATTTTTCAGATATAACGTTTTCTTTCTATAATATAGCCCCTTTTAGTTGTTAGACTTCTATATTATATGTTATCCATATGCAATTTATGTTGCATATACTTTGTATATTTATCCCCCTCCCCTACTCCCAATCTATAAAAAAAGACGAGCAGGGAATCCCTCTCGTCTGTTGTCTTACTTCGTTCCAAATAGGCGGTCTCCAGCATCACCTAAACCTGGAACAACATAACCGTGGTCATTTAATTTTTCATCTAACGCTGCTACATAAATATCAACATCAGGATGCTCTTCTTGTACAACTTTTACTCCTTCTGGTGCAGCTACGATACACATTAATTTAATATGTTTCGCACCGCGCTTTTTCAAAGAGTTAATCGCTTCAGCTGCAGAACCACCTGTTGCTAACATCGGATCTAGTACGATAAAGTCACGTTCTTCTACATCCGTTGGAAGTTTCACATAGTATTCTACCGGTTGCAATGTTTTTGGGTCACGGTATAAACCAATATGTCCCACTTTTGCTGCTGGAATTAATTTCAGAATTCCGTCTACCATTCCTAAACCTGCACGTAAAATTGGAATTAAACCTAGCTTCTTCCCAGCGATCACTTTTGTTTTTGCTTTGCTCACAGGTGTTTCAATTTCGATTTCTTCAAGTGGAAGATCACGTGTAATTTCAAAAGCCATTAAACTTGCTACTTCATCCACTAATTCACGAAACTCTTTTGTACCTGTATTTTTATCGCGAATATATGTAATCTTATGTTGAATTAACGGGTGATCAAATACATACAGTTTTCCCATGTGAATCTCTCCTTCAGATGATATTCATGCGTGTTTCCACGCCGTTTGCACTATTTACGATTGTAAAGAAAACGCTACTAATATTCAAGGGCAAATTTGGAAAAATATTAATTTCATAATGAATCCATCTAATATATTTACCAATTATGGAAATTATATCCTTCATTATATTCCCAAAATTTATTCATGTTTTGTATACATACTTTCAGGGGTAGTTGTGTCTCATCTTTTTTCATGAAGTTCTTTCTCTATATTCAAGCAATATGCAATCTAAAGCAAAGAAAACCACTGCAACATGATGTTACAGTGGTTTTTTTCATCTATTATAAATCAGTGTACATTGGAAACTTACTTGTTAATGCAGCTACACGTTTACGAGCTTCGTCTAATACAGCTTCGTCTTCGTGATTTTTTAATGTATATGCAATAATTGACGCGATTTCATCCATTTCTTCTAAGCCGAAGCCACGAGATGTTACAGCGGCTGTACCGATACGTACACCACTTGTTACAAACGGACTTGCTGTTTCAAATGGAATTGTATTTTTGTTTACTGTAATACCTACTTCATCTAATACATGTTCTGCCACTTTTCCTGTAATATTTAAGTTGCGAACATCGATTAAAATCAGGTGGTTATCCGTTCCACCAGAAACAAGTGTAAGTCCTTCTTTTTGAAGTCCTTCTGCTAAACGCTGTGCATTATGAATAATATTTTGCGCATATGTTTTAAAGTCATCTTGAAGTGCTTCCCCAAATGCAACAGCTTTTGCAGCGATGACATGCATAAGTGGACCGCCTTGAATACCAGGGAAGATTGATTTATCAATTTGCTTCGCAAATTTCTCTTCACATAAAATCATACCACCGCGTGGACCGCGTAATGTTTTATGTGTTGTTGTCGTAACGAAATGTGCATGTGGCACTGGATTTGGGTGTAAGTCCGCTGCAACTAAACCTGCAATATGAGCCATATCTACCATTAAATATGCCCCTACTTCATCGGCAATTTCACGAAATCTTTTGAAATCGATCACACGAGGATACGCACTTGCACCTGCGACGATAAGTTTCGGTTGATGTTCTTTTGCTTTCGCTAACACATCGTCGTAGTTAATACGATGAGTTTCAGCATCCACACCATATTCTACGAAATTATATTGTACTCCACTAAAGTTAACGGGACTTCCGTGTGTCAAATGACCGCCATGAGATAAATTCATACCAAGAACTGTATCTCCATGCTCTAAAATCGTGAAGTATACAGCCATGTTCGCTTGTGCACCAGAATGCGGTTGAACATTTACATGTTCAGCACCAAAGATCTCTTTCACACGATCGCGTGCAATATCCTCTACTACGTCTACATGCTCACAACCACCATAGTAACGTTTACCAGGATACCCTTCCGCATACTTATTTGTTAAAACAGAACCTTGTGCTTCCATTACAGCTTCACTTACGAAGTTTTCCGAAGCAATTAACTCAATTTTTGAACGCTGTCTTCCTAATTCCGCTTCAATTGCAGCAAATACCTTTTCATCTTGACGTTTTAAATGATCCACCAAAATCCCCCTTTTCTGAACGAATTACATCAATTCCTAATGGTTTTTTCCTATTTATTCAGAAAAAACGAAAATTCAAGTTGTAATTCTTTTAAACCTTCATATTTTCAACTACATTCTAACATGACTTTCTATATCATAAAAGAAAAAAAAGACCAAGTTCGGTCTTTTCTTTCCCTATATATTAACGGCAAATCATTGTTTCTTCTGTCGCTTTATATACAGCACGCGCTCCCCCAATTAGTTTCGCGCGCGTTTTAGCCATCGTTACATGCGCATTTCCAACCTCTTTTATGCTTGTGCGAACAGGAACCGCCACATGTTTTAAATGCATACCAATGAATGTATCACCAATATCGATACCTGCGTCTGCTTTTATAAATTCTACCACTACAGGATCTTTAAAATTATGATACGCATATGTCGCCAATGCACCACCTGCTGATCTAACAGGCGTAACGGTCACAATTTCAAAACCATGTTTCAAAGCTACTTCTTTTTCTACCACTAAAGCACGATTTAAATGCTCACAACATTGAAACACTAATGCGACACCTGTCTGTTTTTGAAATTGTATTAGTTCAGAAAAAATCGCTTCGGCTACTTCCATCGTCCCTGAAGTTCCAATTCTTTCTCCGAGCACTTCACTTGTACTACAGCCTACTACAAAAATTTGACCACATTGTAAAGAAGCTTGTTCTTGAAAATCAGAAAGCAATGTTTGTAGCTGCTCTTTTACTTTTACTATTTCCATCATTACGCCTCTTCCTTTCACAGGTTGGTTCAACAAATTATATTATCTTTTGATAGAAGTTAGAATGTATATTATTTTTCTTCGTATGTTTTAATTTTTCCTACACGATTTTCGTGGCGTCCACCTTCATAATCAGTTGTTAGCCAAATTTTTGCGATATCACGTGCTAAGCCAGCGCCAATAACACGCTCACCCATCGCTAACATGTTGCTATCATTATGCTCTCTAGTTGCTCTTGCGCTAAATGTATCATGAACTAATGCGCAACGAATGCCGTGAACTTTATTTGCCGCAATTGACATACCAATACCTGTACCACAAATTAAAATACCACGATCTACTTCACCTTTTGCAACCATTTCTGCTGCTGGAAATGCAAAATCAGGGTAATCAACAGATCCTGCCTCACACTCACATCCTAAATCAATATACTCAATGTTTAACTCTTCTAATAGATTTACAATTTCTGTGCGGATATTGATACCGCCGTGATCAGATGCTACTACTACTTTCATTTTTACCCCTCCAGATTTTTACTGCAACGTTTATGAATCATTCCATTCATAAATGGCTACCTCATTTCAAACTTGTCTATTACAAACAAGTTGATCTCCAATATCGTATTATACACGAAACATTAAGACTCTGAATGTTTTTCCAGCAAACTTTGTACAAGTTTTTCCATCTCTACTAGTGTTGTTTCATAAATAGAGAGCGATCCACCAAATGGATCTGAAATATCTTTATTTATACCTTCTGTAAATTCATATAATGTATGCAGTTTCTCTTTTACTTTCGGATAGTATCCTAACAAAAGCTGTTTATGGTTTTCTGTCATAGTCAAAATGATATCAGCCCAATCAATTAATGTTTCTGTCACTTGCTTAGAAGCATGATTGATTGAAATTCCTTTCTTAGCTAATGCCTCCTTAGCATGCAGAGATGCATCGCTTCCAGGACTTGCAAAAACACCAGCAGATTGCACTTCAAAATTCCCTCTTCCATAATGACGAAGCAATGCCTCTGCCATTGGACTACGACATGTATTTCCAGTACAAACAAACAATACTCGCTTCATCCACAATCACTCCTTCTGCCAAATATCCTATACTTATCATAACGTACATGACACTGGAACAAAAGAATTGTGAATATAACAGAAGGCGCATTTCTCGTTTACTTTTCTAAGAGAAATGCGCCTTATCCACATATATGTGAAACCCTAGTTTCAAGTGCCTTAAATATAATACCATATTTATTTAAAACATCATAGAAATGTAAACTGCCACTTAACAGTACGACATTTCCTTTACTTTCTTACTATATAAAAAAATGCATGAAAATAAGGAATCCATTTCATACGAAATAGACTCCTTATTAAAAATGATTATTTCATTGTAACTTTCATTACTTCTGTTACACCTTTTGTAGCTGATACACCTACAGTTGTTTTAATAGATTCAGCTGCGTCTGTATTTGTAATGACAACTGGTGTAATTGTACTTTTTGCTTTTTCACGAATGAATTCTAAATCGAAGGAAATTAATTTATCGCCTTTCTTTACAGCTTGTCCTTCAGATACGTGAGCTTCGAAACCTTCGCCTTCCATTTTTACAGTTTCTAAGCCAACATGAATTAAAATTTCTGTACCATTCTTTGCCTTAATACCAACAGCATGTTTCGTATGGAATAATTGAACGATTTCACCATCTACAGGAGATACAACAACACCTTCAGTTGGAACGATTGCAATACCATCCCCCATCATGCGACCAGAGAATACTGGATCTGGTACTTCTTCAATATTTTTCACTTCTCCAGTTAACGGAGCTACGATTGTTTCTTCATTTGTTTTTGAACCAAAACCGAATAATTTTTTAAACATAGGATAGTCCTCCTTAAAAGTTGCTTGCAAATATATAGGGCAATCCCTAGTAAATATGGAAATACTCGTAAAACTTCTTACTTAAATACTATACCGTAAAAACGCTTTCGAAATAAAGTGCATGATTACGAATAGAAGTTCATTGTATCGCTTCAAAAAAATCCAGTCAATTCAAATTATTGGCATAACAACAAACTTCTTATCTATATTGTCTCTTTTTTTCACAAACTTGTCTAGAGGTCCTCACAACATATTTATTTTTTATTTATGATTTGTAAAATTTTCTTCACATTTTTTCAAAATCTCACTTGACTAAAGTAAGTAACTCATTTATTATTACTTACGTAAGATAAGTTAATAACTTTTAGGAGGTTTTATAAATGATGAACATTGGTCTACTTATTATTCGTCTTATTATCGGAATTTCATTTATGGGGCATGCTGCTCAAAAATTATTCGGCTGGTTTGGTGGCTACGGCCTAAAAGGAACAGGCGGCTGGATGGAATCTATCGGCCTACGTCCTGGTGTATTTATGGCATTTATGGCAGGTGCAACTGAACTATTAGGTGGTTTCTTATTCGCAGCAGGTATCTTCACTTGGGTTGGTGCACTATTTATTGTTGGTACAATGTTAGTTGCAATTATTACAGTTCATGGCAAAAATGGTTTCTGGGCAACAGAAAATGGATTCGAATATAACTTAATCTTAATTGCTGTTGCAGTAGGTGTCGCCTTAATCGGCCCTGGCGCTTACACTTTACTTTAAGACATGAAGAAGAGCCTATCTCCTTTTGGAGATAGGCTCTTCTTTTTACAATCATATATTAGCGATTCTTCAGATTTATCGGTGGTTCAGCATCATTTATCGGCGCAACTTCTGTTTTATCGGTGGTTCAGCATCATTTATCGGCGGTTCGACACAAGATATCGACCAGTCGACAAATTTCGTCACCTCGCCACTAGGCCACCTCACCGATCCTCTCCACAAAAATTGAAAAAAAGAAGGAGTTTTCTAGTCGTATCTTGTAAACAAACAAGGAAGCATTTCTAAAAAGAAGGGAGATTACGAATATGATTTCCATTAACCCAAATGAACAAACAGAACGAGAGAATTATAAATTATTAACAGGAAGCATTATCCCGCGCCCTGTCGCATTCGTCACTTCTTTGACACAAGATGGTGTTTTAAACGGGGCTCCTTACAGCTATTTTAATATCGTTGCTGCCAATCCTCCGCTCATCTCTGTTTCTGTACAAAGAAAAGAAGGGCAGCGAAAAGATACGTCGCGAAATGCAATTGAAAAAGGGGAATTTGTTGTACATATTTCCGATGAATCTTATGTGGAAGCTATTAATGAAACTGCCGCAAACCTTCCTCCCCATCAAAGCGAAATTGAACAAGCGAAATTAACTCCTATTGATAGTGATGTTATTTCTGTACCAGGTGTAAAAGAAGCAAATATTCGAATGGAGTGCGTATTAGAGCGCGCGATTCCTCTTGGCGGAACAGAGGAGTCTCCAGCGTGCGATCTACTCATTGGGCGTGTCGTTCGTTTTCATGTTGCTGAACACTTATATGAAAAAGGGCGCATCCATGCTGAAGGATTAAAACCAGTAAGCCGACTTGCTGGTCATAACTATGCGAAACTAGGCGAACAATTTGAATTAGTGCGCCCCATTTAAAAGAAAAACCCCCGCATATCTCGCGGGGGTTTTAAAAATAACTCAAATTTGCTCTTTATTTTCCTCAGGAAGAACATTGTTCACTTTCTTTGGTTTCCCAAGCTTTATGACAAAGAAATATAAAGATAGCAATGTAAGCAAAAATACAATTAAAAATGGATACGGTGAATAGAACGCACGAGCTGTTTCTGTTTTACCTACAATGAATTTGAAAGAATCAATATCTAGAAATTCGGCAAACATTTGTACTCCGAGCATGCTAAACCAAAAGACAAAAAAACTAATCACGATTCCAAAAATTTGTTTTACTCTTGTCATTTGTATCATCCTTTCTATATATGGAAAGTATCTTATTATGAAGAGTATGAATAGAAATGAGATTTCTTATAGAAAGGTATTTACCCATCAAATAATAGAAACTGTTAAACGTAATCTTTCTCATTTTCTTACATAATAACAAGATTATAGCGGAAAAAGAAGATACATTCCAAATCCAACTAGAATGAGCCCTCCCAAAACTTCCCCATATGTACCAAGCATATGCTTTGCATGTCTTCCTAATAATAAGCCAGCCCACGCTAAAATCATGCTGATGAAGCCAAAAAGCAATATCGTCAAAATCATCTGTGCCCCATAAATCCCGAGGCTTAATCCGACTGAAAAGCTATCAATACTTACACTAAATGCGAATATAAGCAAACTAATCCCAGTGGGAGTCGCCCTTGTATCTTCATTTTCTAAAAGTGAAGAGTAAACAATATAAAAACCTAATCCAATTAACAAACTAGCCCCAGCGAGTGTAGCAATTTGGCCAAATTTTTCTGATAACAGTCGTCCAAGAACCATCCCTAAAAAGGGCATCAGAATATGAAATATACCGATTGTTACCCCAATATAAACAATTTGTCGCACCTTAAGCGTGACCATCCCCATGCCGAGGCTTACAGAAAATGCATCCATTCCTAAGGCAAAAGCCATAATGATTAAAGGTATGAATTGTTCAATCATCGTTCTCGTCCCTCCTCGGACTTGCTACTTCACCATATGCTCATCCGAGGAAAAATAGAATCTATGTATCAATTCATGCCTTAACATGTAGGTATGAAACAAAGAGCCTGCTTTTATGTTTGTATCCATATGAAAAAGGCGAGTAATGCACTCGCCTATTCTTCAACAATAATATGGTGCCCTGCCGCTTTTGTTAAACGATTCATAATGGCATTTCCAATTCCTTCATTTGGAAACGATTCACTAAAAATGCAATCTACTTTGCTTGCATCAAACGTTCTAAGCACATCATATAATTTTGTTGCAACACTTGCTAAATCTCTTCTTAATCCACAAGATAATACAACATCCGCCTGATATACATGCTGATATTCTTCTGTTGTTAATACACCAACCGTATATCCCTCTCGTTTCTTTTTATCCACAAGTTGTTGAATAAAATCGCGCGATCCTTCCACAATACTAAGTGGTGCCTTCGGAGCATAATGCGTATATTTCATCCCTGGCGCTTTCGGTTTTTCCTTTTCATCTTTCAGCGCTGGATCGAAAGAAACCGGGCCAATTACTTCTTCTAACTGCTCTTTCGTAATCCCGCCTGGACGTAAAATGGTTGGCACCTTACTCGTGCAGTCAATGACTGTCGATTCAACTCCAACACCAGTTGCTCCACCATCAACAATCCCAGCAATTTTTCCGTTCAAATCTTCATACACGTGAGAAGCTAACGTCGGACTTGGGCGTCCAGAACGATTGGCACTTGGTGCTGCAACTGGAACGTTTGCTGCTTCAATGAGTGCCAGTGCTACTTCATGGTCAGGCATCCTAACACCAACTGTATCTAACCCTGCTGTAACCTTCTCTGAAATACCGTCCTTTTTCGGTAAAATAATTGTCAGTGGTCCTGGCCAAAAGTGCTTCATTAACATTTCGGCAACAGGTGGAACCTCCCTAACAATATCAGTTAATTGCAACTTCGAGCCAATATGAACAATAAGAGGATTATCGCTAGGTCTGCCCTTTGCTTCAAATATTTTTGCAATGGCTTCATCATTCATTGCGTTTGCTCCAAGTCCATATACTGTTTCTGTCGGAAACGCAACTGCCTCATTTTCTCGTAATAATTTTGCTGCTTCTTGTAATTGTGGATAATCTTTTTTTATTTCCACAAAATTATCCACAATCCACATATTTGTATGCATTTTTTTCCACGTCCTTTTCTCCCATGAAATACATATGTATTTTTAGTTTACTATGACAGTTATCCAAAAGACAAACCATGTTTATCCACAAATTGTGGATAAAATCAATTAATCAGTGGATAACTTTGTTAATAGCTGACAATTTAGTATTATTACATTCTGCTGTTTTACATTTTCACAAAAGTGTTCTAGCTGTTGAATCTCTACAGGAACATCTTCTTTTTCCACAGGTCTAAAATAAAAAAACTGAAAGATTGTTATAGATTGTGGATGATTTGTGAGTAAATATAGTTGTTCGATATTTTTTTCTTTCATATACTGCAAAAACATTTCAAAAAAATATAAGAAAGTCTTATTATCCACAGCTGGTGTGAATAAACATGAGCGAACGAGCGCCTTTTGCCCTTCCCGTTCATATCCAATAACAGCTTGTATCGTTCCTTTATCTTCTAAAATCATAAATTGTTCGTACAACTCATTTATTTTATCATTTTTTTTATTAGCTTGTCCGAAAAAAGAATGCAATCTTTCAATATCGTTTTTCGTTGCAAAAGAAATCTTTTTCATCATAAATCCCTCCTCATTTATATATATGAAGAGGGATTTATAAATAGTACTTATTTAGAAAATAAAGAGGAAAAAGCTTCAACAATAAATAATTTCACTTCAGGTTCTTCTTCAGACTCTACTACTTCCACCTTTTGACCTTGTTTTTTATCCGCAGGCTCCTTTGTTTTTTCCACAATTTCCACCGTTTCTAATTTGTCGCTTTTTTCTTGATCCTTTGTTTCTTTCGGATTATCTTGTGCTTTTTTCATCACTTCCTGTTTTACTACTTCTTGTACTCGCTCTTGTTTTTTAACATCTTTCTCTTGCTGATTATTCCCTTTTTGCTGCGCTTTATCTTTGTGTTCCTCTTTTGTAGGCTCTTCTTCCTTTTCAAGCTGCGGTGTTACTTCTTCTTCTTGATCCAGCGATTCAGCCTTTACAACTTTCTCCTCTTTCTCTACAGCTGTACCGCTCGAAAAATCCATAAAGCACATTGGCGGGAATAATACGCACCACCAGTTTGCCCCCTCTCCCTTTCCAATCGTAATTAATACCGCTTCATATTCTCCTGCTGGATAAATAAAATTACCATAAACCTTTGTAGGAAATTTTATATTCTTTCCAAATGTAACTTGAAATGATTCCTTACTTCCTTCTTCTTTTAACGTATGAGCAACTGTTTTTTCGATTTCTAGGATATGACTTTGAATGACTTGACGCGCTTCCTCAAATGTTTTTAAATCCGCTACCCAACCATCAATTTGCGCTTTCACTTCATCGCGTACTTTCCGCTTTAACGCTTGATCTTTATCTGAATCACTATTCGCTAAAATTCGAAGGCGAACTGCTTCTTTCGGAATCACCGCCGGCCCTTTCGCATCGGCTTTCATATATTCAAACTGCACAAGTAACTGTGCACCAATTAATAGTAAAAGAAAATAAGCAATCACTTGTTTTTTCATTTCCTCCACCGTCCCTTCTAGAAACAGTGTGGACAGACTTTCATCTTTCTAAACTATTAAATTCAAAATCTATATAAATTTTTTATACAAAAATGGAGCAAGGCTTATGCCTTACTCCATTTCCGCAAAGACCATACGATCTTTACCATTAATATCAAAAACCACTTCTACATGAGCGTGTGGGAACGTCTTTTCTAATAACCCTTTTACATCTTCCCCTTGCCCCACACCGACTTCAAAAGCAACAATTGCTTTTTTCTGTAATACACGAGGCAACTCTTCCATAAAACGGCGATAAAAATCAAGACCATCCGCTCCACCAACAAGCGCTCGCTTCGGCTCATGTTCTTTCACAACAGAAGATAATCCTTTCCAATCTTCTTCCGGTATATACGGAGGATTCGAAACAACAACGTCTAATTTTTGCCCTGTTTCATAAAATGGTGATAATAAATCTCCGTGATAAAATGTCACATTTGCTCCTAGTGATGTTGCATTTTGTTTGGCAACTTCAATAGATTCTTGCGCAATATCTACCGTATATACATGAAGATTTTGATTCTCTAATGCAAGTGTAATGGAAATAGCTCCACTTCCTGTTCCAATGTCCGCTACATGAAGCTCTTGATTACCAAAATTACGTTGAATTCTCTCCAGCACACCAACGATAAGCTCTTCTGTTTCTGGGCGCGGTATTAACACTTCCTCATTTACAAAAAAAGATCGACCATAAAACATCTCATATCCCATTAAATATTGTACAGGAATTCCATCAATATGTTTATGAATCAACTCTTTAAAACGCTTTTCCTGTTCATTACATATTTCCTCACGCATATTCATCATTAAACCCGTGCGATTTGTGTTTAATACATGACAAAGGACGATTTCTCCCGCATTTTCATCCCGCCCATTCTCTTGTAAAAAAGAAGAAGCCCATTTCAGGGCTTCATAGACACGCATTACTCAGCGGCCTCCATCTTCTTCGCCTGATCTTCCATTACTAGCGCGTTGATGAAATCATCTAACTTACCTTGTAAAATTTGATCTAGCTTTTGAATCGTTAAACCAATTCGATGGTCTGTAACACGGTTTTGCGGGAAGTTATACGTACGAATACGCTCAGAACGATCCCCCGTACCAACAGCTTGTTTACGATTTTGATCATACTCAGCTTGCGCTTCTTGTCTAAATTTATCATAAATACGCGCACGTAATACTTTCATTGCTTTTTCTTTGTTCTTAATTTGTGACTTCTCATCCTGACAAGATACAACTACACCAGTTGGTAAATGAGTTAAGCGTACCGCTGACATTGTTGTATTAACACTTTGTCCACCAGGACCACTAGAAGCAAATGTATCCACACGAATATCTTTTTCATGAATATCGATTTCTACTTCTTCCGCTTCTGGTAATACAGCTACTGTTGCTGTAGATGTATGAATACGTCCACCAGATTCTGTTTCTGGAACACGTTGTACACGATGCGCGCCGTTTTCGAATTTCAACTTCGCATATGCGCCTTTACCGTTAATCATAAAGATAATCTCTTTATATCCACCTAATTCTGTATAACTTGCTTCGATAATATCTGTTTTCCATCCTTGTACCTCAGCATAACGGCTATACATACGATATAAATCGCCAGCAAATAAAGCTGCCTCATCACCACCAGCTGCACCGCGAATTTCAACAATAACGTTCTTATCATCATTCGGATCTTTTGGTACAAGTAAAATTTTCAAACGCTCTGATAATTCCTTCTCCTGTACCTCTAAATCTGAAACTTCTTCCTTTACCATTTCACGCATCTCAGCATCTAATTTATCTTCTAACATCGCTTTTGCATCTTGCAATTGCTCACGAACATCTTTATACTCACGATACACTTCTACCGTTTCTTGAATATCAGATTGTTCCTTTGAATACTCACGAAGCTTATTAGAATCATTAATAACCGCTGGGTCACTTAATAACTCATTTAACTTCTCATAACGATCCTCTACAGCTTGCAAACGATCTAACACATCATTCACCTCAACATCCTAGTATCTAATATCAATAGTATATGGCACAAAATAAAAAAAACGCAAATTATATTTAAAAGCGCAGGCGGCTCGCTCAGAATGGGAGGAGGATGGAGCTTCTAACAAAGAGGCGATTTTTGCCTCGTCGGAAGAAGCGAAGCCACCGACCATTCTTGCCGCCGGAGCTAGATATCTCCTAAAAGCGCAGGCGGCTCGCTTAGAACAGGAGGACGTTGGAACCCCTGACATAGAGGCGCTCTTTGCCTCGGCGGAAGGGGTGAAACGACCAACTGGTCTTGCTACCAACTTTCGAAAAAAAACCCGCCTTATGTAGCGAGTTTCATTTATCTTTGCTTTGTAGGCACTGCATGACAATGACGGCAACGCGGCTCATACGATTCTGAAGCGCCGACTAAAATAATTGGATCATCAAACGCAGCTGGTTCACCATTAATTAAGCGTTGTGTACGACTAGCTGGAGAACCACATACGGAACAAACCGCCTGTAATTTTGTTACATGTTCAGCAATCGCCATTAGCTGAGGAACTTGTCCAAATGGTAGACCACGGAAATCCTGGTCTAAACCGGCCACAATGACGCGATAGCCTCGATTTGCCAACATTTGCACCACTTCCACAATGTCCTCATCAAAAAATTGCACCTCGTCGATTGCAATAACGTTCATATCTTCTGTCACATATTTAAATACATCTTTTGAAGCTGATACAGGAACTGCTTTCACCTTCATGCCATTATGTGAAACAACATCTTCTTCACTATAACGATTATCAATACAAGGTTTAAAAACAATCGCATTCTGCTTCGCAAATTGCGTACGACGTACACGGCGGATGAGCTCTTCTGATTTTCCAGAAAACATACTTCCGCAAATCACTTCAATCCAACCGTTTTGATTTATTAAGTACATTGAGTTCTCCTTTCAGCTACTTTTCCTATATAAAGTAGGGTAAAGGTTATATTTTCGCAAAAAAAACAGACAAGCGAATAGATACACTTGCCTGTTTTATGTTTTTATTACTTAAGACCGTATTTCTTATTGAAGCGGTCAACACGTCCGTCTGCAGTAGCAAACTTCTGACGTCCAGTGTAGAATGGGTGAGAATCAGAACTGATCTCAACTTTAATTAATGGATAAGTGTTTCCATCTTCCCACTCGATTGTTTCGCTAGAACCTTTAGTAGATCCGCTTAAGAATTTGAAGCCTGTGTTTGTATCCATAAATACAACTTTCTTGTAATCTGGATGGATTCCTGCTTTCATTCTTTTCATCTCCTTCCGCCCTGAATCATTTTCGAAACAGAGTTTTTCATCTCTAGCTGCATTCACAACTATATTGATGAAGCACATATGATGAAATTATAACAAGGCTCACACCATTTTGCAACTACCTGTTTTTAGCATTATAAAAAATAAAAGCGCAGGCGGCTCGCTCAGAACAGGAGGACGTTGGAACCCCTGACATAGAGGCGCTCTTTGCCTCGCAGGAAGGGGTGAAACGACCGACTGGTCTTGTCGCCGGAGCTAGATATCTCCTAAAAGCGCAGGCGGCTCGCTCAGAATGGAAGGGCACTTGGAGCTCTCGACCGAGAAGCTGTTACCTATTCAAAACACATAAAAAACTCGCTTACTATAATATAAGCGAGTCCCAACCTTTTATCCCTTTACTTCGTTGTTACATATCTTTTGGAGTCTGCAACAATATTTTGTAAAAATTCCTCATTTGTTTTCGTTTGACGAAGTTTACGCAAGAAACTTTCAACGAAGTCTGGTGTATCACGCATTGTTTTGCGAATACCCCATAGCTTGTCTAAATGTTCTTTTGGAATTAATAAATCTTCTTTACGTGTACCAGAGCGGCGAATATCAATCGCTGGGAAAATACGACGCTCAGCTAACGAACGATCTAAATGAAGTTCCATATTTCCTGTTCCTTTAAACTCCTCATAAATCACATCATCCATACGAGAACCTGTATCTACAAGCGCTGTTGCTAAAATCGTTAAACTACCGCCCTCTTCGATATTACGGGCAGCCCCGAAAAATCGTTTCGGTCTATGGAATGCAGCTGGATCAATACCACCTGATAATGTACGTCCACTTGGCGGAATAACAAGATTGTAAGCACGCGCTAAACGGGTAATACTATCCATTAAAATAACAACGTCTTTTTTATGCTCTACAAGACGCATTGCACGTTCTAATACAAGTTCGGCAACTTTAATATGATTCTCAGGTACCTCATCGAATGTAGAACTTACAACATCACCTTTAACAGATCGTTCAATATCCGTCACTTCCTCCGGACGCTCATCAATTAAAAGCACAATTAATTCTGCATCTGGATGATTCGTTGTGATACTGTGAGCAATTTCCTTTAACAAGATTGTTTTACCAGCTTTTGGAGGCGCAACAATTAAACCACGTTGTCCAAACCCAACTGGTGCAATTAAATCCATGATGCGCGTAGATAGTTTCTTTGGTTCCGTCTCCAATTTCATTTGACGATTTGGATATAACGGTGTTAATGCAGGGAAATGTACACGTTCTTTTGCAGATTCTGGATCATCACCGTTTACTGCTTCAACCTGTAGTAATCCAAAGTAGCGTTCATTTTCTTTTGGTGGTCGCACTTTACCAGAAACTTTATCCCCGTTGCGCAAATCAAAACGACGAATTTGCGAAGCCGAAATATAAATATCTTCTGAGCTTGGAGAGTAGTTGATCGGGCGTAAGAATCCAAATCCCTCGGATTGAATAATCTCTAGTACACCTTCCATGAAAAAGAAGCCTTCTTTTTCTGCACGAGCTTTTAATATAGCAAAAATTAACTCTTTCTTTGTTAATTTACTGTAATACGAAATTTTATATTCTTTCGCATGCTCGTATAATTCTTTTAATTTCATGTTTTCTAATGCCGCAATTGACAAATTCATTCAGACACCACACTTTAATATTATTCTCTTTTTATATGGGTAAAGGGAAAATACGGAAGGCAAATACATAAAAATGAAAGGCAAATAAGTTCAAGTAAGATAATATTCACTATTGTAACCCTTTTGCCTAGTTTTAATCAATACGTTGTCACACAAATACAACAAGCGAAGACAAAAAATTTTGTCTCCGCTTGTGAAATGTAACTTCCAATTCCTCTATTTAACTCATTTCCGAAGAATATTGAGTTACTTCTTCCATTATGAACGAGCTGCTTACACCTTTTATACAATCTAGCTTCAGCAGCTAGAATCTCCAGTCATTTCGCTCCTTCCTTCGAGGCATAGAACGCCTCTTCGTCAGGGGCTCCAATGTCCTGTGATTCTGAACGAGCTGCTTACGCTTTTTGTTTGATCTAGCTTCAGCAGCTAGAATGGGCGGTGGCTTCGCTTCTTCCTACGAGGCAAAGAGCGCCTCTCCGTCTGAAGCTCCATCCCCCTTCCATTCTGAGCAAGCTGCTTACGCTTTTTACTTGATAACTAGGTTTGGTTTTTTGCTTAGGCTGTGGCGTCCGTCAACGAAGCGAACTGTTCCAGATTTTGCACGCATAACGAGAGATTGTGTTGTGCCGACGCTACCTTTGAATTGAACTCCGCGCAATAATTCTCCGTCTGTTACACCTGTCGCTGCAAAGATTGCATCATCACCTTTAACCAAATCTTCCATGCGAAGAATGCGGTTTATATCTTCAATACCCATTTTTTTGCAACGAGCTAATTCCGTTTCATTTTGCGGAAGTAATTTCCCTTGAATCTCGCCGCCCAGACATTTTAACGCAACTGCCGCAAGTACTCCCTCAGGCGCACCGCCAGAACCGAATAAAATATCTACACCTGTACGATCAAATGCAGTATTAATCGCTCCAGCAACATCACCATCATTAATCAATTTAATACGAGCACCTGCTTTACGAATTTCTTCAATAATCTCTTGATGACGTGGTCTGTTAAGCACTGTTGCTACCACATCTTCAATATCTTTATTTTTTGCCTTCGCTACGGCACGTAAATTATCAATAATAGGAGCATTAATATCAACTGCACCAACCGCTTCAGGTCCAACTGCAATTTTATCCATGTACATGTCAGGGGCATGTAACAGGTTACCGTGGTCTGCTATCGCAATAACAGCAAGAGCATTCCATCCTCCAGCCGCTACAATGTTTGTCCCTTCTAATGGGTCAACTGCAACATCAACACGAGGACCGTATCCTGTTCCTAATTTTTCTCCAATGTACAGCATTGGTGCTTCATCCATTTCACCTTCACCAATTACAACTGTACCTTTCATTGGAATTGTATCAAATACATCACGCATTGCAGATGTTGCTGCACCATCTGCCTCATCTTTCTTCCCACGTCCCATCCAACGTGCTGATGATAATGCCGCAGCCTCTGTTACACGCACTAACTCCATAGATAAACTTCTTTCCACAATAATTCCTCTCCTTTGATTCTTAATAGTTATGCCGTATTTTGCAAATTCTTTTTTCTATAAAGTACTGTTTCTGTTAATCGTAACCCTTCGTTCTTCATTAACAAAAGTACTACATATTCACTTTTTCGTCATATAATGACAATACATGTTATGCATTCTTCATTTCTTCAATTTCTTGCTGCGTCATTTGTTCTCGCCAAATATTCGCACCAAGTCCCTTAAGCTTGTCTACTATATTTTCATAACCCCGGTCTATATGTTCAAGTCCTGTTACTTCTGTAATTCCATCTGCCATTAAGCCGGCAATAATAAGTGCTGCTCCTGCACGTAAGTCGCTTGCTTTCACTTTTGCACCTTGCAGTGATACAGGTCCTGTCACAATCGCAGAACGACCTTCTACCTTAATTTTTGCATTCATTCGGCGCAGCTCATCAATATGTTTAAAGCGAGCCCCATAAATTGTATCTGTTACAACACCTGTACCATATGCTTTCGTTAAAAGCGTTGTAAAAGGTTGTTGCAAATCTGTTGGAAATCCTGGATATACTAATGTCTTTATATCCACTGTTTTTAATTTACAATCACCATTTACTTTAATTTGATCATCCTTCGTTTCAACTTGTACACCAGCTTCTCTCAGCTTTGCCGTAACAGATTCTAAATGCTGGGGAATCACATTATCAACCGTTACTTCGCCACCAGAAGCAGCGCCTAAAATCATATATGTCCCAGCTTCAATGCGATCAGGAATAATCGTATGGTGACATCCATGCAAGGACTCTACACCATCGATACGAATGACATCTGTACCAGCACCTTTAATTCGAGCTCCCATACTTGTCAATAAAGTAGCTACATCAATGATTTCCGGTTCTTTTGCTGCATTTTCAATTATCGTTCTACCTTTTGCCCTTACAGCCGCTAGCATAATATTAATGGTTGCTCCGACACTTACTACATCTAAATAAATTCGCGCCCCGCACAGTTCATCCGCTCTTAAATAGATTGCACCTTGTTCATTTGTTACGTGTGCACCTAACGCTTCAAACCCTTTAATGTGCTGATCAATTGGTCTTGGACCTAAGTGACATCCACCAGGAAGCCCAATTACAGCTTTTTTGAAACGGCCAAGCATAGCGCCCATCAAATAGTATGAAGCACGCAATTTTTTTACTTTTCCATTCGGCAAAGGCATGGCAACCATTTTGGAAGGATCAACTATCATCTCTTCCTCTTGCCCATACGTTACAGTTCCTCCAATTTCCTCTAATAAGTCCCCTAACATTTTTACATCTGAGATATTAGGCACACCACCAATGGTTACTGGAGTATCAGCCAAAATTGTCGCTGGAATTAGAGCGACAGCACTGTTCTTTGCACCGCTCACGCGAATTGATCCATTTAAAGGCCTTCCACCTTCAATCAGCAACTTTTCCATGTTGAGCTCCCTTCCTGTGAATGTATTTACTTTCCTTAAGAATCCCACTTGGTCAACAAACTATGTAAAACATTTTATTTTAGTCTGAACTTAACAAGCAGTAAGACCTCACCTAAAAATTGTTATATCTTTCGTGAATAGATGAAGACTCACTGCCTGTCAAGATTGATCGTTCATCATCTTACATACGTTATTACATTTCTTAATAGGACTGCGTTTTGTTCCATTTCTATATGGGCGTACGAATAAATTTAGAAATTTAATTAATCTTACGACTTGTTCACGCTTTCATTGTACAACGAAAGGAAACCGTCTAAAAGAGTAGACGGTTTCCAAAACGGAATTTTATTCTTACGCTTTACCGTTAGAACCGAATTCACGAATTTTACCAATAACAGTTGCTTTGATAGCTTCGCGGCCAGGTCCGATAAATTTACGAGGATCGTAAACTTCTTGGTCTTTGTTTAATACTTCACGAACAGCTTTTGTAAACGCGATTTGGTTTTCAGTGTTTACGTTAATTTTTGAAGTACCTAAAGAAATAGCTTTTGTGATGTCAGCAGTTGGGATACCAGTACCACCGTGAAGTACTAAAGGTACACCAGTTAGGTCACGAACTTGTTCCATTTCTTTAAATCCTAAGTTAGGCTCACCTTTGTAAGGGCCGTGTACAGAACCTAAAGCTGGAGCTAGGCAATCGATACCTGTTGCTTCAACAAGGTGTTTACATTCTTCAGGATCAGCGTAGATAACGCCATCAGCGATTACGTCGTCTTCTTGTCCACCAACTGTTCCAAGTTCAGCTTCTACAGATACGTTACGAGCATGTGCGTATTCTACTACTTTTTTAGTAGTTTCAACGTTTTCTTCGAATGGGTGGTGAGAAGCGTCGATCATTACAGATGTGAAACCTGCATCAATTGCTTCTTTACATTTTTCAAAGCTTGAACCATGATCAAGATGAATCGCTACAGGAACAGTAATGTTCATTTCTTCGATTAAAGCTTTAACCATAGCTACAACTGTTTTGAAACCAGTCATATGACGAGCTGCACCTTCAGATACACCTAGGATTACAGGAGATTTTTCTTCTTCTGCAGCTGCTAAAATAGCTTGAGTCCATTCTAAGTTGTTAATATTGAATTGACCAACTGCGTATTTTCCTTCTAGTGCTGTGTTTAGCATTTCTTTCATGGAAACTAAAGGCATGGTGAATCCTCCTAAAAAACGTTTTTTGTATCCGATAAGTTCTTATCGCTGGTAGTATGACCAGAATAAGGAAGATTATGTATATCAACATACCGGACTTTTTTCTACACTCAATAGGATAACAACTTGTACTCAAAAACTCAACTGTATTCACCTGCTCACCAGCCTATGTAAACGCTTTTTTCCATTTTTTTTATAAAAAATTCATTTTTTATGCTTCTACAGCGATTTCATTTCTCACTGCTTGACGAATTTCATCGATATCAAATGGTTTTGCAAAATGCATTAAAGCACCTAAATCTTTCGCTTCTTGAATCATATCTAGTTCTCCATAAGCCGTCATTAAAATCACTTTAATATCTGCATTGATCTCTTTGACATGCTTTAAAATCTCTATACCATCCATCCCTGGGATTTTCATATCTAATATTACTAAATCTGGATTATCTTTTTTTACGATATCTAAAGCTTGAAATCCATTTGCAGCTTGGAACGTTTGATAACCTTCTTTTTGAAACACTTCGTGCAATAACACGCGAATGCCATATTGATCATCAACGATTAAAATTTTCCCTTCCATAATCCCCAACCTTTCTGTGTAAGTACAAGATTTGAAGCTTCTTATATCTTATTCGATTTACTTTCGCTATTTTTTATCAAATTCCTTCCAGCTCTTTCTTATTTTACTGCTTCCCATTTTGATATGCTACCCTTATCACTTCGCCTTTCTTTTAAAAATAAGCTATAATGAAAGCCGCCTCAACATATTTGAAAGGAGCCTTACAATGTTAAAGATTTTTTCCACCCAGCTTAGCGGTTACTTTACAAGAATTTCTCAAAAAGAAGAGATGAATATAGAAGATAGTGCGCGCTTACTCGCACAAGCATTAGTCGGCGATGGTATCATTTATTTGCATGGTAAAAACGAAATGGAAGGTGTTGTAGCTGAAGCTTTATATGGCGCAGAGCCACTTCCAAAAGCGAAGCGTTTCATAGAACATGGAAAGCAAGCAGAAGTCACTTCCGCAGATCGTGTACTCCTCATCAGTCGTTTCTCAACAGATGAAGAAGTTGTTTCAATCGCCAAGAAATTGCAAGAAGAGGGCCACTCTATCGTCGGCATTTCAGCAATTCAAGAAGGTGCTGAATCCTTAGAACACTTTACAGATGTACATATTGATACAAGGTTATTAAAAGGCTTAATTCCAAATGATGAAGGCAACCGTTATGGGTTCCCAAGTTTAATCTTATCCTTATTTGCATATCATGGCTTAAAATTTACAATTGATGAGATGATTGAAGAATATAAAGTGAAACTTTAATCAGTGGGGGTTTTCTTCATCCCCCACTGATTATGAGCCCTCACCAATCGGGCTGTTACGGGCAGCCCTACTCCCACCTATCTTCCTTGCTTCTTTCTGAATCTTGAGGTGGGAGTCTTACTGCCCTAAAATAGCGGGATAAATGATACATGTCGGCTAACTGACAAACCAATACGAAAGAATGGAAAAAGAGCTCGTCCAAAAGTATAAACTTTGAACGAGCTCTTTTTTCTTACTTGCTTTCTTTATTTGTAATAGAAGCTTGTACGAAATCATGGAACAATGGTTGTGGACGATTTGGGCGAGATACAAGTTCTGGATGGAACTGTGCAGCCACAAACCATGGATGATCTTGTAATTCAATGATTTCTACTAGACGGCCATCTGGGCTTGTACCAGAGAAGATAAATCCAGCGTCTTCCATCTCTTGACGGAATTGGTTATTGAATTCATAACGATGACGATGACGTTCATATACAACCGGCTCGTTATAAGCTCTGTAAGCATTTGTTTCTGGAGCAAGCTTACATGGATATAAACCAAGACGAAGTGTACCACCTAAGTCTTCTACATCTTTTTGTTCTGGTAATAAGTCGATAATTGCATAAGGCGTGTCAGGATTAATTTCAGAAGAATTCGCTCCTTCTAATCCTAATACGTTACGTGCAAATTCGATTGATGCAAGTTGCATACCTAAGCAAATTCCTAGGAATGGAACTTTGTTTTCACGTGCATATTGGATTGCAACGATTTTCCCTTCTACACCGCGGTCACCGAAGCCACCAGGTACAAGGATACCATCTGTGTCGCCAACTAGTTCTTTTACATTTTCTGCTGTTACATGCTCAGCATTTACCCATTTTACTTCTACATCTGTATCAAATGTATATCCTGCATGGCGAAGTGCTTCTACAACAGAAATGTATGCATCTTGAAGCTCTACATATTTACCAACAAGAGCAATTCTTGTTTTCTTAGAAAGGTTACGTACTTTATCAACTAATGCTTTCCACTCTGTCATATCTGCAGGAGCGTTGTCTAGTTTTAAGTGATCACAAACGATTTGGTCCATGTTTTGCTCTTGAAGAGATAATGGAACTGCATATAATGTATCTGCATCTGCAGCTTCGATAACTGCTTTTGGATCGATATCACAGAATAATGCAAGTTTATCTTTCATATCTTGAGAAACAGGCATTTCTGTACGAACAACGATAATATTTGGCTGAATACCTAAGCTACGAAGTTCTTTAACGCTATGTTGCGTTGGTTTTGTTTTCATTTCACCCGCTGCTTTTAAGTACGGAATTAATGTACAGTGAATGTACATTACGTTATCGCGACCAATGTCGCTCTTAATTTGGCGAATTGCTTCTAGGAATGGTAGAGACTCGATATCACCAACAGTTCCACCAATTTCTGTAATAACAACATCCGCATTTGTTTCGCGACCAGCACGGAATACACGCTCTTTAATTTCATTTGTAATATGAGGAATAACTTGTACTGTTCCTCCTAAATATTCACCACGACGCTCTTTTTGAAGAACAGAAGAATAAATTTTACCAGTTGTTACGTTGCTGTATTTGTTTAAATTAATGTCGATAAAACGCTCGTAGTGACCAAGGTCTAAGTCTGTTTCCGCACCATCATCTGTTACGAATACCTCACCGTGTTGATATGGACTCATTGTTCCTGGGTCTACGTTAATGTATGGATCAAATTTTTGGATGGTTACATTTAAACCACGATTTTTTAAAAGTCTTCCAAGAGATGCTGCTGTAATCCCTTTACCTAAAGACGATACTACACCGCCTGTTACAAAAATATACTTAGTCATGAAAGTACTCCCTTCTGCTTTCTTGTTATATAATCACCGTTGCAAAGCGCAACGTATGTAGATAACAATGTATCTATCTTATTGTTAGACTCTTTTTATTTTCTAAACAAAAAACAAAAAAGAAAATTGCTCCCCTCATTACAAAATGTAATAAGTAGGGAGCAATTTTCTTTTATATTTACACTTAAAAAGTATGATCGTCCTTTTTTAAAGAGCCCAAAAATGATTCTACATGGACGATAATGAAAAGTCAAGGACTACAGTTCTTCCTCTTCCTCTTCAGTTTCATCATACTCAAGTTCTTCATCACCAAAATCATCGTCTTCTTCTAAATCATCAAGATCATCGTCGTCATCAAGAACATCGTCTAAATCATCGACGTCTTCCTCGTCTTCTTCATCTAAAGTAGTGAAGTCTTCCTCGTCTTCAACGTAATCATCAAAGTCTTCTTCTTCTTCAACTTTACGTTTCTTCTTAGCTTTCGGTTGAGGTAGGATCTCTTCATCAATTTGTTCATATGGATACCAAGTGCGAAGACCCCAACGATTTTCTCCTAAATTGATGAAACGTCCATCGATATTTAAATCTGTATAAAATTGTGCAATTCGCGCATTAACTTGCTCTTGAGATAATCCAAGTACTTGAGCAACTTCTTGAACTAAATCCTGGAATGATGTTGCTTGTTTTTTGTCCTCTAAAACACTATGTACAACTTCAATCATGGAAAATTCTTGTAGCTCTTCTGGAGAATATTGCTTAAAATCCACTTATGCGGCACTTCCTTTCTAAAAATATAATCCTATATATAACGGCCTGTTTAAAAAAATCCATACTATTCATTATAAACAAAACTCCAGCAAATATGCTACAAAAAAAACGTGAAACTTTCACAAGTGTTGAACAAAATGATTACAGCTATGATCCACTTTCATCCAAGACTTTTTCATATGAACGATTTGTCTATTTTGGAAGCATGTGCGCTCCATGCAATACATATCTAATTTGCATTTCTGTATACTCTTCTAATGTATACATTTTTTGTAGCGCCCAACGTCTAAAACCCCACATTTGCCCTTGAATAAAAATGTTATGAGCAAGCAACTGAATTTCCTTTTTTGTTAATTTGAACGTCCCATTTTCTGTACAATGCTCTAAAATCTTTTCAAACATCCCTACCATTTGAAACTCTTTTTCTAATACATATGGCAAAGATTCCTTTGGTAAAAAGCGAACTTCTTGGTACATAATCAATACTTCTTCTTGCAATTCATCCATCACTTTAAAATAATTTGTGATCGCTTTTCTTAAACTTTCGATGCTGCCCTTCTCTGTGCAAACGACTTCTTCTAACCGTTCTTTTACATGTTCATAAATACTATCACAAACTAAATACAAAACATCATCTTTTGTACGAATATATTCATACAGTGTACCAATGCTAAATCCCGCCGCTTTCGCAATCTCTCTCGTCGTCGTACGTGGAAACCCTTTTTGCTTAAAAAGCTGTACAGCCCCTTTAATCATTTGTTCGCGTCTTAGCGCCACTAACTTCTCATCTTTCACTGATGCCTGCACATTATGCTTAACCATCCCCTTTACCTCTCTTTCGTTTGCAGAAAAAGCGCAGGAGACTCCCTACGCTTTTTCCTCTCATTTTGTTAACATACGAGAAATGACAAGCCTTTGAATCTCTTGCGTTCCTTCATAAATTTGTGTAATCTTCGCATCGCGCATAAAGCGCTCTACTGGATAATCCTTCGTATATCCGTAACCACCAAATACTTGAACCGCTTCCGTTGTTACTTTCATCGCTATATCTCCAGCAAATAACTTTGACATCGCCGATTCTTTTCCGTAAGGAAGCCCTTCGGATTCAAGCCAAGCCGCTTGATACGTGAGTAACCTCGCTGCTTCTACATTCGTTGCCATATCCGCCAATTTAAAACTAATCCCTTGCTGCGCGGCGATTGGTTTTCCAAACTGATGTCGCTCCCTCGCATATGCCACAGAAGCATCTAAAGCAGCTTGTGCAATCCCTACTGCCTGCGCGGCAATGCCATTGCGACCGCCGTCTAGCGTCTGCATGGCAATTTTAAATCCTTGTCCCTCTTCACCAAGTAAGTTTTCAGCAGGGATGCGGCAATCTTCCAATATAATTTCTGTCGTTGGTGAAGAGCGAATACCAAGCTTACTCTCCTTCTTCCCAATCGAGAATCCCGGCGCATCACTTTCTACAATAAAAGCACTTGTGCCGCGCTGCTTCGCTTCTAGGTCAGTCAAGGCAAAAACAACGTAAATATCCGCAATACCACCGTTCGTAATAAAAATTTTAGAACCATTTAAAATATAGTGATCTCCCTCGCGCCTTGCTGTCGTTTTCATCCCCCCCGCATCTGATCCTGAACCTGGCTCCGTTAAACCATATGCACCGATTTTCTTTCCTTCTGCCATCGGGCGTAAAAACTGTTGCTTTTGCGCTTCTGTGCCAAATTTAAAAATAGGCCATCCTGCCAGAGAAGTATGTGCAGATAACGTTACACCCGTCGAAGCGCAAGCACGCGATAATTCCTCTACTGCAATTACATAGGCTAAGTAATCGCTTCCAATTCCGCCATATTCTTCAGGCCACGGAATCCCTGTTAATCCAAGGGCTGCCATTTGATCAAATAAAGTGCGATCAAAACTTTCTTCTTCGTCTCGCTTTGCCGCTGTGGGAGCAACTTCATTCCTTGCAAAGTCGCGTACCATTTTTCGGATCATTTCATGTTCTTCAGATAGCTTGAAATGCATAACCCTTTCCTCCCCATGCTCTTCTATTACAGCGCTCTACTAATTACAAGTCTTTGTATTTCACTCGTTCCCTCATAAATTTCACAAATTTTCGCATCGCGGAACAATCTTTCTACGGGATACTCTTTTGTATAACCGTAACCACCAAATACTTGGACTGCTTCAATTGTAACTTCCACTGCAGTTTTAGAAGCAAATAGCTTCGCAATGGAAGCTTCCTTCCCGCACGGAAGCCCCTGTACTCGAAGCGAAGCCGCCCTATATACAAGCAGTCGTGCGGCTTCTACACTCGTTGCCATATCCGCCAACTTAAAGCCAAGCCCTTGCTGCGCGGCAATCGGCTTCCCAAATTGCTTGCGTTCTTTTGCATAGTCTACTGCACAAGCGAGTGCCGCCTCGGCGATGCCAAGTGCCTGCGCTCCAATTCCAATACGGCCAACGTCTAAATTTGCCATCGCGACTTTGAAGCCTTGTCCTTCTTCGCCAAGTAAATTCTCAGCTGGAACCTTCATATCTTCAAAAGTAAGCTGCACTGTACGAGAGCCATGAAGCCCCATCTTATGTTCATCTTTTCCAATAATTAAGCCTGGCGTATCCTTCTCTACAATAAATGCAGATATTCCGCTCTTTCCTGCCTCTGAATTTGTAGAAGCAAATACGATATATGTATCCGCCTCGCCTCCATTTGTAATAAATATTTTGGAGCCGTTAATCACATAATGATCCCCATCTTTGATAGCTCTTGATTTCAAACTGCCCGCATCAGACCCAGCACCTGGCTCCGTTAAAGCAAATGCCCCTAAATACTCTCCTGTTGCAAGCTTTGAAACATACTTTTTCTTTTGCTCTTCTGTTCCAAAATATAAAATAGGATTTGTGCCAACAGATGTATGTACCGCTAAAATCACCCCAATGGCTGCACTTACCTTTGATAGTTCTTCAATCGCTAAAATATAAGAAATAAAGTCCATTTCAGCACCGCCATACTTTGCCGGTGCTGGAATTCCCATCAATCCCAGTTCCCCCATTTTCTTCAAAATCTCTCTAGGAAACACCCCTTGTTCCATCTCTGGAACAAAGGGAGCAACTTCCTTTTGAGCAAAATCCCGAACCATCTTCCTCATCATTTGTTGTTCTTCTGTAAAATGAAAATTCATATGCCTCGCCTCCATTTGCTATCGATCTTTTCAATTCTCTGGTAAGACTACTACTTTGAAAAAAGATGGAGACCTACCTTTTCTTACCCTTTACTCATATACGTAAAAACCACGACCTGTTTTTCGACCGAGCCAGCCAGCATTTACATATTTCCGCAATAGCGGACATGGACGATATTTGCTATCTCCTAAGCCTTCATGCAATACTTCCATAATGTATAAGCATGTGTCTAAGCCGATAAAATCTGCTAATGTTAACGGCCCCATTGGATGATTCATTCCAAGCTTCATGACCTCGTCAATCGCCTCTTTCGTTGCGACACCTTCATATAGCGCATAAATCGCTTCATTAATCATCGGTAATAAAATACGATTCGAAACAAAACCAGGGAAGTCATTTACTTCAACGGGCACTTTCCCAATTTTCTTTGTAATATCTTCAATTGCTTTATACACGGCATCATCTGTTGCAAGTCCGCGAATAATCTCCACTAATTTCATTACTGGTACAGGATTCATAAAGTGCATACCGATCACTTTCTCTGGTCGATTTGTTGCTGCTGCTATTTCGGTAATTGGCAATGAAGAAGTATTTGTCGCTAAAATGGTATGTTCCGGAGCAATTTCATCTAAATTTGCAAAAATTTTCTTTTTAATATCCATTTTTTCTACAGCAGCCTCAATAACAAGATCTGCTTCTTTTACACAATCTAATTCAATTGTAGTTGTAAGAAGACGTAATGTTGCGTCCTTCGCCTCTTCATCCATACGTCCCTTTTCTACTTGGCGCGCTAAATTTTTAGTTATTACACCGAATCCCTTCTCTAATTGCTCTTGCTTTACATCTTGCATAAACACTTCATAACCAGCCATTGCACACACCTGTGCAATACCTGATCCCATTTGCCCAGCACCGATTACAACAATTTTTTGTATACTCATTTCTTCTCCCCCTTTTTATTAATGAACTTCAATCATAATTGCGTCACCTTGGCCACCGCCGCTACAAATCGAAGCGATTCCAATTCCTCCGCCGCGCTGCTTCAACGCATGAATCAAAGTAACAATAATCCGTGCTCCACTCGCTCCAATCGGATGCCCCATCGCAACTGCTCCGCCATTTACATTGATCTTCTCAGTTGCAATTCCAGCAATATTTGCACTCGCAATTGCAACTGCTGCAAAGGCTTCATTAATCTCAAATAAATCAATATCATCCACTGTTTTTCCCGTTTTCTTCAGAAGCTCATTTATTGCATAACCTGGCGTTCTCGGAAAATTCTTTGCTTCTACAGCAATTGCTGTATGCGCTAAAATGGTCGCTACTGGCTTTCTGCCTTCTTGCCGCGCTCTGTCCTCGCTCATTAATACAAGCGCCGCCCCTCCATCATTAAGGCCCGGTGCATTTCCAGCTGTTACTGCCGCTGTCTTATCAAAAACAGGCTTTAATGTAGCTAATTTTTCGACTGTTGTATCTGCACGCGGCGCCTCATCCTTCGCAACAACGATTGGATCACCTTTGCGCTGTGGTACGGATACAGGTACGATTTCCTCGTCAAATCGCCCTTCTTTCTGTGCCGCAATTGCACGTTGATGACTGCGATACGCCCAATCATCTTGTGCTTCGCGAGAAATTCCTTCTTCCTTCGCTACCTCACCACCGTATACGCCCATATGGACGCCAGAGAAGGAACATGTTAAACCATCTACTATATTTAAATCAGCAACTTTACTATGTCCCATTCGATATCCCCAACGCGCGCCTTCTAAAATGTACGGACTGTTGCTCATGGATTCCATTCCGCCCGCTACAATTAACGTTTGATCCCCTGCGCGAATAATTTGATCCGCTAATGTCACAGCTCTAAGGCCTGATGCACAAACTTTATTTATTGTTTCCGTACGTGTCTCCCAAGGAAGTCCTGCTTCCCTCGCTGCTTGGCGAGAAGGAATTTGCCCCTGTCCTCCTTGCAGAACCGTCCCGAATATCACTTCTTCTACATCGTCTTTGTTCACATTTGCTCGCTCAAGTGCAGCTTGAATAGCAATTCCTCCAAGCTTGGTTGCTTTCACGTCTTTTAATACTCCGCCAAATTTTCCAACTGGTGTTCTTGCGGCACTTAAAATAACTGTTCTTACCAACTTTAATTCCCCCATTTCTTTTTGACTGCCGAGCGCTCGCTCGATATCTTTTCGTTGAGAAGAGGTGCAATCTGCACCTCTATCTAAAGTTGTATGAATTCTTCTAAATTACATCGCTTCTACCTTTGGCCCAATAACAGACCGTTCTAAAATCTCTGTTACATCTAGTGTTTGTACTTGTTCTTCAACTTCCTTCGCTTTCGTTCCATCGCTAATCATCGTTAAACAGTACGGACATCCTGTACCGATAATAGATGGTTTCACAGCAAGTGCTTGTTCCGTACGAGCCACGTTAATGCGTGAGCCTGTAGTCTCTTCCATCCACATTAATCCGCCACCTGCACCGCAGCACATTCCTGTTTCCCTATTGCGCTCCATTTCTACAACAGTAACGCCCGGAATCGCCTTTAAAATGCTGCGCGGCGCTTCATATACTTCGTTATATCTTCCTAAATAACAAGAATCATGGTACGTAATCGTCTCTTCAACGGGATGGACAGGTTTTAAACGTCCTTCTTTCACCCACTGGGCTAATAGTTCTGTATGATGATAGACTTCTGCTTGTAACCCAAAGTCTGGATACTCATTTTTAAATGTGTTATAAGCATGCGGGTCAATCGTAACAATTTTCTTTACACCCGATTTCTCAAATTCGGCAATATTTTTCGTTGCCATCTCTTGGAATACAAATTCATTTCCGAGGCGGCGCGGCGTGTCTCCCGAGTTCTTTTCTTTGTTTCCAAGGATCGCAAATGAAATGCCCGCTTTATTCATTAATTTCGCGAATGATATCGCAATTTTCTGACTGCGGTTGTCATATGATCCCATAGAACCAACCCAGAATAAATATTCAAATTCTTCGCCAGCCTTTGTTTTCTCTTTCACAGTTGGCACGGTTACCTCATCGTCACCTTGACGCCACGTTTCGCGCTCCTTACGATTTAGTCCCCACGGATTTCCTTGCCGCTCAATATTCGTCATAGCACGCTGCGCTTCAGCATCCATCTTTCCTTCTGTTAAGACAAGGTAACGACGCAAATCAATAATTTTATCAACATGCTCGTTCATGACCGGACATTGATCCTCACAGTTACGGCACGTTGTACAAGCCCAAATCTCTTCTTCTGTAATGACATCTCCAATTAAACTTGGATCATATAAAGGTGCTGTAGCTGCTGATTCTTGCTGTCCTTTACTAGAAGCCATAAGCGCCAATTGATTACCTTGTGTATTGTGAAAAGCAACAGCTGGAACCCACGGTACTTTTGAAGTTACCGCCGCTCCTTTATCTGTTAAATGATCGCGAAGCTTTACGATTAAATCCATCGGTGACAACATTTTTCCAGTTCCAGTTGCTGGACACATATTGGTGCAGCGTCCGCACTCTACACACGCATATAAATCAATAAGCTGCGTCTGTCTAAAGTCTTCAATCTTTCCAACACCAAATGTTTCTTGTGTTTCATCTTCAAAATCAATCTTTTCAAGTTTCCCTGGATTCGTAAGGCGAGTTAAAAATACATTTACCGGTCCTGCAATTAAATGTGCATGTTTGGACTGCGGAACATAAACTAAAAATGTTAATAAAATAAGTAAATGCACCCACCAAGAAAAATAAAATATATAAATGGATGCGATTTCATTTATTCCCGAAAGAACATAAGCAATTCCAGAAGCAATTGGTTCGCTCCAAGAAAGCTCTTCTCCGTGCCAAATAATGCCGGCTCCGTTACCAAGTAATACGGAAAGCATTAAGCCTCCAATAAAAATAAGGACGAGGCCTGATTTAAAATTTCGTTTTAAACGAACGAGCTTTTCAACATACCTTCTATAAAAAGCCCAAACAACTGCGATTAAAATCATAAGTGTGACAATTTCTTGGAAGAATGTAAATGCAGGGTATAGTGGTCCTAGTGGAAGATGTGATCCTGGTGCGAGACCTTTCCAAATGAAGTCGATTGCTCCAAATTGGACAAGAATAAATCCGTAAAAAAACATAACGTGCATAATACCGCTCTTTTTATCTTTGAGCAATTTTTTTTGCCCAAAGACGTTCACTTTGAGGATATCCCATCGCTCTTTAAATCGGCGGTCAAACTCTACTTTTTTTCCTAATTGTATGTAGGCCATCCTCGTTCGTATGAGGTATACAAACAAATATACCGCATAAGCAATAACCGCAATAGAAGCTAGCCAATTTACGATTAGTAAGCTATTCATTTTATGCTACCCCTCTCCTTATAAACCTTCCTTCTTTTTGAATCTTCGAAAATATATAATTTTCTGAATTATATCCCCCTACCCTCATTATATAATGAGTGAGCATTCAGTCAACAGTTTTTTGTTATACAACAACATCTTTTTTCATCAGTCTGTTTATTTTCATACTCTTACATCACCTATAAAAATAAATACGAGAAACTAGGATTGAATCACTTTACATTCTTTTGTTTAAACTATAAGCATTGTGATGCAAGTAAGGGAGAAGCATCTTACTAAAAAATGAGTGCGAGGAAGGAAGACTGGTAATGTTTTTTTCAGCTCTTTTACTAATAAGTGTTGTCCTTTGGATTGCAATAGATCTCTCGTATGGCAGAAGCCTTCATCTCAGACGGCTAAAGCCTCGTACTTTCCCTTTGCGCCGTAGTAATTTTCAGCTTTATACATACGGAACGGACTTATATAATAATTTATTTCACGATATTCGAAAAGCAACACACCATATCCATATTTTATTTTTTATTGTGAAAAATGATGAAATCAGTCAAGTCTTTTTACAATTGCTATGTGATAAAGCGAAACAAGGAGTTGAAGTGCGTCTCCTTCTTGACCAAATTGGAAGTCATCAATTATCAAAAAAATCTATTCAATCATTACAAAACAGTGGCGTCTCTTTTTCATTTTGCCACAAAGTAAAATTCCCCTTTCTTTTCTTTTCAGCGAATCAAAGAAATCATCGAAAAATTACAATCATCGATGGGAAAATAGGATATATTGGCGGCTTTAATATCGGGGAAGAATATTTAGGTCACAATCCTAAATTAGGATTGTGGCGCGATTATCATTTACGGCTTACTGGAGAAGGTGTGCAAGATTTGCAAAAACAATTTTTACATGATTGGCGTGACGATACAAATCAAGATTTATTAAAGAATACAATCTATTTTCCAAAACAAGCACCCGGTAGTATTCTTCATCGATTTATCCCAACAGATGGCGCTTATTTACAGTCTACATTTTTACATTTAATTGAAAGTGCAAATGAAAAAATCTATATCGGAACACCTTATTTTATCCCTGGTAAAAAAATTATGAACGCCTTATTACAAGCGAGAAAAAGAGGTGTGCAAATTACCATTCTTGTTCCTAACAAAGCCGACCATCCTCTTGTAAGAGAAGCAAAATTACCATACTGCCGAAAACTCATGCGAGCTGGGTGTAACATTTATGCATTTCAAGAAGGGTTCTTCCATGCAAAAATCATTATCATAGATAATCGTATATGCGATATTGGAACTGCCAATGTGGATATGAGGAGTTTATATATAAACTATGAGATGAATTGCTTATTGTATGACGAGGAGTTTATACATGCAATCCAAAAGAAGTTTAACAAAGATATTCAATCTTCCGTATTACTTTCCTTGCAAGATGTTAGTTCTCTATCCCTTATTGATAGAGGAAAGGAATTGCTGGGGACGATATTAGCGTTTTTTTTATAGGAAGGCTTATAAAAAAAGAAGATGTTACATGCGTTTTTCATATATCTCGTGTACTGTAGCTTTATAAAGCTTCTGTAATTGAAAAATGAGAAACACATAAACAATGATTACTGCACCTATCATTACATTCAAACTTTGGGAATGAGGAAAATATCTAAAGGTTGCTACAAAAAACAACTGCCTAAAATGTAGACAGTTGTTTTTATTTTAATGTTCAAAAGGTAAATCTGAAGCTAACTGTACTTCTTCTTGTTGATTTGTTAATGCCTGATCTTGACCTACACCAAAAGCAACACCAGCTAGCATTGCTACTGCTACTAAACTACAAGCAAGAAATTTCTTCATGTTTATCACCCTATGTTTTGTTTTTCCTAAATATAACATGAAATCGCCCTCATAAAACATGCAATTTTGCATATTCTAACCATGTTTAATTATTTATATATTTTTTCTTACATAGCAATATCTTTTTATATGAATGTAAATCCAATAATTCAAAAAATAAGAGCGCTTTATTATAAACTTCCTCAATTTCCTTTGATGGATAGCCTAACTTTTCTAAACATTCCCCTTTTTGATAATACAATTGCCCCAGTAGTGTCATACTACCGATATTACATGAAACCTCAATAGCTTGGTTCACTTGATACAGAGCCTCATTATATTTATCACTTAAATATAATGATTTTGCATAATTATATTTCACCTTAATTATAAATTCCTCGTTATTATGTAAAGATTCTAGTTGTTTCAAGATGTTTTGAAATAAAGTTATCGCTTTTTCCAATCGATCATTTTCTGCATAAATACTAGCTATTGAATTTTCAATATATAAGTTCTGAAATACATCCACACTACTATATTGCTGATGAATAATATTTTTCAATTCTAATACACAATATTCAAAACTAATTTTCTTTAAAACATATGCAGATAAATAATAGTACCAAAGAAGAAATTGTTTAAACTCAGGATGACTCTTTTCCTTTTTAAGTTCGTTGGAAATGATTTTATAAATTTCATCATATTGTTTTTTCTTACTCAGCAGCTGAATTTGATCTTTGAACCTTTTCTTCCTTTCAATATCAGAATAGACGAGAACCTCATAAAAGTGGGTAATCGGAACTTGTAATTTTGCTGCAATTCCTTGCAGTATGTCCATACTTGGATATACTGCACCAGATTCAATTCTGCTCACCTCTGATTGATGACATATATTTTCAGATAACTGTTTTTGCGTTAAACCCCTCATTACTCTAATCTTCTTTATTTCGCTTCCTAGCTTTTCTGCTTGCACGCTCGCTCACCATCCCATTACAGCAATCTATTCTTCTTAAGTTGTCATACAACTACAATAATGTTAATTCAATATGATTTGATATGAAATCATGCATAATATATATAAAATTCGACATTTTTTTCATAACATTCTCCTCAAATCATGTGAAAATTCATGGAGTTTTCATTGTCTTCAGTCTACTTCTCCGTTATCAATGGAAGTGATTTACACCCAAAATTTCAATAAAAATTAAAATGGCTCAGCCTAGTTTAACCATTAGAAAGTTAACAAATCTCAAAATAATATAAACAAAAATATTGCTAAAATTATTTGAAAGGTGAAAGAAATGAGGCTAAAGTTCCACAAGAACAGATCATTACTAAAACACGGAGATTTTCAACTTACAAACAACGAAACGAAGTACGCCTTACAAAAACATATAAGCATGATAAGAGATGCGATCAATGGAGTAATTACAACTATTAACGGTAAAATCCCCTAAATTTTAAATTAACAATCTAATCTTACTATAACAAATTTTTTGTCGAAAAATGAAGTAAAATCTGCATTACAGCTATTAATTTAGAACGTTTTACTGAAACGGCTGTCTATAAAAAAGGAAGTTTACCAACATATAATCAGTAAACTCCCTTTTTTATATCCATCCTTTTTCCTCTGCAATTGTAATTGCTTCAATTCTATTTTTCGCATCAAGCTTCGCTAATACGTCTGAAATATAGTTTCTTACTGTACCAGGAGAAAGATAAAGTGACTTTGCAATATCATTTGTTGCCTTTCCTTCTTTCGCTAATAAAAGGACTTCTCTCTCGCGATCTGATAATGGATTTTGTTCTTGCCATAATCCAAACATGAGCTCTGGAGAAATTTCGCGTTTTCCTTTCATCACATTGCGAATAGCTTCCGCTAACTCTTCGCTCGGGCTATCTTTCAATAAGTATCCATGTACACCAGCTTTCATCGCTCTTTCAAAGTAACCAGGACGTGCAAATGTTGTTAAAATCATTACTTTGCATGATGATTTCTTCTTCTGTAATGTTTCAGCAACATCCAATCCGCTTTGAATCGGCATTTCAATATCCATGATACTAACATCCGGTTGCAGCTTTTCAATTAATGTTAAAGCCTCTTCTCCATTTTCCGCTTGTCCAACCACTTCAATATCATCTTCTAAATCAAGTAGCGCCCCCAAGGCGCCGCGCAGCATTCGTTGATCCTCAGCAAGGATAATTCGAATCATGCTCTCACCCCATCTTTTCCTGTTCTAATTACAATAGGCACATTCACCGTTAACATCGTTCCTTGCTTCAGTTCCTTTAGTTCCAATGAACCATCAATAAGTGCAAGCCGCTCTTTCATTCCTAAAATCCCATTTCCATCATGACTTCGTTTTTGGAAACCTACTCCGTTATCTTTTACCTGCAAAATCAATTTTCCTTGTGTTTCGCATAAAGACACTTCGCATGATGTCGCCTTACTATGTTTCACAACATTCGTTATGGCTTCACGCAGGCACATTCCTACAATATTTTGCTCAAGCGGTGATAATGAATGAAAACTCGCCTGTTGATCTACTGCTAATGAAATATTAGCAGCATGTAAAATCACCTTTATTTGTTCCAATTCTTCTTCTACTGTAATCATTCGCATATCAGAAATGAGTTCACGAAGTTGCTTTAAGGCAGTTCGCGATGTTTGTGTAATTTCCTTTACTTCTATGCTGGCACGTTCTGGATTTTTCACAATCAACTTCTCAACAAGCTGACTTTTTAACGTAATAAGAGATAATGTATGTCCTAACGTATCGTGGAGATCCCTTGCAATTCGTTGGCGCTCTTCACGTTTTACTAGCTCTTTAATCTGTTCATTTGCTTCATTTAATTGATTCTTTAGCATCTTTTTCTGATTAAAATTACGCATCGCAAATGGCATCATAAGCATTAAAATAAACATCGGTACTCCACTTAAAAAAGAGGTGACTGAAAAGCCTTGACAAAACATGAATATGAAAGCAACAACAGTTAACACCAATAAAGAAAACAATACGCGAAAGGATTTTTTTGTTGGTGCAAATGCGATTGCATTTGCTGTAAAAAAGCATAAAAAAATAAGATAGGGGCTATAAAAAATCCCTAAACAAAACGCAATAAACATTTGAAAACATGCCCATACTATAAATGTTCGTTTTACAAAATAAAGTTGCCGATATGCTAGAACAAAAACAACTAGCATACCGGATCCTATTACTAACTTCCAACCAGTCTGTTCCGATAGCGTATAAATTGGAAATGCTAAATAGACAAGCCAGACGTACGGGAAAAAACCCATATTTTTTGGAAATAGTTCAAACTGCTTCTTCTCTTTCACTCTATACCGCTTCCTGTCTTTTTCTTATATATATTGATATTACAGCAAATATGAGAAAATAACCTCCTAAAATTACGACATTTTCCAACGATATAGACTTACCAGCTACAATATCCCATGCTCCACTTCCAAAATGATATGTTGGTGTCCATTCTCCAATCGCTCTTAATACTTTTGGAAATATTTCAATTGGCATCCATAAGCCGCCTAGCACTGCCAAACTCATATTTAAAATATTAGCAAGCCCTGAAGCTGCATCAGCTTTCTTAATAGATCCAACAATTGTTCCAAGTGCTAAAAATGGGGTGACACCTAATAAAAGCCACAATCCAGCACCGATCCACTGTCCCAATGTCAAATCTACATGATTCATTACCTTGCCTACGATAAAAATAACGAGGATAGAAAAAACATTTACTACTGTTTGGGCAATAACTTTAGCTGTTAAATATACTCCTTCTGGGAGGGGAGTAATTTTTAAAAGATGCGTCCAACCTTGTCCCTTTTCCTGCGATAGCCTTACACCGAAACTAAAAAGTGCAGTTCCTACAATACTGAAGGTTGCCATTGAAATTAAATAATGCGCTTTCCAAGCATCTCCGTTTTGTGGCACCTGAATAACATTTGTAAAAATGTAATAAAACATAACTGGCATTAATAAAGAGAAAAAGATAAATAATTTATTACGAAACGTACGTAAAATTTCTATTTTGCACTGCATCCATACTACTCTCATACAATTCCCTCCTTCTGATTTGCAACAAACTGTTCAAAGGCTTCATCAAGGCTTCCACGTTCCACTGCAATATCTTGAACAGGTAAACTCTTTTGAAAAATAGCCCGCAACGTATCATCTATATTATCTGTTCTTAAAATGATGCGCTGATTATGAAACTGCACACCCGTAACATGCGGTAATTCCTTCAATAAAGCTGTTGGGATTTTCTCCTTCATAGAAAAAGAAATCGTTTTTTGCGAAATGGTTGCTTTCATTTCTTCTGGTGTTCCATCAGCAATGATTTTCCCATTTGCAAATAACAAAATTCGATTAGCTAAAGCATCTGCTTCTTCTAAATAATGTGTTGTTAAAATAATTGTTTTTCCTTCACTTGCTAGTTTTCGAATTGTTTCCCAAAATTTTTTTCTAGATGTAATATCCATACCTACAGTAGGTTCATCTAAAAATAGCAATTCTGGGTTCCCTGCAAGGGCAAGGGCAAAATTTAGCCTTCTCTTTTGTCCACCTGATAATTTCTCACATCGCTGTTTTCTTTCTGATTCTAAATTCGATAACCGAAGTAACGTTTCTTTTGCAATTGGACTTGTATAATAACTACGAAATAATTCAATTGCCTCTTCTACTGTTATACTATCAATCACACTAACCTCTTGTAGCATCGCGCCGAGGCGATTTCGAACACTTTGATGTTTGGGACTCTTTCCAAATAGAGACACATTTCCTTCTGATGGCTCTTTTAATCCAAGCATCATAGAAATCGTTGTTGTTTTCCCCGCGCCATTCGGACCGAGCAATGCGACAATTTGTCCTTTCTCCACATGAAACGAAACGTGATCTACTGCTTTTTTATATTTAAATATTTTTGAAACATTATTTACTTCAATAATATTTTCCATCTCTCTACCCCCGTTGCTTCTTATGTTTATATTGTATAAATTGGAAAACTAAGAAAACAGTATGATGCGTCATGACTTACACATGACAATTGTCACATATTCTTTATGAATAGAATCAACCCTTGTATATTGCACACAAGTAGCAGGACAAAAATAAACGTGATACAATCGGGTAAGATACATTCGAGGAAGGACAGTGGTTTTCATGATTATTCGTAATGAACAAGATTTAGAGGGTTTACGAAAAATCGGCCGTATCGTTGCACTTGCACGCGAGGAAATGAAAAAGCAAGCGAAGCCAGGTATGACAACGAAAGAGCTTGATTTAATTGGTAAAAAAGTATTAGATGAACACGGCGCTATTTCTGCACCTGAAAAAGAATACGATTTCCCAGGTGTAACGTGTATTAGTGTAAATGAAGAAGTTGCCCATGGTATCCCAGGAGATCGTGTATTAAAAGAAGGCGATTTAGTAAACGTAGATGTATCTGCTGCACTTGATGGTTATTATGCGGATACAGGAATTTCATTTGTCCTTGGAGCAGATGAAGAAAAAGAAAAACTTTGCCAAGCAGCTGTAGATGCATTTTGGGCAGCTATGAAAAAAGTAAAAGCTGGTTCCAAACAAAATCAAATTGGTCGTGCAGTTTCTAACTTTGCACATAAAAACGGATATAACGTTATTCAAAACTTAACAGGACACGGTATCGGACTTAGCCTTCATGAAGCGCCAAATCACATTTTAAATTACTATGATTCAATGGATAACGCGCTTTTAAAAGATGGGCTTGTTATTGCTGTAGAGCCATTCATCTCTATGAAAGCGAATCATATTATTGAACGCGGTGATGATGGTTGGACATTCATTACACCAGATAAAAGCCTTGTTGCACAATGCGAACATACCATTATTGTCACACGTGGTGAGCCGATTATTTTAACACAATTACAAGACTAAAATAAAAAGGTGATTCTTTTTCAGAATCACCTTTTTTAACGGGGCGAGGCTGTTCAAATCTTGAACAGCCTCTTTTTTCATATGGATGCCTTACATATATCACTGATCATAATCATGGAATGCGAAAACATGATTATCATCTTCATAAGGTTCAAGCAATAAGAAAAAGAAATCCTAAATGGGATCTCTTTTCTCTACATAATCTAAAGTTTGGGTACACTAGATTCATGCAATTTAGGGGCTTTCAAAGAGAAAGCGAGCCTTCGATTAGAATGATAACATACATACCCCCGCCAAAAATATGCAACTATACATATTTTATAGTTCCACCTTATTTCTCAATTTAAAATAATTGAAAATACAGAAATTTTATAATAAAATAAAGGGTGTTAACCATCTTCTTTTGTCAGTCATACAGATTAGAAGAATGGGAGAGAAAAATATGAAAAGATTACTAAAGAAAAAAATAGTAAGCTCTTTGCTTGCTGCTACACTCGCTATTAGCCTCGCTCCAATCGGACAAGCAAAGGCTGATTCCCCACCAGAAACCATGAAAACTTCACCTATTACCCAACAAGTTGATGCAAATCGCGCCATCGAACACGTCCGATTCTTATCCGAAACCATCGGTCCACGCCCTGGTGGAACAAAATCAGAGCAATGGGCTTCCCGTTACGTTGGAATGAAACTACAATCACTCGGGTATGAGGTCGAATATCAACCTTTCTCTGTACCTGATCAATATGTAGGCTTTATAGACTCATCATTATCACAATCAAAAAGTTGGCAAGCTGGAGCTGCCCCAAATGCTCTTATTTCTAGTGAACCTGTTACCGCTCCACTCATTTTTGTACAAGATGGAACAGATGTAAATGATATTCCAAATGAAGTAAACGGAAAAATTGTTTTATTTGAACGAGGCGCTACGGTAACAGACTATAACAAACAAGTCGAAAATGCTGTAGCAAAGGGAGCTAAAGGTGTCCTATTATATAGCCTAATTGGCGGTCGCGGAAATTATGGGCAAACTTTTAATCCAAAGTTAACAAAAAAACAATCCATTCCTGTATTTGGTCTTGCTTATGCACAAGGGAATGCATTTAAAGAAGAACTTGCGACAAACAAAACGTTGACGCTCTCTTTAAAAGCAAGACATGAGACAAATTTACAATCTGCAAATGTGATCGCAAAAAAGAAACCAAAAAAGAGTACTGGAAATGAAAAAGCTGTCATTATAAGCTCTCACTATGATAGTGTCGTAGGGGCACCTGGGGCAAATGATAATGCTTCTGGAACAGGATTAGTATTAGAGTTAGCTCGTGCTTTTCAAAATGTAGAAACCGATAAGGAAATTCGGTTCATCGCTTTCGGCTCAGAAGAGAGGGGATTACTAGGCTCTGATCATTATGTACAAAACTTATCACAGAAAGAACGTGATCGTATTTTAGGTGTGTTCAATGCTGACATGGTTGCCACAAACTATGAAAAGGCTAAGAACTTATATGCGATGACTCTTGATGGTTCAACAAACCTTGTAACGAATGCTGCATTACAAGCTAGTAAGGAGCTAAATAATGATCTTGTTCTTCAAGGAAAGTTCGGTTCGAGCGACCATGTTCCATTTGCTGAAGTCGGTATTCCTTCTGCACTATTCATTTGGATGGGCGTTGATAGTTGGGATCCATTAATCTATCATATTGAGAAAGTATACCATACGCCTCAAGATAATGTACTAGAAAACATCTCACCAGAACGTATGAAAATGGCATTAGAAGTCATTGGTACTGGTGTTTATAACTCACTTCAAAATACAAATGTGCAAACAGAGCAAAAAGCAGCTTAATCATCAAACCACCGAATAATCGGTGGTTTTTTATTGAGAAAAAATAAATATGCATAAAAGCATATTCATTCCTTATCTTCTTCATGTAAAATATTAGATGTAACACAAATGATTACATCTAAAAGGAGGCATTTCTATTATGAAAAACATGATTATTGCTGGAGCATTAACACTTGCAGGAATTACAGGAGCTACTGCTTTCATCCCTGAAACAAAGGTAGCAGCAGCTACACAAGAACAAAGCTTTACAAAGTTCTATTCTCTTCAATCAGGTACTAGCTCTGAAAAAGAGCCGATTTTTCTAAAAAAAGGACAGGAGCTTACAATCCATCCTAATAGTAAGACTCCTAGTTATAGCGTTTATGATGCAAATCATAATCTAATCGGACAATACTTCGATGGTTATAGCCGCATTTTCACTGCGCAAAAAGACGGAAACATGTACGTACAATATCATGCACCATCTGTTTACTATAGCCCTGTTAGTTTTTCAGTTACTTATACAATTCAATAAAAAAAAAAGGCAATCACAGTATGATGTGATTGCCTTTTTCATTCTTCTTTATTACATTTTTTCTGGTGCTGATACTCCTACTAATGCTAATGCATTTTGAAGTGTAATGCGCACTGCTTTCATTAATTCATAACGAGCTTTACTTAATTCTAAGTTATCTTGATTTAATACTTTTTCTGCATTGTAGAAGCTATGAAGGGCTGCTGCTAATTCAAATGCATAGCTTGTAATACGATGCGGTAGACGTTTTTGTGCTGCTTCTGCAACTGCTGCTGGGAATTCACCAAGTTTTTTCAGTAAGTCAATTTCTTTCTCAGAAGCAATCAGTTTATAGTTTACATCTCCACCTACATGTAATCCAAGCTCTTCTCCTTGACGAAGGATGCTGCATACGCGCGCGTGAGCATATTGTGCATAGTATACCGGGTTTTCATTTGATTTTGATACAGCTAAATCCATATCAAAGTCTAAGTGAGAATCACCGCTGCGCATTGCAAAGAAGTAACGCATTGCGTCCACGCCTACTTCTTCCATAAGTTCACGAAGTGTAACGGCTTTACCCGTACGCTTACTCATCTTCACTTTTTCACCATTTTGGTATAGTTGTACCATTTGAATAATTTCTACTTCAAGTGTTTCTTTCTCATAGCCAAGCGCTTGAATTGCAGCTTTCATGCGAGGAATGTAACCATGATGATCCGCACCCCAAATGTTGATTAGTTTATCAAATCCGCGCTCTAATTTATCGCGGTGATAAGCGATATCTGGTGTTAAATATGTGTAAGAACCATCTTTTTTAATTAATACACGGTCTTTGTCATCGCCGTAAGCTGTTGAGCGGAACCAAGTTGCCCCATCTTCTTCAAAGATTTCATTGCGCTCTTTTAATACAGCAAGTGCTGCGTCAATTTTACCGTTTTTGTATAATGATGTCTCAGAGAACCATACATCAAACTTCACACGGAAGCTATCTAAGTCTTTTTGAAGTTTTGCTAATTCATATTTTAATCCGTATTGACGGTAGAATTCATAGCTTTCTTTTTCATCAGCCTTTACATAGCGATCGCCAAATTCTTCAGCTAAACGTTTTCCGATTGCAATAATATCAGCACCGTGATATCCATCTTCTGGCATTTCTTTCTCTAAGCCTAATGCTTGCATATAGCGTGCTTCAACAGAAAGAGCTAGGTTGTGAATTTGGTTACCTGCATCGTTAATATAGTACTCACGAGATACGTCGTATCCTGCTTTTGCTAATACGTTACATAACGTGTCGCCGACTGCTGCGCCGCGCGCATGTCCTAAGTGAAGATCTCCTGTTGGATTTGCAGATACGAATTCAATTTGAATTTTTTCCCCTTTACCCGTGTTTGTTTCACCGTAAGCTTCACCAGCTTTTACAATCGTTGGAATTAAATCTGTTAAATAACTGTTATCCATATGGAAGTTAATAAAACCAGGCCCAGCGATTTCAATTTTTTCAATAGAGGCTTTTGCTTTATCAAAGTTTGTAATTAACTCTTCTGCAATCATACGAGGAGCTTTTTTCGCAACGCGCGCTAACTGCATTGCCATATTTGTAGAGAAGTCACCGTGTGTTTTATCCTTTGGAGTTTCCAATATAACATTTGGAATTTGTTCTTCTGTTGCTAATTCTGCTTTTAATACAGCAGCCTTAATTTCTTCTTTAATCAATTCTTTTACTTGTTCTAAAGAGTTCATTATTTTGCCTCCTTTAAATTAATCGTAATTGTATATCTGCCAGCTTCTTGTTCACTTAGAAGCAATGCGTACGCTAAAAAGAGCTGTCCTTTTTTCTTTTCATCCGACCATTTAAAAAGAACATTATCCGTTTTTGTTTGCAATGCAAACGTGCCAAGTTCACTCTTATATGTACCAGTTGTCCATTCACCCTTTACATGCGTTTGACGCATTGAAACGACACCTGACCTCATAATGAGCACTTGTCCATCTTGAATTTTAATTATCGTCTTCACTTCGCCTTGTTCATTTGGCTCCTGGAATGTTACATATGTACTTTCACCTTTTACATAGTATTGACCATTTGCCTGAAAAGCAACGGTTTCCTTACGTGCCCCTTCACGGATTTCTGTGACGAAATGAACATTCACCGGCAAGCCTGCAAGTTGTTTTTCCACGTCTTGCACACCTTTCAACATTATTATAGATATTAAAATAAATCACTTTTCCTATCATATCAAAAAAAACCCATATCTGTCTGCTGAAAAATCAGGAAAACTCCTTTTCGTAAAATAATTCATTCTTTGTTTCCTTTATATGTTAAAATAACCATTAAATCTAAATATTCTATCATTTAAGGAGCGATAAACATGTTTTCACAAAAATTAAAGCAAGGTGATGAAATCCGAGTCATTTCACCTTCATGTAGTTTAAGTATCGTTTCTCATTACAATCGTAATCTCGCAATTGAAAGATTAACAAATATGGGCTTTCAAGTTACATTCTCGAAACATGCTGAAGAGATAGATCGATTCGCTTCCTCCTCTATTTCTTCAAGAGTTCAAGACATCCATGAAGCATTCTCTGATCCGAATGTAAAAGCCATTTTAACGACACTTGGGGGATATAACTCTAATGGCTTATTGAAATATCTCGATTATAATCTCATTCGTGAAAACCCGAAAATTCTTTGCGGTTACTCTGATATTACCGCTTTAAGTAATGCAATTTATAAAAAAACAGGTTTAGTTACATATTCAGGCCCACATTTTTCATCATTTGGAATGAAACACGGGCTCGACTATACGATAGATTACTTTTTAAAGTGTCTTACTACTAAAGATGCGATAGAAATAATCCCTTCTAAAACTTGGAGTGATGACCTATGGTATATCGACCAAGAACAGCGAGAATTTATGAGTAACGAAGGATATATTTCCATACATGAAGGGGAAAGTACTGGCGAGATTGTTGGCGGAAATATGAGCACTTTTAATTTATTGCAAGGCACACCATATATGCCAAGCTTACGTGATAAAATTTTGTTCCTTGAAGAAGATGATTTAACAGGTAAATCTACCATTCAAACTTTCGATCGCTATTTACACTCTCTCATCCAGCAGCCTGAATTTGAACATATAAAAGGCATTATATTAGGAAGAATGCAAAAAGGAGCAAAGTCTACTATAGAGGACATTCGAGAAATGATTGATTCAAATCCTGAACTCACACATATTCCTGTCATTGCTAACGCTAACTTTGGACATACAACTCCTATTTTTACTTTTCCGATTGGTGGGCGGGTAAAAATGATTTCGCATAAAACAAGTTCGTCGATTACAATTTTAACGCATTAATAAAGGAGCGAACCCCTTCGCTCCTTTATGATTTTTCTATCTTTTGCAACGCTTTTAGTGGAATCGATTCTTTCGGTACTTCCGCCCAACCTTTTCCTTGTATACCTTTTGCGTAAATCTTTATAAAGGTCCCTTCCTGTAATTGACGGTTCACCATCTTTTTAATCATTTGTTGTTTTCCATCTTCCGTATATCCTTTAAATGTATATAAATACTCACCATCTTTTTTCTCACCTTTATTGATAACCGCATAATAATCTTGTATTTCTTTATTTGAAAAGAAGTTGTCTACAAAGGCATCAACGCCTTCTGTTTTTGTTTGTAAATAATATGCTGTTCCACCTAAAATAATAGCGAAAACTGCTATCACTTTCATTGCCAGCTTCATAGATGCGCCTCCTGTCTGAATTTCTTATACCTGTATTATACGGAAAAGGGTATACTATACTCTATTGAAATGCATTACACTTCCCTTACATTATCGTAAGGTTGACTCACTTTGCAGTATTTTCCTAATAAAAAATTTTTCCGTTTCATCCTTTTTTGTATTATTATTGAATAATACAAATTTTTATAACAAAAATCAAAGGAGACAGTTTTTAAATGGCTATCTTACAAGGTTTAGCACTATTACTTGTTGTACTTTCTCTATTTACACTTTTTAGCTACCGCGCTCCTTACGGAATGAAAGCGATGGGAGCTTTAGCAAATGCCGCAATTGCCAGCTTTCTAATTGAAGCATTTCATCGTTATATTGGTGGCGAAATGTTTCATAGCGAATTTTTATTTGCCGTAGGAAAAGCATCTGGCGGTATGAGTGGTGTTGCATCGGCCATTTTAGTCGCATTAGCAATTGGTGTATCTCCTGTATATGCTGTGTTAATCGGTATTGCTACTAGCGGATTCGGTATTTTACCTGGATTTTTCGCCGGATATGTTTGCGCCTTTATTGTAAAATTCCTTGAAAAAAGGTTACCAGCTGGCGCGGAATTTTTAGCAATTTTATTTATTGCAGCACCACTATCACGCGGTATGGCTATGTTTATAGACCCTGTTGTAAATGCAACACTTGGGAAAATCGGTTCTATTATTTCGATTGCAACTACAGAAAGCCCAATTATTATGGGCGTTATGCTTGGTGGGCTCATCACAGTTATCTCTACATCTCCATTAAGCTCCATGGCTTTAACTGCTATGCTTCAGTTAACAGGCTTACCAATGGCGATTGGGAGTCTTGCCGTAGCAGCTTCAGCTCCACTGAACTTTATTTTCTTTAAACGTTTAAAGATTAGTTCCAAAAAAGATACGATTGCTGTCGCTATTGAACCATTGACACAAGCTGATGTTGTCGCTGCCAATCCGATTCCAATCTATACGACAAACTTTGTCGGCGGTGCGTTAGCTGGTATTATCACATCTTTATTTCAACTTGTAAATAATGCACCTGGTACCGCATCACCAATTCCAGGACTTCTTGTTCTTTTCGGATTTAACGATGCAATAAAAGTTACAATCGCCGCTATATTATGTGGGATTGTTACCACAATTATCGGTTATATCGGAACGCTTGTCTTCCGCAAATACCCGATCCGTACCGCTGATGAAGTCCGCGGAATTTCTTCAAAAGAAAAAGTCGCATAAAAGAAAGAGCGAGTTCCCTGCGTGAAACTCGCTCCTTTTTTCATATGACTTATAATCGTTGTTGAAATTTGAAGAGCGGTCGATATTGTGTATCGAATCACCGATATCGTAATTCGTGGTCGGCTCCGCTTTTATTTTACCCAACCAAGTAGCATTTCCCGCACGAATTTGCTTGCTGCGATTGGGGTTTGGTCACTATGATCGTAGACTGGGGCTACTTCGACTAGATCGGCTCCAACTACTTTTATATCTGAATTTGCAATTGCTACGATGGAATCTAATAATTCTTTAGATGTGATACCGCCAGCTTCTAATGTTCCGGTGCCAGGTGCATGTGCTGGATCTAATACGTCGATGTCGATTGTGACATAGACTGGGCGTCCTGCAAGTTTTGGCAATACTTTTTTTAATGGCTCTAACACTTCAAATTTATATAAGTTCATGCCCACTTCTTTTACCCATTCAAATTCTTCTTTCATACCAGAACGAATTCCGAAAGAATATACGTTTTCCGGACCAATTAAATCACACACTTTGCGAATTGGCGTAGCATGGGATAAAGGCTCCCCTTCATAGGACTCACGTAAGTCAGTATGAGCATCCATATGAATGATTGCTAAGTCTGGATATTTTTTTGCCATTGCCTTAAAAACTGGCCAAGACACTAGGTGCTCACCACCAAGACCTAGTGGAAACTTACCGGCATCTAATAGTTTTGTTACATATTCTTCAATCATGTCTATACTGCGCTGTGGATTTCCAAATGGTAATGGAATATCACCAGCATCAAAATATTTTACTTCTTCTAGTTCACGATCTAAATATGGACTATATTCTTCTAGTCCAATTGATACTTCACGAATACGTGCAGGGCCGAAGCGAGAACCTGGACGATAACTTACAGTCCAATCCATTGGCATCCCGTAAATAACAGCTTCTGCTTCTTCAAAACTTGGATGACTTTTAATAAATACTTTACCTGAATAAGCTTCATCAAAACGCATATTCTTTTCCTCCTTATGTGGAACCTAAGGTATCCCAACCTTTCATTATTTCTCAAATTTGGAGTGCTGTACTCCTCTTTCTCGATCACTCTTAACCTTCTTATCTATATAAGAAGACTTTTTTATTTTCTAAAGCATACATAACTAGCATGTTCAAGCCTTATAGACAAACACCTTAAATGAGTTATTTATGCTTTAGCGGCGGCTAAAAGGAATTGTTCCTTCTAGCCGTTCCCCGCCTTTACTTAATTAAATCTCCAACAAACTTCGGTAAAGCAAATGCTGCTTTATGAAGTTCTTTTGTATAATATTTCGTTTCGATATCATGGAAACGGTCTTCACTTACTTCTAGTGGATCATATTTTTTAGATCCAATTGTAAATGTCCAAAGTCCACTTGGGTACGTTGGAATGTTTGCTGTATACAAACGAGTAATTGGGAAAATTTCTTTTACATCTTTCACTACATTTGTAATTAATTCTGGTGTAAACCAAGGGTTGTCCGTTTGTGCAACGAAAATCCCATCTTCTTTTAACGCTTTAGAGATTCCAGCGTAGAATCCTTTTGTAAATAAGTTAACTGCTGGTCCTACTGGCTCTGTAGAGTCAACCATAATTACATCGTATTCATTTTCACTTTCTGCGATATGTAGGAAACCGTCTCCTACTTTTACTTCCACACGTTCATGATCTAATGCGCCTGCAATAGATGGTAAATATTTTTTAGAATACTCGATTACTTTCCCATCGATTTCAACAAGTGTTGCTTTCTTCACACTTGGGTGTTTTAGTACTTCGCGAATGACACCACCATCGCCACCACCAACAACTAATACGTTCTCAGGGTTTGGATGTGTAAATAAAGGAACATGCGCTACCATTTCATGATAGACAAACTCATCTTTTTCTGTTGTCATTACCATGCCATCTAAAATCAGCATGTTTCCGAATTCTTCTGTTTCTACCATATCAAGCTTTTGAAATTCTGTTTGCTCCGTATGTAATGTGCGGTTAATACGCGCCGTAATTCCAAAATGTTTTGTTTGTTTCTCAGTGAACCATAGTTCCATCGTACAATCACGCCTTTCATTGCAAATTTATAATGGGGACATCATTAATGTCCCCTAACAAAAATAAAACAAAACATCGGAAAAGTATAGTTAAAAGTGTAAAAAGACTAAAAATATATTTAAGTCGATTATCGACATAAAGAAAACCCTTTCTTAAGAAAGGGCCTTTGTCTCTATTTCTGCTGATCGACGAACAGGAATGAAAATCATAACACATCCAACTAAGACAACGATTCCACCTACTAAAAACGGACTCTGTGGTGAAATTGCATGACCAATAATTCCCGATAAAATAGGAGCAATTGCTCCGCCTAACCAGCGTACAAAGTTATACACACCCGATGTAATCGATCTTTCATAAGGTGAAATATCCATCACATAGCTTGTGTATAGAGCGTTATTTAATCCAGATGCTAATCCAGATAAGATAATGAAAACAATTTGTAACCACATGATTTGAACAAAGAATAATGCAATTAATAAGATTGCAAATACAAATAAGCTGAAGCGTAGCAATGCCTTCGGTTCATATTTCCCTTCTAATTTATGAGCTAATATCGCAGAACCATACGCTAATGCTAGACCCCATCCGCAAAATACAAATCCAAGTTGGATTGCTGATAAATGCATAATGAGTGGTGAATACGCTAGCACAACGAAGAAACCATAGTAATATAACATACCTGAAATCGCACCTTGCATAAATGGTTTATACTTCACCAAGTTAAGTAATTCTCCTACACCAGCTGCCTTACGCTTCACTTTTCGCTCCGGCTCTTTTACAAAAAAGAATACTAAAATAAATGCTAAGAAAATTAACAGGCTCGTTGCAAAAAATGGATAACGCCATGAATACCCGCCTAATATACCACCTAATAACGGTCCGCCAGCCATACCTAAACCAATTGCTGCCTCATATAAACCGACTGCCTCATGAACTTCTTTACTTAGAGAAATCAATAATGTCATTGCTGTTGCAAAAAACATCGCGTTCCCTAGTCCCCATCCAGCACGGAAAAGAGATAATTGCGCGATTGTTTGTGATATAGCACATGTAAATGCAAAAACAGTTACAATCGCAAGACCAATTGTCATCATTCTCTTATCTCCAAATCTAGAAGCAAAGATTCCCGCTGGTAACATCATAATTGCCATCGTTAAAATATACGCTGTAAATAGCATCTCTACTTGCCAATGTGTGGCACCAATTTTCTCAGCTATAATTGGCAAAATAGGGTCGACAACTCCAATACCTGAGAAGGCTAAGAATGTAGCCAATACTGTAATGAATCTTCCCATTTTCTGTCTACTCTCCATATTCATTTACTCTCCTTTTGTTTTCTCTAAGAAATTACGCGCGCGCTCTAAGCTGTTTTCTAATTCAGCTTTCACTCGCTCCATTTGTTTCATTTTTATATCTAATATTTGGACTTGGCTTTCAAGCATATCTTTAATTTCTTGAATCATCGCTCGATCAAGTGGATTATCACTATTTTTTCTTTGTTCCATTCGCTCTTTCAATGATAAAAAATGCTGCATTTCTTGCAGAGTAATGCCTAATACTTCTTTTGCTTCTACAATCTTCTTAATTCGTTCAATATCTCGCTCTGTATAAAGACGAATATTTCCTTCACTGCGTTCCGGCGGATGAATTAAACCGATTTCCTCATAATAACGAAGTGTACGTTTTGTTAAACCGACTTGCTTCGTTACTTCATCGATTTTATACATATGTATCCCTCCTCTCATTACATCATTACATTTTACGTTAACGTTAACTTTTGTGCAACTATTATATTTTTGTAAATATTTGTCATATGAATTGTGTTTTTTCTATATCAGTTTCATAATGGAGAAAAGGAACTCATAAGGAGATTTTGAAATGAAGAAACCACTTATTTTTGCACACCGCGGAGCGAAAGGTAGCCATCCAGAGAATACGATGATTGCTTTCCAAGAAGCCGAACGCATTGGTGCTGACGGTATCGAGCTTGATGTCCACCTATCAAAAGATGGTGAACTTGTTGTCATTCATGACGAAACTGTTGATCGTACAACAAATGGTGCGGGATTCGTTTCTGAACAAACAGTAGCGGAACTACAAAGTTTAGATGCTGGAAGTCATAAGCGCCCTTCTTTTCATGAAGCAAAGATTCCTACTTTGCGCGAAGTACTCATTTGGCTCTCTACAACAAAACTGCAGCTAAATATTGAACTTAAAACAGATGTGATCCACTATCCGAATATTGAACAAAAAGTTGTCGACCTTGTACGAGAGTACCATCTATCAAACAAAATTATATTCTCATCCTTTCATCATGATTCTATTTCATTATTAGCTGAAATAGCATCTGAAATTCCGAGAGCCCTGTTATATGATGAACCAATGTTAGATCCAGTTGGGGAAGCAAGAAAAAGAAAAGCGACTGGGCTACACCCTAACTTTAAACTGTTAACAAAAGAATTCGTACAAATGGCGCAGAAACAAGGATTTATCTTCCGCCCTTATACAATTAACGAAGAGAAAGACTTGCAAACCATGATAGATTACGGAGTGGATGTCATCATTACGGACTGGCCTACGCGTGCTCTTGAGCTCCTTTCTTAACGGAAAGGGCTCTTTTTTGTGTTTAAAATACAATAAAACCCTCAATACTAGTAAAAGTATATGACGAGGGGATGAAGAAGATGGATCAAACTATCGATTCAAAACTACAAAAATATAAACGTCTTTTCTTCACCATAGTTTTTTCATCTGTTCTTTTTTTCGTTTGTTCCTTTTTTATCATTATTATCGTTGCAAAAATAATGGGACCACCCCCCACTTTGGTTCCGCAAACGAGTATTTTTTATGCGAATGACGATACAGTTATGGGACAGAGCAATAAGATGCAAAAGCGCTATAATATTTCGCTTGAACAGATTTCTCCTTATGTAAAAGAGGCGACGCTTTCGATTGAGGATCAAAGATTCTATAATCATCATGGTTTCGATACGAAGCGAATCATTGGAGCAATCATTGCTGATATAAAGGCGATGGCTAAAGTACAAGGGGCTAGTACGATTACACAACAATACGCTCGTAATCTTTACTTAGACCATGATAAAACATGGAAAAGAAAGCTATTAGAGGCACTGTATACAATCCGCCTTGAAGTCAATTATAGTAAGGATCGTATTTTAGAGGGCTATTTAAATACCATTTACTATGGACATGGCGCTTACGGAATCGAAGCAGCTGCCCAGCTATATTTCAATAAAACAGCAAAAGATTTAACATTGGCAGAAGCGAGTATGCTTGCTGGAATTCCAAAAGGACCAAGCCTTTATTCACCTTACTTAAAAAAAGAACGTGCTAAACAAAGACAATCGCTTATTTTAAATGAAATGGTCGAGCAAGGGTATATTACAAAACAACAAGCTGAAGCAGCAAAAAAAGAAAAGCTAGCACTTTCTTCATTAGATACAAAAGAAGTAACAGAAATAGCACCGTACTTCCAAGATGCCGTACAAGCTGCTCTTCTTCACGACGTTGGATTAGATGAACAAACATTACAACGCGGTGGTCTTCGTATTTATACAACATTAGATCCAAAGCTACAAAGCATTGCAGAACAAGCTGTGAAGGACCATATTCCAAAGACAACAGATATCCAAACCGCCCTTGTTTCCATGAATCCGAAAACAGGGGAAGTAGCTGCTCTTGTAGGAGGAAAAGATTACAAGGAGAGCCAATTTAACCGGGCCATCCAAGCTGCTCGTCAGCCGGGGTCAACCTTTAAACCATTTTTATATTACGCAGCACTAGAGAAAGGCTTTACACCTGCTACTCGGTTAAAAAGTGAATATACCGTATTTACTTTAGGAGACGGTGTTTCGAAGTATCAACCGAAAAATTATAAAGGATATTATGCAGATGACTTTGTAACGATGGCACAAGCCCTTGCCGTATCGGATAATGTATATGCTGTCAAAACAAACTTATTTTTAAGGACTGAAACTCTCATAAAAACAGCGAAACAATTTGGTATTACAAGTTCATTGCAAGATGTTCCTTCTCTCGCTCTCGGTACATCTCCTGTAAAACCAATTGAAATGGTAAATGCCTATAGTATGTTTGCTAATGGCGGAAAACAGGTGAAACCAGCCTTTATTCGCCGCGTTGTTGACCACGAGGGAAATATTTTATATGATGCACACTTAGAAAGTAAGCAAGTTCTTGATAAAAATAAAGCATTTGTTATGGAAGAGATGATGACTGGAATGTTTAACAAAAACTTAAGCAGTTATGCTGCTGTAACAGGACAATCCCTTCTTCCAAAACTGTCACGAACATATGCCGGAAAATCAGGTTCAACCGAAACAGATAGTTGGATGATTGGTTTCACACCACAACTTGTCACAGGAGTTTGGGTCGGATATGACCAACCAAAACCGATTTCCAACCCAGCTGAACAAGGCTATGCGAAAAGAATCTGGGCAGATACAATGGAAAAAGGATTAGATGGTCAGCCGAAGAAAAAGTTGAAGCAACCAAGTGATGTTATCGCTTTAAATATCAATCCTGAAAATGGAAAAATCGCGACAAAAGGATGCCCTACCTCTGTAAAAATGTATTTCACAAAAGGGACGGAGCCAACTGAATATTGTATGGACCATGTTGATGATAAAGAGGACTTTGAGAAAACTAGTAAAGAGAAGAAAAAGGATAGCTGGTGGAAGAAATACATCCCATGGTAAACGAAATAAAAGCCTACTAGAAAATTGAACTACACCCTATAAAATGGACAGTTTCATAAAAAGACCTTTAAAAATTAAACACTTAAAAAATGGTTCCGGTATTGTACCGGAGCCATTTTTTTGAGTGTCCACAATTCGGGGTACATTTCAAAGTACTTCTAGTAGCCTTTCCCTTTCTTATCTTCAATTGGTTTAAAGATGTTATACACCAACGATTTTATTCGCCTAATAATGCATGACGTAATTCTGCGCTCGATTCATTCCAAATTGCTTCATTATGCTCTTTTAGGAATCTTCCCAATACTTTTTTAGACGCTTCATCCATATGATCAACGATGATGTGACGCTTCAATGATTTATCCATTTTATTTACATGTTCAGGAAGCGATTTGTAGCCGCGGCGTATTTCGCGGTCAACTGTCATTTCACAGGCTGTGACGCCGGCATAATACGCACCTTTTTCCGTTCTTTCAATCGTTACCCAAACGAGCCAATACGGTTTTCCGTTTGGAACTTCTTCTTTATTTATTAAAAATTTAATTCCCTTTTCTACAGCACTGCGCGCATGCATCGCTCCGATATCAACAAAGGCTGTTTGTTCTGTTACATCTACAATAACAGGTGAGATGTTTTCTAGGCTAAGCGCGCCCACACCAAAACCACCATGTCCATCTGTTGAATCGTTCTTTACAATATTAAAACCGATTTTTTTCTTTTTCTCTGTCATAGACAATTCCTCCTCGCTCACATATTATATAAGCCCAAAGATAGGCGCGATGATACTTTCTAAAAACCCTAATACTTGCGGAATAACTACGCTAAAAATAGGTTGAATCGTATAGCGATCAAGCGGTGTAATTACAAGAATTAATAACGCAATTGCTCCATATTTTTCATACTGCGTCATTTTAGCGCGAACATTTGCTGGCGCTAAATCTTCCATAACACGATATCCATCAAGTGGCGGAATTGGTAATAAATTAAAGACAAGCAAAACAACATTAAGAACAATAAAAATTTCAAAAAATTGTCCTAATGTATCTGCTACTGCAAATGGAATTGCAGTTAAAACACCAATCCTTAATAGACCATACCAAATGATTAAACCGATTGCCGCCAAAAGAAAGTTACTAATCGGCCCTGCAATAGATACTAAAATGCCAGCAAGACGTGGCCTTTTAAAATTATATGGGTTAACAGGTACAGGACGTGCCCAACCAAAACCTAAAATAAGTACAGCAATCATACCAATTGGGTCTAAATGAGACATTGGGGACAACGTTAAACGTCCCTGTCTTTTTGCTGTGTCATCCCCAAACTTATATGCAATATATGCATGTGCAAATTCATGCACAGATAAAGCGATAATAATAGCCATTGCTACTAGTGGAATTTGGTGCAACGGATACCTAAATAACTGATCCATACTTCATCTCCTCTTCATTATGTCAAAAAAGAAAATATTTGTTTTTTTGCGATTGTTCTCTCTTAAAATCCGTTATAATAAGATTGTAACTTACATAAAGGAGCGATTATACATGCCATACGTAACAGTGAAAATGCTAGAAGGACGCACGGAGGAACAAAAGAAAGCTCTTGCTGAAAAAGTAACTGCAGCAGTAAGCGAAACAACTGGTGCTCCAGAAGAAAACATCGTTGTTTTCATTGAAGAAATGTCTAAAAACCATTACGCAGTTGGTGGAAAACGCTTAAGCGACAAATAATTTCAATCTTTTTAAGTAAGAAGCAGTCTGATAGCTGCTTCTTATTTTTTCCCTTCTAATAGCTGGATAATTTTCTCTTTATATTTTCCTTTTCGTCCATCTTCATAGATTAAGTCATGTGGATAAAATAACTTTTGATCCGTTCTTTTCTTACCAGTAATAGCCTCAACGATATCTGATTCACGCGAAAGTTCCCGAAGTTCTCCATTTGGCATACGAAGTAAAATCGGAAGACGTTCCTCTTCCTCTCCCGCTCGGTAAAAGTCATATGGTAAATCTGACGTTGAATCAACAACTAAGTAATATTCTGGATCTAGACCAATCTTTTTAAATAAACTGCTTAACTCCATCCAATTATCTAAACCGTGTTTCTCAGTAAATTCTACATATTTAAAAAGATTTCGGTTCATAAAACGGCGACATAAATCACTAAGTATCGGATCCTCTTCCTCTTGCCATACCTGGAAGTAGTAATACATCACATTTTCATCTAGTTTTAAGTAATCTTCTACTGTTACTTCTTCTTCAAATAAAGAATAGAAATGTACTGGATGATACTTAAATGTATAATACTGTTCGTGCAATGTTTTCGCACGGTGTAAAATCTTCGTTAAAATGACTTCAGCGCTGCGCGTTACAGGATGAAAATACACTTGCCAATACATTTGGTAACGACTCATAATGTAATGCTCAACAGCATGCATACCACTGCTCTTAATAACAACTTGGTCACCATATGGACGCATTACACGCAATATACGCTCCATATCGAAATTCCCATACTTTACACCCGTGAAATAGGCATCTCGCAACAAGTAATCCATACGATCCGCATCGATTTGACTTGAAATCATACTAATTGCCAATTTATTATGAGATGTTTTCGCAATCACGTCCGCTACCTTCTGCGGAAATTCACGATCTACACGGCGTAAAACTTCATTCACCTCAGTATCGCCAACAATAATTTTTTGTGTAAATTGCTCATGATCAAGTGAAAACACCTTTTCAAACGAATGCGAAAATGGTCCGTGGCCAACATCATGCAAGAGCGCAGCACATAAGCATAATAATCTATCTTCTGCATTCCAATTTGGTCTGCCATCAAATACATCATCAATCATACGACGAATAATCTCATATACACCTAATGAATGAGTAAAGCGACTATGTTCCGCACCATGAAATGTAAAAAATGTCGTTCCAAGCTGCTTAATACGGCGCAAACGTTGAAATTCCTTCGTTCCGATTAAATCCCAAATCACGCGATCACGCACGTGTACATATTTATGTACTGGGTCTTTAAACACTTTTGTTTCGCTGAGTTTGTCGTTTAAATATACCATACCGACACCCTCCTTCCTTACTGCATTCTTACTTTATATTATAAACGAAATAGGAAACAGAAAGAAACGAAAGACTATAGAAATGCATAAAATTCCCCTGTATACAAAAAATCACCTCCGCCAAGGCGAAAGTGATTTTCTTTATTTACTATTTTCCTAAAACGAACTCAGCAATTTCATCTAAGATCATTTCTTTACCAAGTGGGAAGTATCCTTTGTTTACTGCATCATTTTTAATTGTAAATACATGGTTGTTCTTAACAGCGTTCATGTTTTTCCAAATTGTTTCTTCTTGGAATTCTTTTAAGCGCTGAGAACCGTCACCTGTTGTAAATACGAATAAGTAATCTGGGTTGTAGTCGATTAATGCTTCTTTTTGCACTTGTACTAACGGTTTATCCATCGGTGTCCCTGCAACTGCCGGTAATTTTAAATCTGTAAAGATTACGCTACCGTAACCGTAATCACCATATACGCGGAATGCATTTGGATATGCAGCCATTTTCATAAACTTCGCATCGCCAGTTTTCGCAACGATTTTATCATGTAACTTGCTTGCTTTGTCATCATACTTTTTAAACCATTCTTTTGTTTCTTTTTCTTTATCAAAGATTTTACCTAATTCTTCAAACTTCGGACGCCATTGATCTAATGGAGTTTTTAACATAACAGTTGGTGCAATTTTAGATAGTTGATCATAGATTTTTTCTTGACGATTATTCACAAGAATTAAATCTGGTTTTGCAGCAGCTACTGCCTCAATGTTGATTTTGTCGCCCCAAGCAGAGCCAACTGGTTTTACACCTTTTAATTTATCTGCAATATGAGCATCAATTTTTTCTTGAGATGTATTTGCAGTAATAATTGGTTTCATTCCAAAGATTAATAATTCTTCCGTTGAACCACTAAGGTCAGCAATTTTCTTTGGTTTTGCAGGGATTTTCATTTCCCCTTTTGCATGCTGTACAGTACGTTCCTCCACTTTTGCATCAGCTTTCTTTTCTTCCTTCTTATCAGAAGAACAAGCTGCAAATAGTACAGAAGTAACAACGAGTACCATTGCTAATAATGTCAGTTTGAACCTTTTCATATGTTTTCCCCCTCCTGGATATCATTTGTTTTATAAGCTGTACATCACTATACGAAACGATAAAATTAATTTATCAACATATTCATATTATAAGCTTCGTATAACCCATTCTAACGGGTGTTCAACTTCCCATACGAAAGCGAGAAGTTCAACATCCATTAGAATGCTTCCCCTCTAACCGCTGAAGAGAGGAAGCTTCCCTATTTATGCTTTTTTACGCAATTGTTGATTAATCATCATTAAATCGTATGTTAAACAAATCGGTTTACAATTTACAGGACATGGAACAATTTGCGCTTCGATTTCAAACACTTCGCGCAGCGTCTCACTTGTCATTACTTCATCTGGAGTTCCTTGCTTAATGAGCTTACCAGCTCTTAAAGCAATCATATGATCAGAAAAACGAGAAGCATGATTCAAATCATGAATGACCATAACAATTGTACGGCCTTCCTCATGGTTTAACTTCTTCAATAAATTTAATACTTCTAACTGGTGAGCCATATCTAAATATGTTGTCGGCTCATCTAATACAAGTAAGTCCGTTCCTTGAGCAAGTGCCATTGCAATCCATACTCGTTGACGTTGACCACCTGATAACGCCTCCGCTGGCCGGTGTGCAAACTCTGTCATCCCTGTCACTTCAAGCGCCCAATGAATATAGTGATAATCTTCTTCTTTCAAAGTTCCAAATCCTTTTTGGTGCGGAAAACGCCCATACGAAACAAGTTCAAACACAGTAAGGCCTGTTGGCACTTCTGCAGTCTGTGGTAAAATCGCCATTTTCTTTGCAATTTCCTTTGTTGGCTGTTTCTCAATTGCTTTTCCATCCAGATAAACAGTCCCTCGTTTTGCTTTTAAAATACGAGAAGCTGTCTTTAACAATGTGGATTTCCCGCATCCGTTTGGTCCAATAATTGTTGTGATCTTTCCTTCGGGAATTTCCACTGATAATCCATCAATAATTAATCCTTCATTGTAGCCAACGGATACCGAGTCAACTGCTAAAGTTACCATTCAAAACGCGCCTCCCTTTATTTTGTCCTCATAAGTAAATAAATAAAATATGGTGCACCAATAACAGAAATAACAAGACCGACTGGTATTTCTGAAGTTGTGAGTACACTTCTAGAAATCAAATCTGCAAACAGTAACAGAAATGTTCCAATTAATGCTGCTGTCGGTAACATAATTTGGTGTTTCCCTCCGACAAGGCGCCTTGCTAAGTGTGGTGCCATCAATCCGATAAACCCAATTCCACCTGCAACAGCTACAGATGCACCAGCTAAGCAAACGGCAATAAATAATAATTTACGTCTTTCTTTCTCAACATTGACACCGAGACCGACTGCCGCTGCATCACCTAAATTCATGACATTCAGTACATGAGCCTTTCGGATTGCAATCGGTAAAAAAATGAGCATCCATGGAAGTACACTTAATACAAACTTCCAATCCGTCCCCCATAAACTACCCGCTAACCAAATCGTTGCAAAGCGAAAGTCATTCGAAGTCATTTTCATTGAGAAAATTAAACTAACCGCTCCAAATCCTGCTGCAACTGCAATCCCAACAAGAATAAGACGCGTCGATGAAACGCCATTTTTCCATGCGAGTGTATAAATAATAACCGCCGCCAATATCGCACCAACCAACGCAAAAAATGGAAGAATGAATACGGATAGGAACGTACCAGTTCCTACTTTTCCAAAAAAGAAATAGACGAAAACAACAACTGTTAATCCTGCTCCCGCATTAATACCAATAATCCCAGGGTCAGCAAGTGGATTTCGTGATAAACCTTGCATGATCGCCCCTGATATTGCTAATGCTGAACCAACTAAAATCGCAATAACCATTCGAGGTATACGAAATTCAAACAAAATAACAGATTGCTCTTCAACCCCTAACCCTACTAACGATTTCAATACGTCTATCGGCGGTATTTTAAATGTTCCTGTATTTAAACTAATGAAAAATACGGACACAATTAATCCAGCTAAAATCGTTAAAACAGAAATGTTCTTTTTTGTTAAAATACTTGTCCTCATATTTTCCCTCTCCCTTCATTACGAGCTAAGTAAAGGAAGAACGGGACACCGATTAAGGCTGTAATTGCGCCAATTGGTGTTTCAAATGGAGGATTGATAATGCGAGATAACATATCTGCACATTCAATTAATAAGCCACCTAATACAGCGGAACATGGAATGACCCATCTATAATCAGACCCAACGAGAAAGCGTGTCATATGTGGAATAACAAGACCTACAAATCCGACTGATCCGGCCATAGATACGGCTGATCCTGTTAAAACAAGGACAATTACAGTCCCGATAAATTTAATGAAAGTTGTATTTTGCCCAAGCCCAATCGCAATTTCTTCACCGAAGCTTAAGATCGTAATGTATCTGGACATTATAATTGCTAAAGCAAGGCAAACAAGTCCAATTGGTAACAACATATTAATACTTGCCCATTTCACACCTGAAACGCCACCTGCATTCCACATACTTACTTCTTGAGCGAGATTAAAATAAAGTGCGATACCAGATGAGATAGCACCAAGTAGAGCGCTGATTGCCGCACCAGCTAGCGCTAACTTAACAGGTGTTAGTCCTCCTGGTGAAGAAGCTCCCACACCGTATACAATACTTGCACCAAATGCTGCTCCAACAAACGAAGCAATCACAAACATTAAGTATGGTGAATTAGGGAAAAATGCATACATAATCGCAATTCCAAATACCGCTCCATCTGTAATTCCCATTAAAGATGGTGATGCAAGCGGATTTCGCGTCATCCCTTGCATAATTGCTCCAGATACTGCTAGAAACGCACCTGCGACTACGCCTCCAATTGCTCTCGGCATGCGAAGCTCCCAAATGACATTATGATGTGTTAATGAATCATCAAATTGAAAAACAGCTTGCCATACCGTCTTTAAGCTAATATCTGCTGCTCCAAATGAAATGGAAACGGCCATACTTAAAGCCAACAAAATCGTGCCTGCTATTAAAATAATAGAAGCAATAAACGGCCTGCTCTTAATCTCTTTTATATTTACTTGCTGCTCTATACCCCTCGCACTTGCTCCCATCTCTCAACCGCCCTAACCAATAATATATATGTAACAAAATGAGATTGATTCTCAAGAAATAATAAAAATAAAATTGACTTTCTTACCCTTTTTGATAATGATTCTCAGAATCATATTCTTTATTCTACCTAGCACCATAAAAGACTGTCAACCATTATTTTGCAATATGCAATTACAAGCATTCGGATCGAACTCCTATTTGAATATAAAAGTTATCTAATTGTCCATACACCAACACTTCATTTTTTCATTTTCCCTTATTTTCCCTCGTATTAAAATTCGTTTTATGACAATAAAAAAAGAAGAGTGAAACACTCACTCTTCCTCTTACTTATTTAACTTCGCTTCAATTTTCTTAATTAGCTCGTCTTCATCAGGTGCTGCAACTGGACGATTGTTTACAAAAGCGAATGATTTTTTACGACCCGGTCCACAATAAGATTGACATCCAATTTCAATACTTGCACATGAATCTATTTTTTTAAGCTTCGGTATCAACGTTTTAATGTTCGTTGCTTGGCAATCATCACAAACACGAAATTCGTTTCCCATTTTATATAACACTTCCTCTATTTTAAACTTTTCACAAGTACATTTAACATAAAGTGAAACTTTAATCAGTGGGGGTTTTCTTCATCCCCCACTGATTATGAGCCCTCACCAATCGGGCTGTTACGGGCAGCCCTACTCCCACCTATCTTCCTTGCTTCTCTCTGCATCTTGAGGCGGGAGTCTTACTGCCCTAAAATAGCGGGATAAACACTAAATGGTATTTTACCGCTCTTTTAAGCTTGATGCAAGTTTCCTCTATCGCTTCGCACAGCAGAAATCCTTTGCTTTATTTTTACGTTTCCCTACATAAATAACCTTCATTCAAACCTTACATCGTATCCACATGTAAGAAAAGCAAAGAGGCGAAACAAATCATCAAAATCTACCATAATTTTAAAAGCTTTGTATAAAAGCAGTTCTTTTTGCCCAATATAAAAATAGGAAGTTCATAAAAAGAAAGGGAGTTGAATCTATGAAAGTAAGACAAGATGCTTGGACAGATGAGGATGATTTATTACTTGCCGAAACAGTCCTCCGTCATGTTCGAGAAGGAAGTACACAGTTAAATGCATTTGAGGAAGTTGGAGATCGATTAAACCGGACATCAGCAGCTTGTGGTTTTCGTTGGAATGCCGTTGTTCGCTATAGCTATGAACAAGCTCTTCAGTTAGCAAAAAAACATCGCAAAGATAAAATGCGCGCTGCTGGCGGTGAACATGCAAAAAAACGTCTACTTTATACACCGCCAACTCCATCAGTGATCACGTCGCATGAAGAACAAGCAGTACAAGTACAACCAACTGCTTCTAAATCTTCTATCACAATGCAAGATGTCATTCAATTTTTACAAACAATAGGATCTTCCAATGTGAAAGTAACCGCAATCGAAAACGAGAATACGAGATTAAATCAAGAATTAAAAGAGCAAATACTTCGCAACGAAGAATTAGAGAAGAAACTGGAAAAATTAGAAAAACAATCGAATACGGTGCAAGAAGACTACGAAACACTGATGAATATTATGAATCGTGCTCGTAAATTAGCACTGATGGACGAAGAAGAACGCACGCAAACCTCTTTCCGAATGGATCGAAACGGTAATTTAGAAAAAATTGCAGAATAAAAAGGATGCGAAAAAAGCATCCTTTTTTATTCTGCACTTAAATTGCCATATTTCTCTCTCTAATTGATAACATTCTCTTTCATTACTATATCTCCAACCATCTTAGCCCCAGTAAGATTCTTTTACAATCTCCCCCACAACCTTTTTTTGCTATAATAAAGATTGTCATTTTATAGATAAGGGGTTAATGATATGAGCAATTCCCATTCGATTTTATCTCAACCAGAGTGGCGCATTATTGATCAGTCTAGTTTAGGACCTACATTCCACGCTCTGCAATCATTTGCAATGGATGATACGCTATGTACAACAATTGGAAATGGTGCTTCAGCTTCAACAATGCGCTCTTGGGTTCATCACAATACAATTGTTCTCGGAATCCAGGATTCACGGCTTCCTCATTTACAAGAAGGAGTTTCTTTCTTAAAAGAGAAAAATTTCAATGTCATTGTCCGCAATTCCGGCGGCCTTGCGGTCGTGCTTGATGAAGGAGTTTTAAATGTATCACTTTTATTCCAAGAATCTGATAAAGGTATCGATATTGACCTTGGATATGATACAATGTGGCATTTAATTAAAGAAATGCTAAAAGATTACGATGTCAATATTGAAGCAAAGGAAATCGTAGGCTCTTATTGTCCTGGAAGCTATGATTTAAGCATTCGTGATCAAAAATTTGCTGGTATTTCACAGCGCCGTATTCGCGGAGGGGTAGCTGTACAAATTTATTTATGCGCTACAGGGAGCGGCGCTGAGCGCGCAGCTCTTGTTCGTGATTTTTACAATATAGCGATTCAAGGGGAACAAACAAGGTTTACGTATCCTAACATTGTACCAAGTACAATGGCTTCATTATCTGAATTACTAGGTGAAACAATTACTGTTCAAGACTTAATGCTGCGCCTGTTAAAAACATTGCAACAGTTTGCACGAAAGTTAACACCTTCACAACTAACGATAGATGAAGTTCCACTATATGAGATGAACTTACAGCGCATTATTGATCGTAATAATAAAGCGCTTGGCCTCGAGAAATAGCGAAAAAAGCCCCGCTCTAATAGCGGGGCTTTATCATTATAGTGCTTGAGCTGCTGTAATTAAAGCTAACTTGTACACTTCTTCTTCGTTGCAACCACGAGATAGATCGTTTACCGGCATATTTAAACCTTGTAAGATTGGTCCTACAGCTTCAAAGTTACCTAGGCGTTGAGCAATTTTGTAACCGATATTACCAGCTTCTAAGCTTGGGAATACGAATACGTTAGCATCACCTTTTAGAACAGAACCTGGAGCTTTCTTCTCAGCTACAGATGGTACAAATGCTGCGTCAAATTGGAATTCTCCATCTAATGTTAATTCAGGAGCCATTTCTTTTGCAATACGAGTTGCCTCTACAACTTTTTCAGTTTCTGGAGATTTCGCAGAACCTTTTGTAGAGAAGCTTAACATAGCAATGCGTGGATCAATGCCGAATAGTTCAGCAGTTTTTGCACTTTCAATACCAATTTCGGCTAAATCTTGGCTATTTGGTGCAATGTTGATTGCACAATCAGCGAATACATATTTCTCATCTTCACGTACCATGATGAATACGCCTGAAGTTTTTGTAACGCCTGGTTTTGTTTTAATGATTTGAAGTGCCGGACGAACTGTATCTGCTGTAGAATGAGCTGCTCCACTTACTAAACCGTGTGCTTTCCCCATATATACAAGCATTGTGCCGAAGTAATTTTCGTCTTTTAGGATTTTACGAGCATCTTCTTCTGTTGCTTTCCCTTTACGGCGTTCAACGAAAGATGCTACCATTGCATCCATTTCTTCATATGTAGCTGGATCATAAATATCAACACCTGCTAATGTTAAATTCAGGCTAGCAGCTTTTGCGCTAATCTCTTCTTTATTACCAACTAAAATTGGTTTTACAATTTCTTCTTTTGCTAAACGCTCTGCAGCGCCTAAAATTCTTTCATCAGTTCCTTCAGGAAGTACGATAGAAATGCCTTTTCCTTGAACTTTTTCTTTTACTGTTGTAAATAAATCGCTCACGAATAAACCCTCCTACAAATGTTAAAAAACTCTACCTTTAAGAATACTTCTTTTCACATATATTTTAAACTTATAGCTCCTAAAAAATAGGGAAAAACGAAATGATTATATTTTCATAAAATTCAGCTTTATTAAATATAAGTTCACTCTTATTTCTATCACCTTAAAATATGACAATTTTATGCACCCAAGCGTTACATAGATGAATTTAATATTATATATGCTATAGTTAACGTATAAAATATCATTAACTGAGGTGAAAGAAATGAGTGAAGCAGCAAAAACGTTAGATGGTTGGTATTGTTTGCATGATTTACGTTCTATCGATTGGGTATCTTGGAAAACATTATCTAGCGAAAAACGTGAACAAGCAATCGTTGAATTTTTAAATATAATTGAAAAGTGGAATAAAGTAGCTGCAGAAAAGCAAGGTAGCCATGCAATGTATACAATCGTTGGTCAAAAGGCTGATATTATGTTCATGCTACTACGTCCAACAATGGAAGAGTTAAATGAAATTGAAACAGAATTAAATAAAACAACATTAGCTGAATATATGATTCCAGCATATTCTTATGTATCTGTTGTTGAACTAAGTAATTATCTTCCAGCTGATGAAGATCCATATCAAAATCCACAAATTCTAGCACGTTTATACCCTGAATTACCAACAGCAAATCACATTTGCTTCTATCCAATGGACAAACGTCGCCAAGGTAATGATAACTGGTACATGCTTCCGATGGAAGAACGCAAAAAACTTATGTATAGCCATGGTAAAATTGGCCGCCAATATGCTGGTAAAGTACGTCAAGTAATTACAGGTTCCGTCGGCTTTGATGATTACGAATGGGGTGTAACACTGTTTGCTGATGATGTCCTTCAGTTCAAGAAACTCGTATACGAAATGCGTTTCGATGAAGTAAGCGCACGCTACGGCGAATTTGGAACATTCTTTGTCGGAAACATTTTACCAAGCGAAAAAGTAACAAACTTTTTACATGTATAAGGAAACGAAAGCTTACGCCAAAAAGTCTTACATACCGACCTTTTGGAGACAGATTTCTTCTTACGATGAGACAAGTCGTTTTAGAAAAAATGATAAGAAATATTGAATGTAAAACGGGAGAAAGGGGATACCCCTTCCTCCCATTTTTTTATATCTTTTAATATCCTATTAAAATCCTCATTTTTCCGCAATTTTAAGTCAAAATAGATAAATTTTTGTCAAAATCCTCACAAAATCATGCTAGAATGATACAAGCTATATGCTAATAACGATGCGAAGGTGATAATGTATATGAGGAAAATCTTATCTATTTTACTAGCTTTTCTATTGTTATTTTCTTCCTTAGGAGCAACTAACTCCCATGCAGAAGAAAACATACATATAGAAGCTGCCGCTGCTATTTTATTTGATGCAGACACAGGAAAGATACTACATGAACAAAACCCTGATGAATTGCTAGCTGTTGCAAGTATGTCGAAATTGATGGTTGTGTATGCTGTTTTAGAGGCAATTAAAGCAGGAAAAATTACTTGGGATACAAAAGTAAATATTTCGGATTACGCTTATGAAGTATCGCGTAATAATGAATTTTCTAATGTTCCATTTGAAAAGGGAAGACAATATACAGTGCGAGAATTATATCACTCTATTGTTATCTTTTCCGCAAATGGATCTAGCATTGCACTTGCTGAACTTCTTGCAGGAAGTGAAAAAAACTTCTTAAAGCTTGCTGATGAATATGCAAAAAAACTAGGGTTAAAGAAATATAAATTTGTAAACGCTACAGGGTTAAATAATGCTGATTTAAAAGGAAAACATCCTGAAGGAACCGATCCAAATGGAGAAAATTCCTTATCAGCTCGCGATATGGGTATTCTAGCAAAAACAATAATTACAAAGTATCCAGAAATGTTAGAGGATACAAAACAGAGATTTCGAAACTTCCCTGATCATCATCCAAAACCAATTCGAATGGAAAACTGGAATTGGATGCTACCTGGAGCTGCATTCGCTTATGAAGGAACAGATGGATTAAAGACGGGAAGCTCTGACACAGCGGGATATGGCTTTACCATTACAGCAAAACGTGGCGACTTACGTCTTATTTCTGTAATTATAAAAACAAAATCAATGGATGAACGTTTTACAGAATCTCGTGAATTAATTGATTACGGCTTTCATAACTTTGAAAAGAAAAAATTAAAACTAGATAAAAATAATACGATTTCTGTAGTAAAAGGAAAAGAAGATGCCGTATCAATAGCACCTGAAAAGGAAATAGAAATTGTCACAAAAAAAGGAAGTAAACCACCTTACAAAATTTCTACCGAAGCCATTCCCTCCCTTGCTGAAGAGGGAAAGCTAATTGCTCCTATTAAAAAGGATGCTAAAGTAGGTTCAATTGTCTTAGAAACAACCGATCGATATGGGTTCTTAGATGGTAGTAAACAGCTGAAAGTTACGGCTAAAACAACAGCAGAAGTGGAAAAAGTAAATTGGTTTATAGTAACGTTGCGATCTATTGGTGATTTCTTTTCAAATATATGGTCAAAAATATTCGAATCATAAAGGGGCTGGCAAAATGCTAGCCTTTTTTATTATTTTCCTCCCTGTACAGTTAAAATTCTCTTTCTTAAAACTTTGTTTGGTTGTCATATCCGCTTCCTTTTCCTCATACGTATGAACTAGTAATTGTTCTAAACTTCATCCAGAAATAAACCTCTTTCTCTAATGCATTCCAAACAGAGAGGTGAGACATAATGGCTGTTATTCCGTATACAGAAGAAGATGTGAAATTATTAGCTAGGCTGATGCGCGCCGAAGCTGAAGGTGAAGGACAACAAGGTATGCTAATGGTTGGGAATGTTGGAGTAAATCGTGTTCGCGGAAACTGTTTAGACTTTAAAAGCATACGAAATTTACGCCAAATGGTTTATCAAAGACCTGGTGGATTTGAAGCAACTCAAAAAGGTTATTTCTATCAACGAGCACGCGAGCAAGATATTGCGCTTGCCAGACGGAATATTCAAGGTCAGCGTTTTTGGCCTGCAAATTTTGCATTATGGTTCTTTAGACCTGAAGGCGCTTGTCCACCAACTTGGTATAACCAACAAAATTCTGGCCGTTTTAAAAAACATTGTTTCTTTCAACCTTCCGGTTCGGACTGCCCAGGGGTGTATTAAAGGATAAACTGAGGAGGGATTTTTGAATGGCACAGCAACAAAATCCATACTACGGAACAGGTTTCTATCAACCTTCAGGAGGTTATGTGCAACAACCACAGCAACAGCAAATAACTCCGCAACAACAACAAGCTCTGCAGCAACAGCAAGCCCTACAACAACAAGCTGCACAAGCACAATATGCAATATCTCAAGGAATGCTCCCATTAGAGCAATCCTATATTGAAAATATTCTTCGCTTAAATAAAGGGAAACAAGCGACTGTCGTTATGACATATGAACGCAGTAGTACTTTAGGGACACAATCTTATACTGGTATTATTGAAGCTGCTGGGCGCGACCATATCGTGATTAGTGAACCACAGTCTGGAAAGCGCTACTTATTGCTTATGATTTATTTAGATTATGTTGAATTCCCCGAAGAAATTACGTATCTACCTAGTCAACAAGCGACTTACGCTCCAAGATAATAAACAAAGCTGGCAAATGCCAGCTTTTTTTTATAATCCTTTTACAATTGCAGTTCCTAGTAAAATCCATCCTACAATAAACGCGACACCGCCAAGAGGAGTAATTGGCCCAAAAAACTTAATGCCTGTTATACTTAATGCATACAGACTTCCGGAAAACATAATAATTCCGGCTACCATAAACCAACCTGCTGCACTTACAAGAGATGACTGAATTTTGTCCATTAATAATGCAACAATCAACAATCCTCCTGCATGGAACATTTGGTATGTAACTCCTGTCTTCCACACCTCTAACATTTTAGCGGAGACTTTGTTTTCTAAACCATGTGCGCCAAAAGCTCCTAATGCAACTGATAGTCCTGCTGCAATACAACCTAATAAGAAGAAAATTTTCATAAGAATTCCCCTTTTTATCTTTATGATAAGAAATTTTCACATATAAGCCAAACGTTTTACCCTTTAAAAATCAAATAAAGAACTTCCGTTTGCATCATCTTCTTTCATATATACAGGTTCCCCAGCCGATACTGTCGTGACTTGTTGCGTTACTGGTGCTGTCATCGGATGAGACGAAATTACTTGTGACTGTAATTTCGGTTCTACATACACACTTGTTTCAGCCTGTTCATCTAATAGTAAATCACATAGTGCACGAACAACTGACAAATGCTCCTTCACCTTCTGCCCTTCACTACCTTTTGCTTTTGCAATCTCATTTGCCATTTTATTTAAAATTTTATCACTAGACACTTGCATACATCGTCACCTCTTACTTTATATTTCTTTCTTAAATTGCTCCAGTTTCTCTACCGGACCAAATACTATTATCATATCACGTTCTTGTAGTTTTTCCTGTCCTGTCGGATTATGGATCATATCTCCATTTCTTAAAATCGCTAAAATGGTGACATCAAATTGATTTCTCACGTTACTTTCCAGCAATGTTTTTCCAATCAAAATCGCATCTTTTCCAATTTGAAACTCTTCTATTGCAAATGATTGTTCTGTCCCATATAGCACTGTATCAATATAATGAACCGCCAATGGATTTGCAATACCTTTTGCAATATGAATTCCAGCCATACTAGATGGATTAATCACTTTATCCGCGCCAGCGCGACGTAACTTTTCTTCTGTTTCTGGTTTTTCAGCTCTAGCCACAATTTTGATGTTACGATTGAGTCCTCTTGCTGTTAGCACAATAAATACATTTTCAGCATCATTGGCAACAATCCCCACAAGGCCAGCAGCTCTCTTAATTCCAGCTTTCATTAATATTTGATCTTCCGTAGCATCACCATGTACATATAAAATTTTTTCGTTTTCTAGTACTTCTCTATCTTTATCAATAACAACAAAAGGAACTTTCTTTTCCTGTAATTCATGTACAACTTGAAGTCCTACTCTACCACAGCCGCATACAATGATATGATCTTTTAATCCTGCTATTTGTTTGTTCATTTTCTTCCTCCGCACTGCATGAAATAAATTTCCCTCTATAATCATTGCTGCCACTACCCCAATGGCATATGTAACAATCCCTACACCAATAGGTATAATTAAAAGTGCAAAAATTTTTCCAGCTTGTGTTACTGGAATTGCATCTCCATACCCTACTGTTAATACTGTAATCATTGTCATCCAAAAAGCTTGAAACAAACTAATTTCTTCTATTACCATAAATCCAATTGTTCCAAGTATTACAACAAAACACATACATATAATCGCTATTAACAATTGCCTGCGTGCATTCATACTGTTCCTCAACTCTTTTCTCAATCTACAAATCTTTGCCAGGTAAAATAAAATACGTATATACTAGAAATGGAATCTATGAAAGAGGTTGATATCATGAAAACATTTCTTTCTGCCCTGCAGTGGGCATTATTTATTTTGGCGGGTAGCCTAATTGTACCGATTAGTGTTGCCACCAGTTATGGATTGAATGGTGCTGAAGCGATTGCTTTTATACAAAGGACATTATTTGTTCTTGGATTTGCAGGCTTATTGCAAGCTCTGTTTGGCCATAAGTTACCTATTCAAGAAGGCCCGGCTGGCCTTTGGTGGGGAGTCTGCTCTCTTTATGCAAGTTTAGGTATCGTACTATTCGGATCAAACGTTGAAACGCTCCGCGTCTTACAATACGCTTTCCTATTAAGCGGTATTATTTGTATTATTCTTAGTGTCTTTGGACTTATTGATAAGCTCGTTCATTATTTTACACCAACAGTAATCGGAACGTATTTATTCCTTCTTGTTGCACAGCTGAGCGGTGCTTTCTTAAAAGGAATGTTTGGGCTTGATGGAAGTCATACGAAAGTGCAAATAAACGTATTTATTCTCTCACTTATTGTTATTGTACTATCTTTTTTCATTATGAAGCTACCTATTATTGGGCAATATTCTGTTCTTTTTAGTATTGTCTTCGGATGGATTTTATTTGCGTGCTTCGGTTTATCAAATCCTATTCCACCCGTAACAGAGATCATTCAGCTTCCATCTATATTTGTTTTTGGATCGCCTCGTATTGAATGGAATATGGCAATCACAGTTCTGTTTGTCACACTACTTCTTCTTACAAACATGTTAGCAAGTATTCGCGTTGTTCAAAAAGTAGTTTCCCAATACGAAGAAAATGCAGTACAAAATCGCTTCAAGCAAGCTGGTATTATAACAGGTATCAATCAATTGCTAGGCGGTCTATTTTCAGCGGTAGGACCTGTAGCTATTTCAGGATCAGCTGGTTTTATCGCAACAACAAATATTTATAAGCGAATTCCTTTTATATTAGGATCAAGTTTTATTATTCTCATTAGCATATTCCCAAAGATTACTTCATTCTTTGCAGCTATCCCTATCGCCGTTGGATATGCAGCCATTTATCCCGTATTTGCAAGTATGATTGGCCTTGCCTTTCGTGAATATGATTCAGTACAAAATAAAGAACGTCTATTTCGCGTTGCTGGGTTGTCGCTCTTTACTGGAATTGGAGTTATGTTTGTACCACCAGAAGCATTCTCAGCCCTTCCACCCGTTTTCGCATCATTTTTTAGTAACGGTCTCGTCCTTGGCTCCGTTATGGCCATTTTACTTGAAGTTCTATTTTCCCGTTCAAAAGACAAACAATTTTCGTAAATAGGAGAACTTCCATTATTGCACTCTACTTTTCAAGTTGCTACGATAGTTATAAATTATCATGGGCATATCGCCCTTGATAATTTATACTAACAATGTAATCTACCTTTTCGTTATGCAAGAAGAAGTTCGATGTCTTACAATTTACTTCTTCATATTTTTATTTCTAGTACTGTTATTTATCATTTCAATACAGAAAGGAACTTTCTATATGTCTTATAAAATGATTGTTTTAGATTTAGATGATACTTTATTACGTGATGATCACACGATTTCAGAGCGTACAAAGCAGGCTTTAATGACAGCTCAAGAACAAGGTGTTAAAGTCGTACTTGCTTCAGGGCGCCCAACGTTTGGTATGCGTCATATTGCTAAAGAACTTCGTTTAGAAGAATACGGAAGCTTTATCTTGTCATTTAACGGTGCAAAAATTATTAATTGTAAAACAGATGAAGAACTATTTAGCAGTACGTTATCACCTGAAATCGTTCACAATTTATATGAGATTAGTAAAGAAGAAGGCGTTTGGATTCACACATATATGGGTGATGATATTATAACGGAAGAAAATAATCCCTATACAGAAATCGAGGGACAACTTACAGGTATGCCAATTATCCAAGTAGATAGTTTTGTCGCTGCTGTACAAGAACCTGTTGTCAAAGTATTAATGAATAAAGAAGCAGAGCGACTGATTGAAGTAGAGAAGAAGCTCCAAAAACAATTAGAAGGAAAGCTAAGTGTTATGCGTTCCAAACCATACTTCTTGGAGTTCACAGAAGCTGGTGTTACAAAAGGAACGAGCTTAAACCAACTCATTCAAAAGCTTGGTATTAAGCGCGAAGAAGTCATCGCGATGGGCGACAGCTATAATGATCAGACAATGATTGAATTTGCTGGCCTTGGCGTTGCGATGGGCAATGCCCCAGATGATATTAAAGCCATCGCAAACTATGTAACAGATACGAATATGAACGACGGTGTTGCAAAAGTAGTCGAGAAATTTGTACTAGAAAATGAAGTAATTGCTTAATTGAAGCATTCATACCTCCCCTTTGAAGTCAAATACTTCAAAGGGGTTTTCTTTACATGTGAGAGATTTTGTGAAGATATTTTGAACTTTACAACATTATCATAGTGTAAACTTCGTTTTTGTATATAATGAAACAAAAAAGACTATTTTATTTTGGAAACGAATACAAATTTATTATATACAAGCTTATATTTAAGGAGGCTATCTCATGTTATCTACACCAGTTGGACGATTAAGAGCAATCGGATTCGTTGAAGGGATTTCTTTTCTATTACTATTATTTGTAGCAATGCCATTAAAATATTTTGCAGGATTTGCAGCAGCTGTGAAAATTACAGGTATGGCTCACGGTGTATTATTTATTTTATTTATCTTTGCAGTCATTCAAGTAACGATTGCAAACCGTAAATCTATTTTATGGGTTCTTGGCGCACTTCTTGCATCCATTATTCCGTTTGGTACATTTGTATTAGATGCAAAATTAAAGAATGAACAATAAAAGGTAGCTCACACAAGCTACCTTTTTTATGATTACATTATAAATTTGGAATTTGCCAATCGATTTCTTTTTCACCAATGGTAGATAAAAAGTGATTTACTTTTGAAAATGGCTTGCTTCCAAAAAAACCGCGGCTTGCTGAAAGCGGACTTGGATGTACAGACTCAATGATATAGTGATTTGGATTCGTAATTCTTTTTTTCTTTGCTTGTGCGTGACGTCCCCATAATATGAAGATTACTGGTTTTTCACGCTCATTTAACAACTCAATGACACGGTCTGTGAACTGTTCCCATCCTTTTCCTTTATGAGAATTCGCCTCTCCTTCGCGAACTGTTAAAACAGTATTAAGCAATAATACGCCTTGCTCTGCCCATTTTACTAAATAGCCATGATTCGGAATTTCGCATCCAATATCCGCCTTAAGTTCCTTATACATATTTTGTAAAGATGGTGGTACCCTTACTCCTGGTTGTACAGAAAAACTTAATCCGTGCGCTTGATTTGGTCCATGATATGGATCTTGTCCTAAAATAACAACCTTTGTATCCTCATAACTCGTATAATGTAATGCGTTAAAAATATCATTTGCATTTGGATATATGACCCGCGTACTATACTCTTCTTTTAAAAATTGTCTCAAGTTTTGATAGTATGGCTTCTCAAACTCTGGTCCAAGTATTGGTTCCCAATCATTCTTTAAAATGTTCTTCATTACCCTCACTCCTGATTCATTTAATTAACCATATCTTGCTTCGTAAACACTACAAAGGAAACAACGAAAGAGACCACTGCCCAAATTGTTAAATTCATTAACGAAAATCCCATCGATAAACCTTGTAGCGCTGGTAACTTTCCTGATAAATAATCTGTTAATGATAAATTGACGCTAAATATATATTTTGCACCTTCCCATGATGTTGCGAAAGAACTTAAAATACCACCAGCAATTAAAGCTGCTAACATGATTCCCATACCAGCGGGCGTATTACGAATCAAAACGGAAACCATGAAGGAGATTGTCCCGACAACTATTGCTACAAACCAAGCTAACCCATACGCCATTAAGTTATATTGCCATTGCGGGATTAAGTGCACAAAATTCGTATTTAATGTTTCCTTATCAATGACAAACCCTGTTAACACAGGTAAATTCCATCCTGCATATCCAAAAACAATGCCAGATAGTACATAAGAGAAAAGACCAACAAGCAATAATATAAGTGAAATAAACAAAAGCATCGTAACATATTTACTCAAGAGAATTTTCCAGCGCCTAATTGGACGAGTTAAAAGCATTTTCATTGTCCCATCACTTCTTTCACCCGATACAATATCAATTGCCACAATCATGACAAGAAGTGGGATAAACAATGTAATCCCTTGTTCAATGAACGCCCTTACAAAAGTTGGCGCTCCCGGTGCTGCTGGATTAATGTTATGATCTAAATAATATTGTTGCTGCTCTACTCTAACTTTAAGCCAATCTCGCCACTCTTCTGGCAACCTAGAATTGTTCAAACGATTTTGTGAATCGACAATTTGCTGCTGAAGTGCAACTTTCCAATCATTTGTCCCAAGCCTCTTTTGTGTTGTTTGTATCTCTCTATACTGCGCGTATACAAAAAGCGGAATGAGAATGACTAATATTAACATCACCACAAAAATACGTTTCTTACGATAAATTTTCTCAGATTCATTCAAAACAAGATTAGCAAATTCACGCATGTGCCTCACCTCTTGTGAGTTCAATAAATAGATTTTCTAATGTAAACACAAGTTCTTTCACACTATGTACCTCTATCTCACTCTCTACAAACCGCTTATTCCAACTGCTAATGGATTTCACATCCATACGGCATAGTAAACGATGGTGATCCATGCTAACTTCACTCACTTCTTCTGATTTTTCCAATAGATCTTTCGCTTTCAAAATGGGTGTAACAATCCACTCTACGCGGTCGCTTGCAGCTTTTATTAACTCTTCAATAGGAGCAACTTTAATAATTTTTCCTTTATGAATAATGGCTACGCGATCACATATCATTTGCACTTCACTCAATAAATGGCTTGAAATAAATACGCTCATCTTTTCATCTCTCACAAGCTTATGTATAAATTCTCTTAACTCTCTTATACCAGCGGGATCTAATCCATTTGTTGGCTCGTCTAATATAAGAAGTTTTGGTCTTCCAAGAAGAGCTTGTGCAATTCCAAGGCGTTGCTTCATTCCAAGAGAATATGTTTTTACTTTATCATGAATCCGTTTATCTAAATGAACCATCTTTGCAATTTCAAAAATACGTTCATCTGGTATACCGCCTAACATCCTTGCAAATTGCTTTAAATTTTCAAAGCCTGTTAAGTACGTATAAAGCTCTGGATTTTCAACAATACTACCAATTTGTCGCATTGCTTCTCGAAAATTGTCCTTAATATGATAACCACCGATAGAAATTTCACCTTCCGTTGCCTGAATCAGTCCAACTAACATTCGAATGGTTGTCGTTTTCCCTGCACCATTTGGTCCAAGAAATCCAAACACTTCTCCTTGTTTAACATCAAATGAAATATTTTCTACAAGCGTCTTCTTTCCGATAACCTTTTTTACATTCCTTACCGAAAGGATTGTCGTCATTTGGCTCCTCCCCCTTGTAGCTTTAGCTTACTTATAACATTTTTCACTAAGCGATCTGCCATATATGAATAACCTATTTCATTCGGATGAAAATGATCTGAATACAATAGTTCTTTTCCGCGACTTTGAAACAAATCGAATGTCGGTACAATGTATACATTTTTATGATTGACTGCTATTTTTTCTAACGATGCATTCCAATCTACGACAATATTTGATGAGCCTTTTAAATCTTCTACATCTTCGAAAGGATTATATAACCCTAGCCAAAAAATAGGACTATCCGCATTTACTTTACGCACTTCTGTTATAATTTTTTTCGCTTGATTTTGAAACGTTTCCGTATCTGGACGGTATGTTTCCAAGTCTATTTTCCCAAGCGATTCCCAACCTGGGAATAAATCATTCCCTCCAATTGTTAACACAATAAGATCCGCACGCTTAATGGAATATTTAGCGCCGCTACTCTCGATTTGCTGTAACAAATCCGGCATCTTCGCTCCACTAACAGCTAAATTCGTTAATGCAACTTTTGTCTTATTCCCTTTTTCCAACTCTTCTTTCATGCGTCCAACATAACCAATTCCTTCTTTATCACCAACACCTCTCGTTAGCGAGTCCCCTAAGCTAACGACTTGCAACGCCCCAGATTTCTTTTTTTCTTTTCCTTGCACTTCTTCTCGTTTCATGACGAAATTCGAGGCTTTTGGATTCAATACATCGTTAATACCTGAAAGAAAACCGTATGCAAATAAGCAAAAAGACGCCACCGTAAGAAGTAATATTCCCTTTACTAATTTTGCCCTCATATGAAAACTCCTTTTCGTTCTCTTAGATTGTTCCTAATTATACCAAACCACAATTTGAAAAGCGATTTTGCCCATTATGTTGTTTCTCACTCTCTTCATTGTGACCGAACTTTTCCGCATAAATAAAGCCTATTGAGTTATGAAAAACTCAATAGGCCTTTTCTACTTTATTGTAAAACAACTTCCCGAATATAATCAGACACAACCTTCTCATTATTTGGCAACTGGATTCAGCTGTTTTGTATCAATTGCAATACTCAAATCTTTCAAATCAGCCCCTAGCCTTTCCATATTACTTCGCATCCCCTTCGATTCGATAGTTTGCTTTCACACAATCTACTTCCTCATATGATCCCAGTGTATGTAAAATATATTCGTAGTCTGCCAGAGATGCGCGATGAGTAACGATAACAATTTCAGCTTTTCCTTTCTCCTGAAGTGGCATTTGAATAATTTTTTCAAAGCTTACACCTCGTTCAGAGAATAGCGATGTAATTTTTGCAAATACACCAATTTCATCTTTTACATGCAATCGTAAAAACTTTTTCACAAAAATTTCATGAGGCTCTTTTAATACTTTCTCATACTGTGGAGAAACTGCACTATTACCCGTTACACCAAGGCGAATATTTTGCATAACGGCAACGAGGTCAGAAACAACCGCCGTTGCTGTTGGTAAACTTCCAGCACCAGGTCCGTAAAACATCGTCTCCCCTACTGCCTCCCCGTATACATATACAGCATTATATTCATTTTGAACAGCTGCTAGAGGATGTGTATTGGAAAGCAAAGTTGGCTCAACTGTTACTTCTAGCCTGTCGCCATCACGCTTTGCAAGTCCGATTAACTTGATTGTATAGCCTAAACTTTTACTATATGCAATATCTTCTTCCGTAATAGAAGTAATCCCCTTCACTTTCACATCCCCAAGTTCTACATTGGTAGAGAAACCAAGAGTCGCTAAAATCGTCATCTTTCTTGCCGCATCTAAACCTTCTACGTCTGATGTTGGATCCGCTTCAGCAAATCCAAGCTGCTGCGCTTCTCTTAACACGTCGTCATACGCTCTCCCTTCGTCAGTCATTTTTGTCAAAATAAAGTTTGTTGTGCCATTCACGATCCCCATTACTTTTGTAATCAAATCTGAGGAAAGCCCCTCTACAATGCTTCGTAAAATAGGGATACCACCTGCAACACTTGCCTCATAAAATAAATCAGCGCTGTTTTCTTTTGCCACTGTTAAAAGTTCTGCCCCATGTAAGGCCATTAAATCTTTATTGGCAGTCACAACATGTTTTCCATTCTTTAAAGCTTGCAAAATATAAGCTTTTGCTTCTTCTATCCCGCCCATTACTTCAATAACAACATCAATATTCGGATCATCTATAATTTCATTTGCACGTTTCGTTAATAAATTAGGGGATACTTGGATCTCACGTTCTTTATCTATATTTTGCACGAGTACTTTTGCTACTTTCACTGGGCAACCTACTTGGTGCATTAATCGATCCTGATGGTTCTCGATAATACGAACCACACCGCTTCCGACTGTTCCAAGTCCTAATAACCCTACCTGAATCTCATTCATAACACTGTCCACCCCTCTAAAAAAATGTATTTAGATGCCATTATATAATTTAAAATTCTGAAAAACAATGTATTTTGAACATTACAAAAATAGAAATTGGTCTATGCAAAGAAAACGCCACCACATGTTATAGCATCCTTTACAAAATATAAGGGGTTTCTTGATATACATAATAATTAAGCCAATTCGAAAATAGTAAATTCCCATGACTTCGCCATCTAACAAGTGGTTTTTCATCTGGATTATTATACTTGAAATAGTTTTTTGGAACTGCTATATCCAATCCTCTTTGTATATCCCGTTCATATTCTCGTTTTAATGTATCACAGCTATATTCACTATGCCCAAGAACGAAAATATGTTTTCCATTTTGCCCGATAACAAGATGGACACCAGCTTCTTCTGAAGTTGCAAGCAATTTCAAGTCTTCTACCTTTTCTATGTCTTTTGCATGTACTTCTGTATGACGAGAATGCGGTGCAAAAAAGAGCTCATCAAATCCTTGTAACAATTTCACATGTTGCTCAAGTACTTCATGTTCAAACACACCGAACATTTTTTCTTCAAGCGGATATTTAGGAATCCCATAATGATAGTACAATCCAGCTTGTGCTCCCCAACAAATGTGCAATGTAGACGTTACATTCGTTTTCGAATAGTCCATTATTTTCTTGAGCTCTTCCCAATAATCCACATCTTCAAATGGAAGAGTTTCAATCGGAGCTCCTGTAATAATAAGCCCATCAAATCTCTCTTTTTCAATATCGCGAAATGTCTTATAAAAACTTGTTAAATGATCTTGCGCTACATTGCGAGAGATATGCGATTCCATATGAAGTAAATGCACATCCAATTGAAGGGGCGTATTACCGAGTAATCTAAGTAATTGCGCCTCGGTTTCTTGCTTTTTGGGCATTAAGTTCAAAATTGCAATTTTTAAAGCTCTAATATCTTGTGTTTCTGCTCGCTCCTTTGTCATGGCAAAAATATTTTCTTCTTGCAATACTTTACGAGCTGGTAAATCCTTGTCAATTATGATTGGCATGTGTTTTGCCCCCAATTAAAGCTGCATCCAAATCAGCAATAATATCAGAAACATCTTCTATACCAACTGATAAACGAATTAAATCTGACGTAACACCGGCTAAACGTTGATCTTCTTCCGTTAACTGCCTATGTGTTGTACTAGCAGGGTGAATAACACAAGTTCTTGCATCTGCGACATGTGTTACAAGCGTTGCCAATTTCACATTTGCGATAAATTCTTTCGCCGCTTCTAGTCCGCCTTTAATTCCAAACGTTAAAACTCCACTTGCACCTTTTGATAAGTATTTTTGCGCCAATGGATAGTTTTCGTTACTCTCTAATCCTGGATAATTGACCCACTCAATACGCTCATGCTTAGAAAGCCACTTTGCAATTGCAAGAGCATTTTCACTATGACGTTCCATTCTCAAATGCAACGTTTCTAAACCAATATTGCTAATATATGCATTAAATGGGCTCATACAATTTCCATAGTCCCTTAATAATTGAACACGCGCTTTCACAATATATGCCGCTTCCCCAAAATCCAGCACATAACTTACACCGTGATAACTTGGATCAGGTTCTACAAGTTCGGGATATTTTCCATTCGTCCAATCAAAATTCCCTCCATCAATTACAACGCCACCTAATGAGCTTGCATGCCCATCAATATACTTTGTTGTAGAATGGACCACAATATTTGCTCCATGCTCAAACGCCTGACATAAATATGGCGTTGCTAATGTGTTATCAACAATAAACGGTACGTCTAGTTCTGTTGCAGCACGAGAAAATTCCTTGAAGTTCAAAACGTTCATAGCTGGATTTCCAAGTGATTCTGCATAAATAAGCTTTGTTTTATCATTGGAAAGCGCCACAATTTCATTAGCGGATAAGTTCGGATTAAAGAATGTAACATCAATCCCAAGCTTACGCAAACTAACTCCAAACAAGTTAAAAGTCCCTCCATAAACGGTTGAAGAACAAAGTAAATGGTCACCACTGCTACAAATATTTAAAATAGCAAGCATAATAGCAGCCTGGCCAGAAGCTGTTGCAACAGCGCCTACACCACCCTCTAGTTCCGCTAACTTCTGCTCAAATGCTGCAATTGTCGGATTCCCAATACGTGTATAGATATACCCTTCTGCTTCTAAATTAAAAAGCGCCGCCAAATCATCTGATGTGTCGTATTTATATGTTGTACTTTGATAAAGTGGTAGAACGCGCGGCTCCCCATTCTTTGGTGTATATCCCCCTTGCACACAGATTGTTCCTTTTCCCCATGATTCGCTCATTTCTCATACTCCCTTCTTATATAAAACAAATAAAAAAACTGCTTCTTTCCTGAATGAGAAAGAAGCAGTTTAAAAACACGCTCTAAAATTCCTTCTTATCTCTCAGGATTTATTACCTGCAGGATTTGGCACAATTCCGATATTCGGCTGTTGCCAAGGCTTCATAGGGCCTGTCCCTCCACCTTTTCTTGATAAGACTATGCAATTACCAATGATTTTATAGCAATTATTTTCTAATGTCAATTTATTTACTGAATCTTTACAAAATAATATATTAACTGTTTATTTTTCTTTTCAAAAAATTAAAATTATATAACTATACTGTTTTTCATATCCTATATAACAATAACAAACAAGTATCTCTTAGTAACTACTTTATCATCACAGCTGTGCCATAACCGATTCACTCTGTCAACCCTTGCCCAGCGGTCATCTCAAAGCGCAGGCCAACAATAGCATTGGCCCCTAATCTTTGCCTCTTTCTCCAAACGTCCTTTTACCATTCTCTTAGAAATCCTCTAGTATTTCTACTAGTTCTTCATCAACAATTGAATTTAAATCTTTATTGAACAACACTTCCCGTTACGAATCCAAAAATGCCTGTAATCGTTTTTGTTGGTACTGAATCTGTAGATACCATCAACATTTTTATTCTGCTACATATATAAAAAGTAACTTTTTATTTAAATGAACATAAATTTCCAGTTTATAATAAAAAATAGATATCCTTTCAAGGGAACAATCCACTTTTTTACTTTGTACTTATTCACAACATTGATATAATGATTAAAAATGCAGTTATCATTATATCACCTGAGGGGGCTTTTACAATGACATTAAATAAAGCACTTACAATTGCTGGTTCTGACACAAGCGGTGGTGCCGGAATGCAAGCGGATTTAAAAACATTCCAAGAACTTGGTGTATACGGAATGACATCTCTTACAACAATCGTAACAATGGATCCACACAATGGCTGGGCACATAACGTATTTCCTATCCCTGTTTCTACATTAAAACCACAATTAGAAACAACAATTGAAGGTGTCGGTGTAGATGCATTAAAAACAGGTATGCTTGGATCAGTAGAGATTATCGAAATGGTTGCTGAAACAATCGAAAAACATAATCTAAAAAACGTTGTCGTAGATCCAGTTATGGTTTGTAAAGGAGCAGACGAAGCTTTACATCCTGAAACAAATGACTGCTTACGTGATGTTCTTGTACCAAAAGCATTAATTGTAACACCAAATTTATTTGAAGCATATCAATTAAGCGGTGTAAAAATTACTTCTCTTGCAGACATGAAAGAAGCAGCGAAAAAAATTCATGCTTTAGGTGCAAAATATGTACTGATTAAAGGTGGTAGCAAATTAGGTACAGAAACAGCAATTGATGTATTATATGATGGTGAAACATTTGAACTTTTAGAATCAGAAAAAATTGATACAACAAATACACATGGTGCAGGTTGCACATACTCAGCAGCCATTACAGCTGAACTTGCAAAAGGTAAATCTGTAAAAGAAGCTGTAAAAGTTGCGAAGGAATTTATTACTGCGGCGATTCGTCATTCGTTTAAAATCAACGAATATGTAGGCCCAACACATCACGGTGCATATCGTAAATTTGCCGGAAAAGAACTTGTATAACGACGCAAAAATAAAGCTATCAAACGGTAGCTTTATTTTTTTCTGTTCCACGTGAAACGTAAACCGAAAAAAAGAGCGAAACCTGAACTGCACCCCAATTGTTAGACACAGTCTAACAATTGGGGTGCAGTTTTTCTATGGTTAAATTTACAGCTGATGAAAAAATACACATCGTTCTACGTTATTTGAACGGAAATGAAAGTTACCGAGAAATTGGTAAAGCGATTGGTATAAGAGACACCGTAATTTTGAATTGGGTAAACCAATATAAACAAAATGGTGTGGAAGCTTTTCTAAAACGGTATACAAATTACACGCAACAATTTAAACTAGACGTACGAAACTTTATGATTGAAAACGGTATGTCCTTATTTGAGACGGCAGCTATCTTCAACATTCCTGCCCCTTCAACGATTTCTGTTTGGAAAAAACAACTCGAAACACAAGGAATTAATGCCCTTCAATCTAAGAAAAAGGGGCGTCCATCCATGAAAAAAGATTCAAATAAACAATTCAAACAAGCTTTAGCTGAAGGGTCAGTCGAAGCACTTGAAGCACGTATTATGATTTAGTAAAGAAAATGAAGGTCGTTATGGCTACCGTCGCATTCGTGATGAGTTAACGAATCGTGGTCAGAAAGTGAATCACAAGAAGGTTCAACGTATTATGAAAGAGCTTGGATTAAAGTGTGTTGTGCGTATGAAAAAATATAAGTCTTATAAGGGGAAAGTCGGTAAAACTGCACCCAATATTTTAGCGCGCAGTTTTCATGCAGATGCACCAAATCAAAAATGGGTAACGGACATCACAGAGTTTAAATTATTTGGAGAGAAACTGTATGTATCACCTGTATTAGATTTGTATAATGGTGAGATTATTACCTATACAATTGGCTCTAGACCGACGTATTCACTTGTTTCAGAAATGTTAGAGACAGCATTAGAACGATTACCTGAAAACCACCAACTATTGATGCATTCCGATCAAGGGTGGCATTATCAAATGAAACAATATGTCCGGACACTTGAATCAAGAGGTATTGTGCAGAGTATGTCCCAAAAAGGAAACTGTTATGACAACGCAGTCATGGAGAATTTCTTCGGGATCATGAAGTCAGAATTCCTCTACATAAAAGAGTTTGAAAGTGTAGAGGAATTTAAAATAGAATTAGAAAAATATATAGATTATTATAATAAGAAACGGATAAAGGCAAAATTAAAAATGAGCCCGGTACAATACCGGACTCACTTTTATCAAGCTGCCTAATGAAATAACCGTGTCTAACTTTTAGGGGCCACTTCAAACCCCGCTCTTCTTTTTAACAACATCTTGATACTTTTCCGCCTTTTGCATTAAATCTTGCTTCTTGTGCCTCTGCAAAAAATTGTTTTCGGCATAAAATGGGATCTCCAGGATGATTTTCTTTCATATGAGTGACATATGTTTCATAACTTGGAACTCCAACAAGCAAGCTAATGAATTGTTTTCTTGCTCCCCATATGTTTCCTAATTTTTTAAGCATAATTTCTCGACTCACTTTCATCTCTTGGAATATATGGTGCTTCTTTTAATGGTGTAGCTTTGTTTTGCAACACACGAATCCATATACGAATTGCAGAAATTAGAACTGCTATGACGACTAACATGAAAATTCCACAAAGTGCCGCATCAATATAATCGTTGAAAATGATTTGTTTCATTTGTGCGATATTTTTTGCTGGTGCTAATATTTTTCCTTCATCCAATGCACCTTGAAATACTTTTGCATGCGATAAAAATCCGATTTTAGGATTTTCATGGAACAGCTTTTGATAACCAGCTGTCATTGTTACAATTAGCAATCCGATTGTTGGGATAAGCGTTACCCAAACGTATAGCTTTTTACCCATTTTGAATAAAATAGTTGTTCCAAGTAATAAAGCAATTCCAGCTAGCATTTGGTTAGCAATACCGAAGAGTGGCCATAATGTATTAATGCCACCAAGAGGATCCACTACTCCCTGATATAAGAAGTAACCCCATCCTAATACGCATAATGTTGTGGCGGTCACATTTGCTACTGTGGAATCTGTTCTTGCAAACGGCTTATATACATGCCCTAATATATCTTGAATCATAAAACGGCCTACGCGTGTTCCTGCATCAATTGTCGTTAAAATAAATAGTGCTTCAAATAAAATGGCGAAGTGATACCAAAATGCCATCATCGCTGTACCGCCCAATATTTGTGAAAAGATATAAGCCATTCCGATTGCTAATGTTGGTGCACCACCTGTTCGAGATAATATTGTTTGTTCTCCTACATTTGTAGCCAGTTCTTTTAACTCATTTGGTGTAATCGCAAATCCCCATGATGAAATAACTTGTGCAGCCTGGGTTACATCTGTACCGATAAGAGCCGCTGGACTATTAATCGCAAAATAAGTTCCCGGTGTTAACACACATGCTGCAATCATTGCCATTGCTGCAACGAATGATTCCATTAACATTGCCCCATAACCAATTGGTTGTGCATGCCCTTCTCTTTCAATCATTTTTGGCGTAGTACCTGAAGAAACTAAAGCATGAAATCCTGATACCGCACCACAAGCAATTGTAATAAACAAAAATGGAAATAAGTTCCCTGAAAATACCGGGCCTGTTCCATCAATAAACTTTGAAACAGCAGGCATTTGTAATTGTGGTGCAACAATAACAATGCCAATTGCCAATCCAACGATTGTACCAATCTTCAAAAATGTACTTAAATAATCACGCGGTGCAAGCAGCATCCAAACGGGAAGTGCAGATGCGATAAAGCCATATACAATAAGCATGATAGCAATTGTTTCGCCACTAAACGTGAACATGCTTGCAAGGGTAGGATTTTCAGCTACATACTGTCCACCAATAAGGGCTAAAATAAGCAAAATAATTCCAATAACCGACCCTTCTCCCACTCTTCCTGGACGAATATAGCGCATATACACTCCCATTAAAATAGCAATTGGGATTGTTGCTGCAATCGTAAACATCCCCCACGGGCTTCCAATAAGCGCTTTCACAACTACTAAAGCCAATACAGCTAATAAAATAATCATAATACCTAAAATCCCAATCATTGCGATTAACCCTGTAATAGGACCAATCTCATCCTTAATCATTTCCCCTAACGACTTTCCATTTCGTCTCATTGAAGCAAACAAAATGACAAAATCTTGTACTGCTCCTGCAATAACAACCCCAACAATAATCCAAATCGTTCCTGGTAAATACCCCATCTGTGCTGCTAAAATGGGGCCTACTAGAGGACCAGCTCCTGCTATAGCTGCAAAGTGGTGACCAAATAGCACCCATTTATTCGTTGGTACATAGTCTTTTCCATCATTCAATGTCTCAGCAGGTGTTTGCCGATTATGATCTAGTTCAAATACTTTTCTCGCTATAAATCTACTATAAAATCGATATGCAACGGCATATACTGAAACTGCAGCAACTAATAACCAAATGGCATTAATCGTTTCCCCCTGTGATAGAGCAATCACTCCAAATCCGGTAGCTCCTAATACTGAGATTATCCCCCAAAGCAAAATTGATTTGAATGCCTTCACATACAATCCCCCCAATATAACTTCTTAGTGGAGATTGTACTAAATTTTCTGAATATTTAATTTGAATCCTCCTTATCATGAAGGATTCTTATGTTATCATGTTCATATTCTCTCACAACTTGTTACAATTCAATTTTATTTCGAAGTCGTTTTACATAGTTTCGACTAACAGGAATCGGCCGTTCATCATACTTTTCCAAATAAAGATTATACGTTCCATTATAATAAGGTTTTAGTTCCCGTACATATATAACATTAATTAAATAACTCTTATGAACGCGTAAGAAATCATATGTACTCAATTTATTTTCTAACTCTTGAAGTGTATATGTTGAAATATAATGATTATTTGTTGTATAAATAGAAACTGTTTTATTTTCTTTATTCTTACTTACATATACGATATCCTCGGGAAAAATGTACGTAATGCCTTCATGACTTTCAATTGGCAGCTTTCGTAAATAACTTCTCGTTTTCTTTCCAATTTCTTGCTCCATTCTGTGCGCTAAAAATAATACATCATCTTGATGAAATGGTCGCAGCAAATAATAAAATGCTCGAAAACGAAAAGCCATAACAGCTCCCTCAACATTCTCCCCTATAAATACAAATTTTATATTGCAATTTTGCTCTCGCAACAAGTTGGAAAACTCAAATCCTGTTCCGTCTCTTAGCTGCGTATCTAAAAAAACGAAATCTGGAGCATGCTTTTTTGCGATATGTAAAGACTCCGTTCCAGTGATCGCTTCCAGACATTCTACATTTCGTATATTTTCTGTAAATAATTCAATTAATCTATTGCGTCTTTCTACCTCGTCCATAATAAATAAAATTTTCATTTGCCCAACCACCTAATTGTTTTGTCCATGTGTCTTGTTTTATACATTCGCTTTCATTGGAAATAAACCCTTTTTTAAGCTTTATTTTCTACTTACCATTATTCCGCATAAAAATAGAAAAAAGGAAGTCACCCCAACTTCCTTTTTTCTTATACTAATTCTTGCTGCTTCGTTTCTTTTCCAAGTACGATTACCGAAAGTACTCCAATTAAAATAGAAGCACAAAAGATTGTAAAAATGAATGAAAGGGACGTTTGCGAAGCAACTAAATATCCTACTACAAGTGGACCTAAAATCCCTCCAATACGACCAAATGCAGCAGCCATGCCTGCTCCTGTTCCACGAATCACTGTCGGATATTGCTCAGGCGTATATGCATACAAGGCACCCCAAGCCCCTAAGTTAAAGAAAGATAGAAACATACCTGCTACCACTAATATAGTTACAGAATCTGCAATACCAAATATATAAGCACTACAAGCTGTACCAATTAAATATGTGATCAGTACAAACTTCCGACCCACACGTTCAATAAACCAAGCGGCTGTAAAATATCCAGGTAGTTGTGCTAGCGTCATGATCAATACATATTCAAAACTTTTTATTAAGCTAAATCCCTTTAATACCATTACGCTTGGTAGCCAAAGAAACATACCGTAGTAAGAAAAAACAACACAGAACCATAAAACCCATAGCATAACAGTAGCTTTCCGATACTCTTTCGACCAAACAGCCTTTATATTGGTCATAACAGATTGTCTCTTTTCTACTTTTTCAAACTTAGGTGAGTCTGGCAACCTCCATCTTAAATACAGAGCATAGATGGCTGGCACTGCACTTAAAACCATCGCTACTTCCCAACCATATTTCGGAATGACAAAATATGAAATAAGAGCAGCAATTAACCATCCTCCTGCCCAAAAACTTTCAAGCAAAACGACAATTCTTCCGCGTTCATGCGCCTCTACGCTTTCAGATACAAGTGTAGAAGCAACCGGGAGTTCCCCGCCAAGCCCCATACCAATTAAAAAACGTAAAATAAGAAATGCACTTATTGTTGTTGTTAAAGCCGTCAAACCACTACCGATCGAAAAAAGTAATAATGTGATAACAAAGACCGATTTTCGTCCCCTTTTATCTGCCATTATTCCAAATAAAAAGGCTCCTACTGCCATACCGATAGAGTTTATGCTACCAATCCAACCTATCTCCTGGCTTGTTAATCCCCACTCTTTTTGTAAAGCTACAATGACAAATGAAAGCATTCCGACATCCATTGCGTCAAATAGCCATCCAAGCCCCGCTATTCCGAGAAGCTTTCGCTTTGAAATTTCTTTTACCTTCCCCACTAGAAGTCCTCCTAACACAGGTGTCTTTACACATAATTTTACACATGTGTAATACATAAGTAAAACAAATTTATCCCGCTATTTTAGCGGTAGTAAGGCTCCACTCAAACATTCAAGTGAAAACAAAGAAGTAAGCGAGAGTATAGTTGTCTGTAAAGGTTTGATTCATGAATATGGAGAGGGCCTACTCATTAACGTTTCACTTTATCATTCCCCTAGACTTATACTTTCATTACTTTCGTAGATAAACGTCATAAATGGATGGTGATTGACTCTGCCATGTTCATATGTATAAAAAAAAGCAGCGAGACTTCGCTACTTTTTCGAACGCATTACTTCTTTTAAAAACTCTGCCAACACAAGCTGACGGCGCCAACGAGTTGGGTTACTACATAAACGATAGAACCACTCTAAGTGAATAGCTTGAATCCATTTTGGTGCACGCTTTACCTCACCAGCCCAAACATCAAAACTTCCACCTACACCGACTGCCATCTTTGCTTGTAAGCGATTTTTATTATTTTGAATGAAATTTTCTTGTCTTGGGAACCCAAGTGCAACGAGTAATAGATCTGGTTTCGTTTCTTGAATATGAGAAACAATATTCTCTTCTTCTTCAGGCTTAAAGTATCCATCCTGCAAACCAACGATGTTTATGGCCGAATATGTTTTCTTTAAGTGATCTGCAGCCCCTTTCACAACATGCGGCTTTGCACCTAATAAGAACACGGATACAGATTTATTTTCTTTTGAAAGTTCTCCGAATAAATGATTCATTAAGTCAAAGCCTGCTACCCGTTCTTGAAGTGGTGTCCCTAACATAGCGCTTGCTTTTACAACACCAATGCCATCTGGGGTAATTACATCTGCTTGTAAAAGTGTTTTTTGGAAACTTGAATCTTTTTTTGCACACATAACAATTTCAGGATTTGCTGTTACAACTTGAAATGTATGATCTTGTCCAACTTCCAGCTGTTTCATAAGATATTGTACAGTTTCTTCCATCGTCATTGTAGAGAAAGGAACACCTAAAATATCAACTGTTTGTACTGCCATAATTACAATCCTCTCTATTATTCAAGGTTATTTCGCTATTAATTGTTTATATGTTTCTTGCGTATCTTCATATAACTTGTGCAGTGAGAAATTTGCTACAGCATGCTCGTAAATCCGTTTTCCCATTACAGCAAGTTCACCTGTTTTCCATTTTTCATACGCTTGTTCTAAAGCATTAGCTAAAGCTTTCCCATCACCTACTGGAACAACCCATCCATATGTGTTATCTACGATTAACGGTTCAATTTCACCAGCTTTCGTTACAATAGATGGTACACGTTGATTTGCTGCTTCTAATAGAACTAACGGAAACCCTTCACTGTGAGATGTTAATAAGTTAATATGGGCCGATGCAAATAACTGTTTCACATCTTGACGATGTCCTAAAAATTGGACCTTATCTTCAATTCCTTTTTCTTTCGCTAAAGCCTTTAAGTCTTCCTCTAATGGACCATCGCCTACTAATAACACCTTAATTTTAGACAATGAAGTCTGATTTAATGCATCAAATAATACTTCATGTCCTTTAACTGGATGGAGCCGCGCAACTTGAATAGCCGTAAACACATCTTCTTCAATATGAAACTTTTCTTTCTTATCGTAACCTTGCGCTTTTTCCTTATCATATTCAATTCCATTATAAATAACACGCATCTTTTCACTAGAAATCCCCAATTGTTCCAAACTCTTTTTCAAGCGATTTGTTACAACAAAGAATAAATCTATATCTTTTAAAGCCTTTAAGTTTAATTTCGTAAAAATCCATCCTTTTAAACCTTGCTTTGTAAAGTCTTGAAACGGATCACTATGAATTGTTGTCACCCATTTTGCAGCAATCCTTTTTTTCATAAGAGAAACGTAAAAGTTTGCTCTAGGACCGTGTGTATGGACAACATCAAATTGTTCCTCATTAATGAATCTACTTATATTTTTTAAAATAGATAAATCGTAGCGAGATTTCTGTGAGAACACATGAACTTTGATCCCTAGCTCCCTTGCTTCCCTCGCAACAATTCCGTCTTCAAATACTGCCAGTTCTACTTCATCGGTTGGGAACTGATCGAGAAGTGAAATAATATGTGTCTTTCCTCCCCCGTCTTCTGCTCCTGCATTCATATGCAATATCCTCATTCTTTTTTCCTCCTTTAAATCCTCGCCACATTTCCATCTACCTTTTATTTTACTGTACTAAAAAATAAAAGCTAACAAAAGTTAGCTTTTATTTTTATCATTCAATTTCTAAATCTACAATGAGGTAAGCTAACACCACTATAAAGTAAATTCCAACCCCTGGTGCTGTCAAAATATGTCCCGCAATATATGCAATACCTAAAGCTAAAGCTAAACTCGTTGCAAGCATTCCATATTTTATATTAACGATGTCTTTAAATCTTGTAATCATACGGAATAAGATTCTGAATCCATAGTAAATGAATGGGATCATCATTAACAAAAAGCCAATGATTCCAAAATCATAAAACCAATCATGAAAGTCCATTTCAATTAACTTTGGATCTGGTTGTTTTTGTTCGTTGTATTTAAAATTACCTGCGTAACCCATTCCTAATAACTTTTGTGACATTGGGGCTTCTGTAAAGAATTGCTGATGTCTTTCCGCATATACTTGACGTCCACTGAATATGAGGTTCTCTTGATTTTCCTTTTGCTGCTCTTTCTGAAGTTCCTTTTTAACTTCTTCTTCAACTTTCTCTTTTTCTTCTGCTTTTTCCTTGTTATGTTTCTGTTCTTTTAATTTTTCTTTAATTTCTTTTTCCTTTTGTTCTTGTTGTGCCGCATTTTGTTCTGCTAAATAGGTATTATGAATACCCATGTTTTGTGCTAAAGGTGTCTTCTTAAACGTTCCAATCACACCTGCTAATAGAACAATAGCAATGATACTATTAAGTAATAATGCCTTTTTGTTTGGATTTCTTCTATCAAATAATACTTGAAGGAGAAGAATGATAATAGCTGCTGCCAATGTTGCACCAATTGAGCCCATACCTACTTTTGTACCAACTTGAATTAAAGAATAAATCATCAATAGAGACGGAATCCAGTATAAAATACTCGTAATCCCTTTTGTCTTCTGAACAGAGTATAATACTACAATCGGGAAGATGATAGCCAAAATAGATCCTAACTCATTTCCAGCATAAAACCATCCACGAGAGCCAACTTTCATCCATTGATAACTACCAAAGTCTGTAGATGTTGCAATAGAAACAACCATAACAATATTGATAATTAATGTAGAATACGTAATATTATTTCTAACTTTTTCACCAATATTTGTGATTTTCTTCAATGATTTTAAGGCTAAAATGTATGAAGACAGCATAATATATATATACAATGCTTTTGCGAAGAATTTAACTTCCTCACCCATTATAATTGGATTCTTATTTAGCTTATTATTTATAAAACCTAGGCATAATACTAAACCTAGTACTACTAGATAAATCAAAAACTTCCTATTCTCTTTTTCTTTTGCCTGCAATAAAATATAAATACCACAAACAGCCATAACAAGAAATCTTGCCATTACCCCGAATGTTGTATTTATTTTTAATACGATAATACTAAGCGAAGTTAATAAATCTAAAACAGGTTGTAAAATAATAAAAAAGAGCAAAAATTGCTCAAACCTAATCCTAGTTTGATTTGTCAACATTCTTAGACCTCCATAAAAAATCATTACATTATCATGTAGACGTTATTTATTCCATTTAAATATACCTAGCAATTATAACATAACTCATATTTAAATTGAGAAATATTTTTATCCTAGCTCCAGTCCCTGCTTCTCTCCATTAGGATAAAAAACCTCCTTCCTTCTTCTTGTAATAACAATAAATACTATCGATATACTACTAATTTCCATTTTTAACTATAATATAAAATAAGTTCTATGCAAAATCTATTTATTTATATTTTTTGAAATACATCTACTTAAAATACCTATAAAACTATTCATTTTATGTCATATTACCTTCAACTATCCATCCATTCCCCTTCCAAGATTTATCCTCTTTTTATGACATTTTCAAACGCTTTCTTTATGTATTTCATACGTTTTTTGACATGTAACGAAAAGTAATTGTTATTTCGATAACTTTAGTGTATATTTTTTCTCTGGAACATCTTTAGGAGGAAGGGATTAGAGCCATGTTATTAATCGATATCTTTACGTTTCTTGGTATTATTGCCGCTGCTATTTCTGGTACATTAGTTGGTTTAAAGAAAGATCTAGATTTTTTTGGTGTCCTTTGTTTAGCTGTAGCTACTGCACTTGGTGGCGGAATTATCCGTGATATTTTGATTGGTAACCTACCTCCCGTTGCATTTATAAAACCAATTTACTTTTTTGTTAGTGTATTATCTGCACTCTTTACTTGTATGTTTTTCGAGCGTATTAACAAATTACAAGTTGTGATTATGCTTTCTGATGCGGTTGGCTTAGGCGTTTTCACTGCAATCGGCGCTAATGCGGCAATGTTACATCATGTTGATGCTTCCTTTTTAGTTGTGTCAATGGGTGTGATTACAGGTATTGGCGGAGGAATTATGCGTGATATTTGTGCGCAAGATATCCCTTATGTATTTCGCAAAGAAATTTACGCCATTGCTTCCATTCTCGGTGCAATTAGCTTCCTGATTACATATGGGCTAGGTGCACACGTATTAGCTTTCTATGTTTGTTTACTCGTAACATTCATCATACGCGTAGTCACAGTTATATATAATGTACATTTCCCCGTTTTCTTTAAAACGCATGCGAAAATAACTAAAGGTCAGTAAGAGAATTTCAAAAGAAGTTCTCTTATTCTGTTATGTTCAATATTAATATAGAGTAATATTGAAGAAATGGTTATAATTAGAAAAGGACGTAAAAAGAAAACGCTTTATATAACAGGGGGAAAGAGCAATGTTTGGGGCTTTCAAGAAAAAGGATGCACATAGCAGTACAAGTATTATCGAATTAAGTCAACAACAGAAAATAACCTTCAATGTTACAAATCCTGAATTAAAGATGCAGATGGATATGCTTCATATTACGAAAGAAGACCTACAAGTTGTGAAAGTATTACAACCATTTATTTACGAGCAACTAGAATGGATAACAGATAAATTTTATAGCAATATTACAAAGCAGCCACACTTAATCGAAATCATTGAACGCTATAGTTCCGTAACAAAATTAAAGCAAACTTTAATGCAACATATTAAGGAATTATTTAGTGGCAATATCGATGAAGAGTTTATTGAACGCCGTATTCGAATTGCTAAAAAACATGTCAAAATTGGCTTACATAGAAAATGGTATACAGCTGCTTATCAAGAACTATTCCGTTCCGTCATGAAAATTTTAAAAGAAAACATTTCAACGATAGATGATTTCTCTTATTCTCTAAATGTAATAAATAAATTGTTCACACTCGAACAAGAACTTGTTATTGCAGCCTATGAATCAGAATATGAAAATATTCAAAAAGAACATGAGAAAGAAAAAGAAATTACAGCAATGACGATTAAACATATTGCTATGGAGCTCGCAGCAATTTCCGAAAAAAATAGTGCCTCTATTCATCAATTAACGACACAATCGGAAAAGATTGTTGAAATCGCCAAAACAGGTACAGAGTTAGCCATAACTTCTGAAGAAAAAGCAAATAAAGGAAAAAATCAACTAGGCACTCAAAATAAGCGAATGGAAAGCATTCAATCTAATATGGAAACAATTATTACAGACACAAGGGAACTTCTTGATATTTCTAAAAAAATCAATGAAATTATTGATATTGTAAAATCAATTGCTGAACAAACAAACTTACTTGCATTAAATGCCGCCATTGAATCTGCACGTGCGGGAGAGTTTGGCAAAGGATTTGCGGTTGTGGCAGATGAAATTCGCAAATTATCTGAACAAACGAAGGAATCTATCGCAAATGTTACAAAGCTAGTTGAAAAAACAAATACGCAAATCATACATGTTTCCTCATCTGTGGAACAAATTAGCTCCCTTGTAACTGAGGGAACAGGTAGTATGCATGAAACGGACCATTATTTCCAAGAAATTGTTAATGATATGTCAAATTCAAAAGAACAAAACCAAAAAATTGAAAATGAACTAAAAGTTATATCTCAAGTGATGAAGAGGATCCAAGACGATTCTTCGCAAATGGCTTTAACCGCAGAGAACTTGCAAATGGAATTAACTAGATAATATCAGTTGAAGTTCTCCTTCTTACTGATAAAAAAATGTAATTCCGCCTACTCCAAATCTTAAATAAGGAGTCTTACCGCCCGAAAATAGCGAAAAAATAAAAGAATCCATTTAGGATTCTTTTATTTTTTAAAAAAGATTTTTTGACAATAGAAATAACTCATATAAACCCCGAGGCTTTGTACAATAAATAACCCAGGTAGTATTAAATTTTCATATACGGTATTAGAATGAAAAATTTTCATACCAATATATCCAACAATAAGCAATATAAATAGCATGTATCCTTCAGTTTGCTGCTTTCTAATCATCAAATGCAGCAGAGCAATTGCTGTAAATAAGGTAATAACGATATATGTAAGTTTCTCATACTTAAACAGTACAAAATTCATTCCTTCACTTGATAATTGATCTATGCTTGGCTTTAGAAAAGCATACCGCTCAACCTCTATCTCATTCAGCTGTTGATCTATATGTTCCTTTATATTTGAACTTTTCATTTCCTGCTGGTGATTGTTATGATCTCCGATTAAGACTGATTGTACATATGCCTCATTAGAGATTGTATATTGAGGCATTCCTATCGTTTGCATCCAATAGCTGATTCCAAAGTGCATCACATAAAACATAACAACTATCCCTATCATTTTTAGAAGCACACCTTGTTTTGGTGATGCTTGAAACATTTCTACTAACATGACATATACGAGTACAACGATTATTAAAAATATACCTACAGGGTGAATCATATTACTGAATGCTAATAAAATTGCAACAAAGACCCACATATAAGAATGACTTAAACCTTTATGTAAAAGAATATAACAAGCAAAATAAAATAAACATGTTGCTAACGGTTCAGCTGTTAATAAAGCACTCGTAAGAATGTTTGGGATATAGAAAGCATACACAACTGCCGCGATACGTCCGCACTCTTCTTGAAATACGATAGATGCTATTCGATAAATGAAAAATGCAGTTCCGGTACAAAATAAAATATTGCATAATTGTAAAACGAATATTGTATCCCCAAATATACGAATTAATAGTGATTGGTAAATAATAAAAGGCAATTGTGCAACAGCACCAATACTATTTCCAAGCGCAACTTGTTTTGCAGACTCATACATCGATTTCATATCGCCTATAAGCGGGGCGTCTCCAAATAGAACGAATCCAAGCCTAACAAGGATCGTTATGCTAATGAGAAAAATAAGAAATTGTTGATGTGTAAAACGATATTGCAAAATAGATGCAATTAATAAAAGAAGTATAACAAATATAATAAATACAATAATCATACTCGTTGTACTTCCACCCAAAAATTGCTTTGCTACTTCAAAAGATGACCACCAAGAATAACCATAAAACACGAGCAGTAACCCAATAATCATTTTGCTAAAAAAAGATGAAAAACCTGTTTGGATTTGATTCATATGTCCATAGCACCTCTATTTCCATTTATGACAAAACGATTCTATCATGAATGAGCACATAGCTGATAGGGAATTTATATAACAAATAAGGAGTTCATCATTTTTTACTTGCAATGTAAGCGAAACCTCTTTTACACTACAATCTATATAAAAATAAATTTTCTTTCAGTTACATGCATACAAATACGAAAGTGTTAATCTTCCTTTCCTATCATATTTTACTTATTTATAACGGAAGTAAAATCCGACAAATATTACATTCCTTTTATACTAAAAAACATGTCACTCTGATTGAAAACAGAAAATAGGAGTTGTTTATATGGAAAAAAAATTTATGCGGGAATCAAAAGCAATTAAAACAACAAGAGTTTTTCCAAATGACTTAAACAATCATCAAACTTTATTTGGCGGAAAATTATTAGCAGAAATTGATAGCGTTGCTTCTATTGCAGCAGCTAGACATAGCCGTAAGCATTGTGTAACAGCCTCTATTGATTCTGTCGATTTCTTAACACCTATTCATCAAGCTGATTCTGTTTGTTATGAAGCGTTTGTATGTTACACAGGGAAATCTTCCATGGAAGTATTCGTAAAGGTCGTTGCAGAAAATTTATTATCTGGTGAACGTCGTATTGCTGCCACTTGTTTCATCACATTCGTTGCACTAAAAGACGGCAAACCATCCTCTGTGCCACAAGTACTTCCGGAAACTGATGAAGAACATTGGCTCTATACAACTGGTGCAGAGCGTGCAGAAAATCGTAAAAAAGGGCGTTTGAAAAGTAAAGAAATGGCTGAAGTATTAACTTTAAATAAACCGTGGAATATATAATTTCTCGTACATGCAAAGATGATTCCTTTTCTTTGCATGTATTTTTTTATTTCAATAAAGTGATAATACATGAAATCAAGATTGATGAAGTAGAATTTTCTTTATCCTAAGGCTTTATATCTCTCCACCCATTTAACTTCTTTACTTTCACAGAATGTTGAAGTGAAGTCTTACCAGCTAAAAATAACAGAAAATATTTCCTTTTCTTTACAAATCCCACTTCAGCTTGTCCTTTATTTTGGTATACTATTAATGGTATATTAGATAAAGTGCATTTAAAAAGAACTATACTATATTAAATATACAAGGGATGGTGCGATAATGTCTGTTGAGGTGCCAATTTCAATACCAAAAACATTGATTATTATTCCTGCTTATAACGAGGAAGAAGCAATCGCTGATACGTTAACTAGACTTTTAAAATTAAAACAACATTTTTCACAACTAAGTATTTGTGTCATAAATGATGGTTCAAAAGATAAAACATCTGATATCGTAAAAAATTTTCCTGTACATCTTGTAAATTTACCATACAACTTAGGGATTGGATCTGCTGTACAAACTGGTTACAAATATGCTTATGAAAATGGATATGACATTGCCATTCAATTCGACGCCGATGGGCAACATAATCCTGATGATTTATACAAAATTATCAAACCAATTGCTGAAGATGAATGTGATATGGTGTTAGGTTCTCGCTTTACAGAAAAAACAGCCTATAAAGGTAGTATTTCACGAAGAATTGGTATTTTCTATTTCACTGCCTTATTAAAACTATTAACAAAACAAACATTTATGGATCCAACTTCTGGATACCGTGCTATTAATCGTGAAGTAATTAAAATTTTTGCACATAATTATCCAAAAGATTATCCAGAACCCGAAGTTCTGATTCACTTAAAAAAGAAAAAACTTCGCATTAACGAAATATCTGTCAATATGCAAGAAAGACAAGGTGGACAATCTTCTATTACACCTCTTAAATCCGCATATTACATGATTAAAGTAAGTCTAGCTATCTTAATGCAAAAAATCGTGAAAGGTTGATAATGAATGCCTATAGTTACCTTTTCATTTATCTTTATTCTATTATTATTTTTTCTAATTATTAATTCTATCCGTCAGGGAACTTTGGAAACGAAGTACTCTATTTTATGGATTTTTGTTTGTATCTCTATGGCTATTTTAAGCTCTACAGATAAGATTATAAATTGGATTGGCCAGTTGTTAAAAGTGGAGTATCCTCCATCTGTCTTATTTCTATTTGGTCTTTTATTCTGTTTTGTGTTAATTTTTGACTTAACGCGAAAGATTTCTAAATTTCATCATCAACTTGTCACATTAACGCAAGATTACGCATTATTAAAACAACAATTAGAGCATAAAGAACAACAATTAAAAAGCCAAGAACAACAATTATCTCGCTTAAACGAACAATAAACAATTTATTTCCAAATTTAAATAACCCCCTTCTATTTCCATCAAATAGAAGGGGGTTTTATTAACCTTTCACAACGGACTCTTTCTTTAAAAAGAGTTTGCTCACTTTCATTATAGCTACTGTAATTCCTATTCCTATTATAATAAATAAAAATGGCATTAACGGTAGCGCGTAACGTTCATAGGCAACATATAAAGACGTAAAGTATGTTTGAAAAAGAAGAAGACCCCATAAAAATATATACTCTCTCCATTTTCTCCAACATAATACGAATGAAAGAATTGTACAAATGAAAAATAATTGTTTAATAGATTCAAAAAATCCTTTCATATCTTCCCCTGAAATATCAAATATCTTTATATTATGACCTGGATAATAATAAGGCTTTTCCCACAGAATTTTTGGTTTTAAAACAAGATAACTTCTTAGCATAGATTCTTTATCTGTACGCCACCATTCCTTCATGCGATCCACTGCAATCTCTTTTTCCATTTGCATCAGTTCATGCGCCTCAATATGAGGATATTTCTCATGTAATTCCGCTTCAATTTCATCCATACCCTTTTCTTTTGGATACCCTTCTCCTTGATAAGTTCCAAGTAATAAAGGATTTCCTGCTCCAGCAGTTAAAGGAATAAATTGATGAAATTGAATATAATTGCGAACCCACCAAGGACCAAGGATGATACATAATAATACGAAACTAACGATCGCTTGCTTCATTATAATACGAAATGGATAGCGCTTTATTAAAAGGTAAACAAAGAGTAAAATCGGATATAATGCGATTTGCACCCGAAAATACAAAGCTAAAAAATAAAAGAGTAATACAATTAAAAGGTCTTTCATCGCGTGAGTATTGGCTAATTTTAAACTCCAATATAATAAACCAAGTGAAAAAAATAAAAATGGTCCCTCTGTTAATGTTAAATTTTCCACTACTACCTCTGGAGGATAACAAGCTAATAGAAACGCAGCTATGAATCCCGATACTGGATTTAAGATGTACGTAGCAATTTTATAAGTCATATAAATGCTAGCTACACCAAAAAGCATCATTATTAATTTAGCTATAAATAGTCCACTATCCCCACTACCAAAAAAATAAAATATAGAGGCTAATAACATCGATTGCCCCGGCATAATATGAATCGTTGGTTTAGCTGGGTCATGATATGTTAGCATACCAGTATCCAATAAAACCTTTGCACTATTTTGATAGCCTATATCATCACTAGCAATTGTTAAGTCTACACCATACGTTGTTAAGGTCAAAAAGCGAAACAAAAATCCTACAAACAAAATCATACTCAAAAGAGCCCATTTTACCTTTTGATTCGGTTGTTCTAACATCGAAGTTCCTCCCTTTGGTTACATACATATCTTTGTTACAAAATCACAAATTACATTTCCGCCCAAATTATTACCATTATATAACATTCAATCTTTTAAACAAGGTATAATAATTAGAAAGTTGATTTACAAAGTTTATATGCGGTAAACTTATACAGATGTTCTTGTAATCTTCTTCCTTTATAAAAGGCTTGTATATATGATACAAAACATAAAAAACTAGAGGAGATAAAACGCTATGACGGAACAAAAACAACTCGTTTCTGTTGTAATCCCGCTATATAATGCGGAAAAGTATATCGAAGAAACGATGCAATCTATACTAAATCAAACGTATCAAAACATTGAAATTGTAATTGTAGATGATGGTAGTAAAGATCAATCACCTATAATTGTAAAAGAACTTCAGCGAAAACATCCAGAGAAAGTTCGCTATGTCCATCAGGAAAATCAAGGTGTATCAGTTGCTCGTAATACAGGAATTGAGCACGCTAATGGTGAATATGTTGCTTTTCTTGATAGCGATGATTTATGGCATCCAAATAAAATAGAAAAACAAGTACAAAGTATGCATATAAACAATATGAATGCTTGTTATTGCGGCTATATGAACTTCTATGAAGAAACAGGTGAGAAGGTAGCGCATGTGACCAACTTTATTAAAGGTGATATGACAAAATCCTTTTTAACACATCAAGTTGTTGCCCAAACAAGTACGTGGATTTTTAAACGCTCTATCGTTATGGATCATGATATCCGTTTTACACCTGGCTGCAGTTGGGGAGAAGACTTAGAATTTTTATTTAAGCTCATGAGTGTTACAAACGTGTGCTATGTAGATGAATATTTAACCTATTATCGAATTTTATCAGAAGGAAATCTATCTTCTAAATATAAAGATTATGAATTAAAAACAACAAAAGAATTAGAAGTATTTCATCGAATGAATGACTGGATTCATCAAAAATCTTCAGATTTGATAACAAAAGACTCTGAGGAACTAATTCAAATGATTGAGACATATCTATTCCCATATACTGTTATCAATAATGCTTGTATTTATATTAAAGAAAATACAAAGCTAGAAAAGTCACAGGTTCAATTGATTAAACAGGATATAAAGAAATATTGCCGTAAAATTTATTCTAAAAATGGAAAACGAAGCAAAAAATTATATGCAATGCTTTGGTTTGTTCGAATGAAATTTCTGTTTTCTTAAAACGGGACCATGCTACACATTCTTTCCATTTTATAAACTGGACAAATAGAATCCAAAGAATAGAAAGGTATTTGCAATGAAAACAAATAAAATCCTAAAAAATGCGTCCTATCTTTTTGTAGGAAATATTATCGTTCGGTTTGTACTTGCGATTGCAACCATTCTCTTTGCAAGATATGTTTCACCTCATGATTACGGTATGTTTACAGCTGCATTAGCTGTTTCTGCTGTCATCTGTTACTTTACAGATGCTGGTTTAACACATACTTTTATGCGTGAGGGAACAAAACAAAGCGCTAATATTAGCGAGCTTATCAGTAGTTATCTGCGCGTTCGCTTCATTTTAGCCGTTATTATTTCGATTCTCTTTGCCATTTTCGCACAATTTTTCTATGATAATGCTTATTTACGTGCAATGGTATATTTAGTTGTATTGCCAACAATGTTTGGAGCAACTTTGCAAGGCGTCGGAATGGCTTACTTCCAAGTAACAGAACGCATGCAATTTACTGCTATTATCTCTGTATTACAAGGTGTAACAGCAGCAGCAGCACTTTTACTAGGAATGAGCTTTAAGTGGTCACTTATGATGGTTGCAGCAATGTATGGAGCGTCAAGTCTTGTAACAGGACTGATTGCCTTTATAATGGTAATTCGCTATACAACGATTCATAAGGGGTGGAACTCTGGAATTTTAGATCAACTGCTCGTTTTCACAATTAATGGCATTATTATTATGCTATTACCGCAGCTTGGTCCGATTATTTTAGAAAAGGTATCAACATTAAAACAGGTTGGATTTTTCGGTGCTGCATCCAAAATTCCAGCTGTTCTCTACCAAATCCCTGGCGTCATCGCCGCAGCATTTTATCCGAAACTATTTGCTTTTGGAAATGAGAAAAATGTGGAAGAACATCGAAAGCTATCACATTTTGAATTAAAGTTGATGTCATTTTTAGGAATGGGGATTTCGATTCCATTTATTGCTGATCCAAATTTTTGGATTGTTAGCCTATTGGGCGAAGAGTATGCACCAGCTGGTAATGCCCTCGCCATTTTAGCATTTATGGTTATTTTACAATCCATTAACTATCCACTTGCTGATAATTTAACAACGATTGGTCAACAATGGAAGCGTACATTAACAATGGCAATTGGTTTAGTCGTTGCCATCATTAGCTATATTGTATTAGGTAGTAAATTTGGAATGATGGGGGCTGCCACTGCAGCTATTCTTACAGAAGTTACCTTATTAATAGGATTTACTCTATTTGTTCATAAAGGTATTGAACTTCTATTCAAAGGTATTCTCTTTAACTCCTTAGCCTTTGCTATTAGCTATTGCGCATATCGTATGATATTCGTTAATCTACCGTCATTAGTTGCTCTCATACTTACAGGCTTATTATTTGGTATGATTGGACTTGTTATTGATCCACAAATACGTAAATTAATTTTAGAATTTGTTAATAAAAAGGTACTTCGTAAAGAAACTTAAACTTCAATGTCCTTTTGTTCACCTTATGATGTGAAAAGGACATTGAAGTTTTTATTTTGTTTCGTACATATTAGCGATGTCTGACTGTCCACGAATAACAGAAAAGTCACTGTAATGATGCTTCTAACTTCTAAGTTAAATTGACTTACTTTCTGAGAATGCTTTATACTGAAATACAGATAACCATCATAAACCAATGATTATAAAATATATCTTTTCATGTAAAAACTAAAAACACACCTTTTCCATAAATGGTGTGTTTTTACATAATTTATGCCAATTAAATATGATATGAAATGACTTTGATTTAAAGGGAGGAACTTGAATTTTCATGTATTTTGAAAAAGACAATAAGACCTTTTTCCATAAAAGCACTTTTATTATCATTCCATTGTTATTATTATGTGCTTTTATTTTTCATTACTTCTTTTTAACATCAGATCAAATATTTTCTGGTTCAGGAGATGCATTATCTCAGTTCGGATTCTTTACTTTTCTCCTGCAACATGCTTTTAAAGATGGTAATTTCTTTTGGTCCTGGGATTATGGATTAGGCGGCGACTTATTTGGAGAATTCAGTTATTACTATAGTACGGCGCCATTCTTTTGGATCACATTATTGCTTCCTAAGTTAAATATTGAGCAAATCTATGATATGAAATTATATATGAGCATTTTCAAAAGTTTTTTAGCGATGCTCTTTATGTACGGTTCTTTGCGTTATCACCATAAAACAACCTTTTCATCTTTTATTTCTGCCATTATATACGGTGGATGTATTACTTTTATTCGTCACTCTTTACTTTGGGATTTTATGGCGGATGCTATCGTTTTTCTACCACTCGTATTATGGGGATTCGATCGATATATTATAGAAAGAAAAAAAGGACTATTTCTATTTGCTACCGCTTTAATGCTAGCATCTAACTTTTATTTTGCCTTTATAACAAGTATTTTCATTTACATTTATGCATTTTTTCAATACTTTACGACACAGCAAAATAAAACGATTCGATCCTTCCTAACTTACTATATTAGGATTACTTTCTTATATGGATTATCACTCGGTTTATCAGCCGTATTCTTTCTTCCATCTGTCAATGCTGTATTTAATGCTGATCGACTCACAAAGAAATTTGATATTCCTTTATTCTTTGAAGATACATTTTATAAAAATTTGCTGGAAAGTATTTTCTTCATCAATAACGCGGAATACTATCAATTAGCATTTCCTGTCTTGATTTTATTCTTAATTGTAATCGGTTTATTTATACGTGATAAATTCGTATTGAATAAAGTATTATTTACATTCTTTATGCTTATTCTGTACATGATTCCATATACTTATTCTGTTTTTAATGGTTTTTCCGCTATGCAATATCGCTGGTACTATTTATTCTCATTTATAATTGCCCAAACGGTCGCATACATTTTAGACTGGATGCTCCTTCATAAAAAAGAAAATAAATTGATGTATCTCATAAGCGCATTGTTAGCTACTGGCTTGTTCATTTACGCATTCATGAGAAAAGTAAACATCAACGATCAGCCATTAGACGAAGTCGATCATATGCTGATAAGTGTCATCGTAATTTCTATCCTTACAATATGTTTATGGCGCTATCTGTCTAAAATTTTCTTACAGTTCTTAGTGATCCTAAATGTTCTTATCAATGTAATTTTTATCAATTACATGTATTCAGAAAATGTACTAAGTAAACCCTTTGGACAGCGAAATGTTACAAAAGAATCTTTACATGCATCTGGATACGATAGTCAAGATGAAATTGCTGCTATTCGCTATATTCAAAATCATGATAAAGATTTTTACCGTATTATTAATCCGGGCAGCCTTCGTAATACACCAATGCTTCAGGAATATCATGGTGCAAGTGCTTATCATAGCCTAATCAATTATTATGTTCATGACTTTATGAAAAATAAATACAATGTTTTTCAAGGATTCGATACACCTTCTATGTTTTTCCAATTAGATAACCGACTCCTTCTTGAAAATATGTTAGGTGTGAAATATTACATATTAAGCGCAGATACCGATGCAGCTAACATTCCTTATGGCTATAAACAATTAAAGCAAGTAGGGCCATATAACATTTATAAAAATGAATATGCGTTGCCATTAGGATATGTGTATGAATCAGGGATAGATGATAAAGAGTTTTCTAAACTAAACTTTGCTGAGCGAGATCAATTATTGTTGGATGCTGTAGTCGTTGATAACATAAAAGATTTTTCATTAAAACATTTTGATACAAAAAGGCTTGATGTCAAACCAGTACCGATTAAAACCGAACAGATCCAATTCGAAAACATCGAAAACAATAACAGTATGCTTACGGTTCATGAAGATGGTCGCATAATAGTACCTATTGATCCACCTAATGTTGTAGGAGACCTTCTTGTGGAATTAAAAATTAAAAATAAAGGCTCCTTCCATGCAATTGTGAATGGAAAAGACATGAGTAAAGGAGACGATGCGGGTGCATATGCATACCCATTAGAAAGATTTGTTTATAATCTTGGAAAGAACAATCATCCAAACGAATTGACGATTTCTATTACTGATAAAATCCCTGGACCAGGTGAATATGAGTTACAAGACCTGCAAGTCAACATTGTGAATTATGAAAACATCCAAGAAAAAACTAAAAAATTAACTAAAAATAGACTCCAAAATATCTCTTATAAAAATAACTATTTAAAAGGTCAAGTTAACTCAAGTAAAGATGGATTACTCTACCTGTCTGTTCCATATAGTAAAGGTTGGACTATAAAGGTAGATGGGAAAGAGACAGAATTTACGAAAGCAAACTCTGCGTTCATAGGCGTTCCAATTCAAAAAGGATCACATGTAATTGAAATGAATTATGTTACACCTTACTTCAAATTAGGTTTGATTATATCCATTATTTCATTCATCATTTGCTCCACTTTATTATTTTTTGGACGCAAAAAGGGAAATAATGAGCTTACCTTTTTACACAACAATAAGTAAACATACATCCAGTTAGGGCTATTCCTTCTTATCAAATAAGGAATAGCCTGAATCCATAGCACTATCACAAACAAGGAGGGTCAAAAATGACTCTTTCAATAGTAGTACCCTGTTACAATGAAGAAAAAGTACTTCGATCTTTTTATTTAGAAACTTCTCTTGAAGTTCATAAATTAGATACCGATTATGAATTTGTTTTTGTTAATGATGGTAGTAAAGATGATACATTGAATATTTTACGAGATTTAGCAAATTCCGATTCAGCTGTACACTATATATCATTTAGCAGAAACTTTGGAAAAGAAGCTGCCATGTTGGCTGGATTAAAATATGCTACAGGCGATGCGGTTGTTATTATGGATGCTGACTTGCAGCATCCGCCTTCTTTAATAAAGGATATGATAGAAGGTTACAATGCCGGATATGACCAAGTGATTGCAAAAAGAACAAGAACAGGTGATTCACCTATACGGTCTTTCATCTCACGTCTATACTACAAAGTTATGAATAAATTTGTTGATATTGAATTAGTCGATGGTATCGGCGATTTTAGACTTTTAAGTAGAAGAGCCGTAGATTCATTACTCTCTTTAAGTGAATACAATCGATTTTCTAAAGGTTTATTCTCTTGGATTGGATTTAAAGAATTAATCATTGAATATGAAAATGTATTACGTTCTGATGGAGAAAGTAAATGGACTTTTTCTAAGTTGTTGAATTACGGAATAGATGGCGTTATTTCTTTTAATAATAAACCATTACGCTTATCTATATACCTTGGATTACTAACAACTCTTTTAGCAATCTTATACGTAATCACGACATTTATACAGATTATGATTGATGGAATTGATGTACCCGGTTACTTCACTTTAATTTCCGCTATACTATTCATCGGTGGTATCCAGCTCATCTTCTTAGGCGTCATTGGTGAATATATTGGCCGTATCTACTATGAAACAAAGCGCAGACCACATTTTATTGTGGCAGAGAAAAAAGTAAGTGAAGTAAAACAAACAGTCTAATAAGAAAAAGGAAAAGTTACTTCTATATAATCTAGGAGTAACTTTTTACTATACTAATCTCTACATACCGTTTTTCTTCATATATACTTCCTTTTATAAAATACACAACCTTTTCTTGAAAAATTATACATTTCGAAAGGATAGCATTATATTCGAGAATTTAGTATCATGATTCAAGATACTATTTTGAAATGGACGGAGGACACTATGAGTTTATTAACAGTTGAAAATTTAGGACACACATTTGGTGATCGTACTCTCTTTAAAGATGTATCCATGCGGTTATTAGCGAATGAACATGTTGGACTAGTCGGTGCAAATGGCGTTGGAAAATCCACATTTATGAATATTATTACTGGACAACTTATTCATGACCAAGGGCGCATCGAATGGACGCCTGGTACACATTATGGCTATTTAGATCAGCATACAATCTTAACACCTGGTCGAACAATTCGTGACGTTTTAACGGATGCCTTCTTACCTTTATTTGAGAAAGAAAAAGAATTAAATATTATTACAGAAAAAATGGCTACAGCGACACCGGAAGAATTGGAAGAGCTTTTAGACCAAATGGCTAATATTCAGGATGCTCTTGAGGCTGGTGGTTTCTATTTACTAGATATTAAAGTTGAAGAAGCTGCTCGTGGCCTTGGTCTTGATGCAATTGGTCTAGATCGTGATGTTTCTGCATTAAGTGGTGGGCAGCGCACAAAAGTATTGCTTGCAAAGTTACTGCTTGAGCAACCACAAGTATTATTACTAGATGAGCCTACTAACTATTTAGATGTTGAGCACATTCAATGGTTAACAAACTATTTAAAAGAATACCCACATGCATTCCTGTTAATTTCTCATGATACAGAGTTTATGAACAAATGTGTGGATGTCATTTTCCATCTAGAATTCTCAAAAATGACGCGTTATACAGCGACATATGAGAAGTTTTTAGAACTAGCTGAAATCAATAAAAATCAACATTTACAAGCGTATCAAAAACAACAAGAATTTATTAAAAAGCAAGAAGATTTCATCGCGAAAAATAAAGCTCGTTATTCTACAACAGGCCGAGCAAAAAGCCGTCAAAAACAGCTTGATCGTATGGAGCGAATCGATCGTCCAGAAACAGCGATTAAACCTGAGTTCTCTTTCAAAGAATCTCGCGCAAGTAGCCGCTTTGTCTTTGAAGGAGAAGATGTAGAAATTGGTTACACACATCCACTATTACCGAAACTAACAATGACAATTGAACGCGGTGAGAAAATTGCAATTGTTGGATGTAATGGTGTTGGGAAATCCACATTATTAAAAACAATTTTAGGTAAAATTAAACCATTAAGCGGAAAAACAAGCCTTGGTGACTTCTTAGAACCAGCATATTTCGAACAAGAAGTAAAAGCTGATCATATAACACCTATCGATGATGTTTGGAATACATTCCCGAATTTAGATCAACATCAAATTCGAGCAATGTTAGCGAAATGCGGTTTAAAAAATGAACATATTACGCGCCCATTAAATCAATTAAGCGGTGGCGAGCAAGCAAAAGTTCGTTTATGTAAGCTCATGGGTGAAGAAAGTAACTGGTTACTATTTGACGAGCCGACAAACCACCTTGATGTAACAGCAAAAGAGGAACTAAAAAAAGCAATGAAAGCATACAAAGGAACGATTCTTCTTGTATGTCACGAACCAGACTTTTACCAAGATTGGGTAACAAAAGTTTGGAATGTAGAAGAATGGGCGCAAGCTAACAAATAATAAATAGAGGTGGATCTGTTATGATCCACCTCTATTTATTTTAGATTACATCTACCTCATAATATGTCGCTAATCGAAGTCGAAAATCTGTTAAATTATCATAACGCTTTAAATTCGCTAACATCCCTTGAATCACTGGCATTCTTGGATTTGCTACTCTCATTTCTGCTTCTAAAACATCTAATGTAACTAATAACTCATCATTTTCTAATTCATCAGCTAAATTACGTTTAAACATAATAATTTCCTGTAGAAATTGTTCCTTCACTTGCTCTTTTATTAAGTCTGTACTACAAAGAAGTTTCCCTAATTGTTCTTCATGCAAAACAGGTTCCTCACCAGAATTTACAAGACCTTCTACAATGTCATCCATTCTTTTTAAAATAAATGTGGAAACATGAGTTAAATTAATTTCTGTTTCATTTAAAATGATTAATTCTAAATACGCTCGGGAAATCCCTTCTACTATCACTACAAGATCTAACAAATACGGAGTGACCTTTTCACCATAAATAGACAATATACTATTTCGATAAAATGCATGTGACTCCATTTTCATGTTCATCATAAATGCTTCTACTTCTTTATTAAATGGAATCGCATTCTCCCTTGCATGCATAATAATAAATTCTTTATGCTTTTGTATATCATGAAACTGACAATATAATTGTTTTATAAATTTTTCGCGTGGTAGTAATGATTCTTTTTCAATTTTCGTCATTTTACTTTGAATTTTTTCATAATAATATTTAAGAGTAGCTAGAAGCAATTCATCTTTTGATTTGAAATATAAATAAAAAGCTCCTTTTGATATCCCGCATGCTGTTACGATTTCTTGCACTGATGTTGCATTCACACCCTTTGCTGCAAATAACTTTATTGCCATTTCAATAATTAAGCGTTCTTTTTCTTTCATATTTTCTCTCCTAATAGACCTTTACAACATAATTTTACATTGCGGTTGTTATTTTCACTTTATCTTAACAGTATTATAACATCTCTTTTCATTGACGACTGACCAATCAGTCAGTTATATTATGTATTAGACTGACCGATTGGTCAATACATAATAAGGGAGCGCAAACATGAACAAAATCATTAACTTTTCGTTAAAAAATAAGTTCGCAGTTTGGCTATTAACCATCATTGTTACCACAGCGGGAATTTACTCTGGTTTAAATATGAAATTAGAAACAATTCCTGATATCACAACCCCTGTCGTAACAGTAACAACGGTTTATCCTGGGGCTACTCCGCAAGAAGTAGCGGATAAAATATCGAAGCCGATGGAAGAGCAACTGCAAAATTTAAACGGCGTGAACGTTGTAAGTTCCTCCTCTTATCAAAATGCATCTTCTATTCAAGTAGAATATGATTTTGATAAAAATATGGAGAAAGCTGAAACTGAAGTAAAAGAAGCAATCGCTAATGTAAAACTACCAGAAAGTGTAAAGGACCCAAAGGTTTCTCGCATAAACTTTAATGCCTTTCCTGTTATTGCATTAAGTGTGGCGAGTAAAGACGAACCTTTAGCTACTTTAACGGAAAAGGTTGAAAAAAGTATTGTTCCGGGGTTAAAAGGCCTTGATGGTGTTGCCTCTGTTCAAATTTCAGGACAACAAGTAGATGAAGTGCAACTAGTCTTTAAAAAAGATAAAATGAAAGAATTAGGCTTAAGTGAGGATACAGTTAAAAATATCATTAAAGGTTCTGATGTATCTTTGCCACTTGGCCTATACACATTTAAAGATAGCGAAAAATCAGTTGTTGTAGATGGAAATATTACAACAGTTCAAGCATTGAAAGAAATGAAAATCCCTACTGTTTCAGCAGCAATCGGCCAAAGTGGTGCCGGATCAGCTTCTTCTCTTCAAACAGAAGCACCGCAAATGAATCCAGCCATGACTGCTAGTATTCCAACTGTCAAACTTGAAGAAATTGCTGATGTGAAAGAAGTTGGGAAAGCTGAATCCATTTCTCGTACAAACGGTAAAGAAGCGATCGGTATTCAAGTTGTAAAAGCAGCTGATGCAAATACAGTTGATGTCGTAAATGCTGTAAAAGATAAAGTGAAAGATATTGAAAAAAAATATAAAGATTTAGAGATTATCTCGACATTTGATCAAGGTACACCGATTGAAAAATCAGTTGATACAATGCTTAGCAAAGCGATATTTGGTGCCATATTCGCTATCATTATTATCATGTTGTTCTTACGAAACATTCGAACAACATTAATTTCTGTTGTTTCCATTCCACTTTCTTTACTCATTGCTATTTTAGTATTGAAGCAAATGGATATTACGCTCAATATTATGACACTTGGAGCAATGACAGTTGCTATTGGACGTGTTGTCGACGATTCAATCGTTGTAATTGAAAATATTTACCGCCGCATGTCTTTATTAGAAGAACCATTACGTGGAAAAGACTTAATCCGCGTAGCAACAAAAGAAATGTTTATTCCTATTATGTCTTCGACAATTGTAACAATTGCGGTATTTTTACCTCTTGGGCTTATAAAAGGTATGATTGGTGAAATGTTCTTACCATTTGCCTTAACGATCGTATTTGCATTACTCGCTTCGTTACTTGTAGCCATCACCATTGTACCGATGTTAGCTCATTCTTTATTTAAGAAAGAAAGTATGAGAGAAAAAGAGGTACACCATAAAGAAAAACCAAGTAAATTAGCAAACGGCTACAAGCGCGTACTGAATTGGGCACTTAACCATAAAATCATTACATCTAGTATCGCTGTTCTTCTATTGGTTGGTAGTCTTGCACTTGTACCAGTTATCGGTGTAAGCTTCTTACCAGCTGAAGAAGAAAAAATGATGATTGCAACCTATAACCCTGATCCGGGGCAAACATTAGAAGACGTTAAAGCAATCGCAACAAAAGCAGAAACACACTTTCAAAATAAAAAAGATGTAAAAACCATTCAGTTCTCATTAGGCGGGGAAAACCCAATGAGCCCAGGTAAAACAAATCAAGCTATGTTCTTTGTTCAATACGATAATGACACAAAAAACTTTGAGAAAGAAAAAGAACAAGTGATTAAAGATTTACAAAGGATGACAGGAAAAGGTGAATGGAAAAGCCAAGACTTCGGAGCTAGCGGAGGCAGTAATGAAATTAAGCTATACGTATACGGAGATCGTTTAGAAGACATCAAACCTATCGTGAAAGATATTCAAAATATCATGAAGAAAGAAAAAGATTTGAAAGATATCGATTCTAGCCTTTCCAAAACATATGCAGAATACACGTTAGTCGCAGATCAACAAAAATTAAGTAAAATGGGGCTAACTGCTGCTCAAGTTGGCATGGAACTTTCTAATCAACATGGCCGTCCTGTTCTTACGACAATTAAAAAAGATAGTAAAGATATCAATGTTTATGTAGAAGCAGACAAACATGATTATGAAGCAATTGATGATTTAACAAATCGTAAAGTGAAAACACCACTTGGCAACGAAGTAGCTGTTAAGGATGTTATGACTGTGAAAGAAGGCGAAACTTCCAATACAGTTACACATCGCGATGGGCGTATTTACGCATCCGTAAGTGCAAAAATAACATCTGATGACGTTTCTAAAGCATCTGCGGCAATTCAAAAGGAAGTAGATAAAATGGACCTTCCTTCTGGCGTAGAAGTTTCTATGGGCGGTGTTACAAAAGATATTCAAGAATCCTTTACACAACTTGGATTAGCAATGTTAGCGGCAATTGCCATTGTATACTTCGTTCTTGTTGTGACATTTGGCGGCGCACTTGCACCATTTGCGATTTTATTCTCACTTCCATTTACAATTATCGGTGCACTTGTTGCTCTACTCATTTCAGGTGAAACATTAAGTGTATCGGCAATGATTGGTGCGCTTATGTTAATCGGTATTGTTGTCACGAATGCAATCGTGCTTATCGACCGTGTTATTCATAAAGAACAAGAAGGCCTATCAACACGTGAAGCATTATTAGAAGCCGGCTCAACGCGTTTACGACCGATTTTAATGACTGCAATCGCAACAATTGGTGCTTTAATTCCTCTTGCACTTGGATTTGAAGGTAGTGGCTTAATTTCGAAAGGACTTGGGGTAACAGTAATTGGTGGATTAACAAGTTCAACATTACTAACACTCCTCATTGTTCCGATTGTATATGAAGTGCTCAGCAAATTTAGAAAGAAAACAGTAAACTAAAAAAAGCCATCCATTTGACCCTTCTTGGTCAGATGGATGGCTTTTTTTTATATTTTTACATGTTGCATTGAGATAAGCCTGTATTTGGACAGCTCTCGAAGCCGAGCGTATAGATAGCTAAAGCCTTTGCTATCTATAAAACTACATTCAATCTTAGAACATCTTATTTTTTACAGTTTTCCCCTACATTATTCATTTATTCTCTCCCGCAATATCTTTATCTCTTTCCCAAATATGATAAGTAAGACCTTTCTGCTTTTGTTTCGCTGAAAAATATTTGTCATGTAACGAACAAACGGCACGATTTGCTGAATTTGACTTATATTGATGATATCCTTCTCGGTTTGTTGTTGCGTATTCTCACACGATTATTACGATGATTTTGTAAGGCACCATCATAAGAAACCTTTCCTTTTCCTCTTTTTTATCAGTGTTAATAACTTAAAAGGAAATCAGATATAAAAACAGGCTGTGGAGAGGGATTTCTCCACAGCCTGTAAAAAATTTAGCCATAAAAAATACACCTCCATTTATTAGATCATGTCTAACAATTGGGGTGCGCTTCAATAGATATTGATTTTTCCTCATCATTAAACAGAAATTAAAGTGAATTATGCTTCTTTATTTTCAAAGGAATAGATATAATATATAAATCTATGGCATAAGTAATAATTAAAATTCCTTTTCCTTCATCGGTAAATTTTGCTTGAAGAAACTTTTCTGAAACTTTTCTTTTTCCCCATCTCTTTGGAAACCATTCAAATCCTAAGAACATACAATTAATCTACCCCTCATTAGAATTCCGATAACTTATTTCTTAATTCCAATTCTTCAACTGTTTCAAAACCTTTAAAAAATAGTCTTGCAATCTGATTATGATTAAAAAACACATTATATTCTTTAGATAAATTACCATGGGGATACGGACAAGATACATAATCCCACATTTTATTTTCATTTGCTTGTTGTTGCTTTCTGCCGTAAATCATGAGAGGTTGATTAATACCCTCAACAAGAACTACAGAGCCAATTGGTAATAAATCTTCTCCAATTAATAAGTTTGGTACATATGTATTTTCCATAATTTAAAAATCCCCCTAACAAATTATAAAAATTAATATTTCTTTGAAGAATAAGATTTCTTAAAAAAAATGAAACAATCTTATAAAATATAAAAATAAATAATGGCATTACTATACAAAATACCACCGATAAAATAATCTTTTCCTTCAATGTAGCATCTGCTCCAATCCATATAGCTAATAAACTTGCTGGAACAGCAATAGCACAAAAAATCATTAAAATCTTCTTAAATATACCTAACGAAAACATTATATACCTCCTACAAAGCAAATTATTTTAGTCTTTTTCAACTCCAAACTTTACTCCCAACCCTATTCCAAAGCCAATATCAAGCTCATTCATTAACCCTATTTTAGCTTCCCCACCTATAACTACCATAGGCTGCCTCTCCACCAACCACTACCTTCCAATCATCAACAAAAGGAATAGGAATTTTAACTTCAGCTTCGCCTTTAATTAAATCTGCTTTAGCACCAATACCAATATGACCATCTTTAGCTTCAACACCAGCTTCAGCATTTCCAACTTTCACATGGACTTTTCCATCGTCGTGATCTATACCAAAATCATTAAAAGTCACCCCAACCTTAGCTTCTCCGCCTATTCCTCCACCAAATTGTGCCTTAGCCTCACCTCTAAGAAGTTGTTCATGTATAGTAAAATCTCCAACTTTAAATCCTGCATCAATAACTGAACCTTTAGCCTCTCCACCTATCTTATCATATCCATCTATATCGCCAATCATTGCACCTGACTCTTTAAATATATAATGATTATCTGTCCTTTCAAATTTATCCGCTATACGTTCTAATTCACTTTCGATAGTATTTAAACCTTTAATATAAGTATCATAAGCTTTATTTAATCGAGGCAATTCATTATAAAAAGATAAACTAGCAGCTCCGATCCATCTTATTTGAAGATTAAACAATTCAGAAAGAATACTGTTATTACGATCCGCTGCCTCAGCGCTAGCATATTTAAAAGATTTCGCTCTATTTCTTAATTCCTCTGGAGTTACCTTAATATCTCCCATTCATATCCCCCCTTATTTCTAATTAAATATTAGAATTATACATTAATAAGATTACTTTTTTTTCCAAAAAAGCAAGTCAAAAATTATATTTTCGTGAATATTAATAATAAAAAACTGATTCATAAAGTAAGATAATATATGCTGATTTTCACTGCATTTTTTTATAGTTATATTGCAAATTTTGTATACTAAGGACCAATCAGCTTTGTACTGTTAATTTATTTTCAGTGATTGAAGAAACTCTAAAGGAGTAATTTCTTTCTTATTAAATCGGTATTCTCTCTAAGAAATGAATATATCCCTATCATAAGAAACTTCTTCTCCTCTTTTTTATCAGTATTGACAAATCAATAGAGAAGAAGATACAAAGTGGACTGTGGAGAAAGCTTTCTCCACAGCCTGTAAAAAATAACCTCGCAATCGCGAGGTTATTTTTTTTGATGAAACAAGATTAGAAAATCTCCATATCCTTCTTTTTCTAAGTCTTCCTTTGGAATAAATCGAAGTGCTGCTGAATTAATGCAATAGCGAAGGCCGTTTGGGCCTGGTCCATCTGGAAAAACATGACCAAGATGTGAATCGCCTTCCCTGCTTCTCACTTCTGTACGCGTCATGTTATGACTAAGATCAATTTTTTCTTTTACACTGGCTGACATAACAGGCTTTGTAAAGCTCGGCCAACCACAGCCACTATCAAATTTATCTAAAGAAGTAAATAGCGGTTCACCAGACACGATGTCTACATATAGCCCTTCTTCTTTATGATCCCAATACTCATTTTGAAACGGAGGTTCTGTCCCATTTTCCTGCGTTACATAAAATTGCCTCTCCGTTAATCGTTCTTTTAAATGTGCATTATCTTTTGGCCAATGCTTTTTAATAAACGCATCACGCCCTGATCCTTGGCGATATAATGCATAGCGGAATGCATTTTTCTTATGATAATCCTGATGATACTCCTCAGCCAGATAGAATGTAGATGCTGGAATAATTTTCGTAACAATTGGTTTAGAAAAATGCCCGCTCTCAGCAAGTTCCTTTTTCGATGCTTCAGCTAGTTTCCGCTGCTCTTCATTATGATAAAAGATAGCTGTTTCATATGATTGTCCACGATCATGAAATTGTCCACCCACATCTGTTGGGTCAATTTGTCTCCAATACATATTTAATAATTTTTCGTACGGCATTTTATCTGGGTCAAATGTAATTTGAACTGCTTCATAATGTCCTGTCGTTTCAGAACAAACTTCTTTATAAGTTGGATTTTCTTTATGTCCCCCTGTATAACCAGAAACGATTCTTATAACCCCTTCCATTTCTTCAAATGGTGAAACCATACACCAAAAGCAACCTCCCGCAAACGTCGCAAGCTCTACCTTTTCATTGATAGACATTTCCTTCACCCCAATTATTTGTATTCTTCTTACAGTATGGCATATATGGAATTAAGTTATAAAGTGAAACTTTAATTAGTAGTTTTTTCATCCCCACTGATTATGAATCCTCACCAATCGTGCAGTAAGGCTCAGATGGGAGCCTTACTGCACAATAGCAGGATAAAAGAAAAAGCATCATCACCTGATGCTTTTTAAGACTCTATTTTTTCAGTAGCCCCTTTTTCTATTTCATCGCTCGTTACATCTAAAACATCCAATAGGAACATAAAGACTGGGATACCGATAATTAGCCCCCAAACACCTAGAAAATGCTCAGAAAAAATCAATACCATAAATGTATAAAAAATGGGTAAGTTCGTCTTTTGTGACATAAACTTTGGATTTAATACGTAACTTTCAAGCGCATGAATAACAACCACAATAATTAATATATAGATAACATAAGTAATACTACCAATATTATATGCGATCATGCAAAGTGGAAATAATGAGATAATTACACCCGCCACTGGAATTAAACCTAATAGAAAGATCATTAATGCTAGACCAAGTAACTGTGGAAATCCTAAAATCCATAGTGCAATCACGGATAGCACACAATTCACAATAGCAATTAAAAATTGTGCTTCAATTACTTTCCCAAAAGAGCGCGCAAATTTCTTCCCAAAGTATTCAATTTCATTATAGAAAATAGCAAGTTTGCTCTCTTTAAACTTTGCCGTAAATGCAACAATACGTGCTTTTTCCAACAAGAAGAATAAGCTTAAAATTAAAGAAAGTAAAAATTGCAAACCGAATTTCCCAACATTTGCAATGGACTTATAAATAATATCTACGCCTTGCCCTACATACTTCGAAAGCTCCATATGATTAATCGCATTAATCGAGGCCTTTATCATGTCATTATCCGGTGGATTTTTAAGGAATACATTAAATTGATAAATTAATTGTGAAATTTGTACTGTTAACACCGGTAGATATTTAAATAATGTAACTGTAATTCCACCAACAAACATGACATACAAAAACGCTATAATAATTTTTCGGTTAATCGGCATAAAATGATCGAGCTTTCTAGAAATAAATTTCTGGAAGCGATCCATTAAATATGTCAGGATAAACGTAATTAAAATTAAATTAAACATGCTTTTTAGCCCATATAATATAAGAGCTAATAATAAAAGTATCAGTAACCTTTGAAATCCTTTGCTTTGAAACAGGTTTTTCATTTGCATAATCGACGAGTGATCTCTCCTGTCCTATAAAGTAAGACTTATCATAAGGGGGTCTCTTTCTCTTCCCCAAAAATTTTTTATGTTGATTAAAATCCTCTTCTTATCTTCTTTCTGCTAGATTAAGATTTGGATCCATAACATTACCTTTCCTTTCTATTTTACAATATAATAGTCCTTTTCAGAACGCATTATATAAAGTATTAATAAAGATTTAAGGAAAAATAAAATAGGTCATACCACTACTGTAACATAAAAAGCAAGCTATCAGTAGAAATCTGTTCTACAAATAGCTTGCTTTTATCAGGTTTAAATTGATATCTGATTACGCAATCAATGGCATAAACATTGGAATAACAACAACTGTTACAACCCCAACTACTGTTACTGCAATACTTGCCATCGCTGCTTCTACTTCACCCATTTCAATTCCGACTGCAACGCCAAGTGCGTGTCCTGCTGTTCCTAATGCTAATCCTTTCGCAATTGGATTTTTGACTCTAAATGTTTTTAAGAATAATGCCCCAAGTGCATATACAATTACCGCGTTAAAGATAACAGCAAAAGATGTAATAGCTGGAATACCACCGATACTTTCTGATAAAGGCAATGCAATTGCTGTTGTTGCTGCTTGTGGCAACATAGAATTCATAACAGCTGCATCTAAATGAATGGCTTTCGCAACAATGAACACAACCACTACTGAACAAACAGATCCGACAATGATAGCAGATAAGATTTGCCACCAATATTTTTTCAATTTATCAGCTTGTTTATATAATGGAATTGCAAAAGCAATTGTAGCTGGCTCTAGAAAGAAGCTAATGATTTTACCACCAGTATTGTATTCTTCAAATGTGAAATTTCCAACCTTTAAAAAGACAATCCCTAATACCATTGCTACAAATAGCGGTGTAAATAAGAAAAATTGTTTTGAATGTTTAAATAAGAATGTTCCGATTCCGTATGCGATTAATGAAACAACAATTCCGAAATATGGAGTCATTGTGCTTGCCATATCCATTCCCTCCTCATCACGTATCCAATCTATTACGCAACTTTTCCGTGTTTATGTCCTTTACCTAAAGTGTCTAATTGTTTTGTATCTACCGGTTCTTTTCCATCTTTTCCTAGAATAAATTGAGCAAATAAACCTGTTACTGCTAATAAAATAACTGTTGCAACAACAATTACAGTAATGATTTGTACAAAATATTGTCCCATTACCCCAAGAGAATTAATAACGGAAATTCCAGATGGAACGAATAAGAAGCCGATAATACCTGTTAATGCCGTTCCAAGTGACTCAACCTGTTCCAATTTAATAACCTTTAAGCATAATAAGCTAAATAAAATGACTAATCCAATTACTGAAGAAGGCATTGGAATTGGTAAATGTGATGCGATCATATGAGAAACTAACATAATTGCTGAGAAAATAAATGCTTGTGATAAAAAACTATATACTTTTTTTGTACTCATTTTAGCCACCTCTTTCGATTTGGTACCTTTATTGTATACGATGTAAACTCTTAAGTAAGCGTTTACAAAACAGAACGTCGAATATAGAGAATCAGTTACAAAAATTACAGGATGAAATACAAAAACTGCTTCTTAAATACGAAGCAGTTTTTTTAATTCCTTTGCATATGTACGACTTACTGGTACTTTCGATCCATCTTTCATAATTAAATTATAAGTAGAATTAAACCAAGGTTGAACTTCTGAAATATGATTTACATTTGCAATAAAACTACGATGCACTCTCATGAACGTTGTTTGTGGTAGTTTTTTCTCCAAAATAACAAGCGTATCATGAGTTACATATGTTTCTCGAATTGTCTTTACAGTTACTTTCCCATCTACAAGTCCTACATAGACAATATCTTCCGTACTTACAAGAACGATTGATTCTTCGATTGGAAGTGCAAGTTTATGCATCTCAGCAGTTACATCCGGTACTTTCACATCTGCCTTCTTTTCTATTTCACTTTGCTTTCTCTTTTTATATTTTTTTAATGTTTGTGCGATACGTTCTTCATCAAATGGCTTTAAAATATAATCTAATGCATCGACTTCAAATGCTTGTAATGCATATTGATCATATGCTGTCGCAAATACAATAGCTGGCGGATTTTTCATCTTTTTTAATATGTTTGCAATTTCAAAACCATTATCATCTGAAAGCTGAATATCTAAAAAAACAATATCTGGTTTATCATCCATCAATATTTCTAATGCATCTTCTATACAATCTGCCTCTTCAATTTCATCCACTTCTTTCGTTCGTTGTAATAAATATTTCAGCTCATCTCTTGCTAACATTTCATCATCTACTACTAATACCTTTACCACTACTTCCTTCCCCCTCTACATATTGAATCGGAATTGCAAAGAAAATTTCGGTTCCTTTCTGTAATTCACTTTTAATATGAAGTGTCGTTTCTTTCCCAAATAACCCCATTAACCGTTCATTAATGTTATATAAAGCTGTACCTGTTCCTTTTTTGGATGTTACAACCGCTTTTCCTAATTGTTCTAAACGCTCCTGTTCAATCCCCTGACCGTTATCTTTCACCTTAAAATGAATCAAATCACCTTCAACGTGCGCATACACTTCTACTTGGCAAATCGGTTGCTTCTTCGGAAATGCATGTCTAAGGGCATTTTCCACTAACAATTGAAGCACAAATGGTGGAATTAACATAGTCTTTAATCCTTCGTCTATATAGGTTTTCACCTCATATTTATTAGGAAATCTCGCTTGTTCTAACGATAAATACGCATTCACGTGATTCAGCTCTTGCTCTAGCGGAATCAACAGTTGCCGCGCTCCTTGTAAGTTACAACGAAAATAGACGCTAAGCTGTAGTAAGAGCTTTCTTGCTTTTTCCACATCTGTACGACAAAGTGCTGAAACTGTATTAATCGCATTAAATAAGAAATGTGGGTTAATTTGTGCTTGTAATGCTTTGATTTCAGCATCTTGAAGCAATTTACTTTGCAGCTCTGCTTCCCCTAATTCAAGCTGGGTCGAGAAAATTTTTGCTAACCCTTCTGCTAGCTCCTCTTCCACACGACTTAACTGATTTGGATTTTTAAAATATAACTTTAATGTTCCAATTGTATTGCCATGCGATGTTAAAGGAATAACAATTGCTGCTTGTAATGGACAGTCTTCATGCTGACAGTTAATGACTTCTCTTGATTTCGCTTTCATTATTTTTCCTGTATGTAATACTTCTTTTGATAATCCTGTAATTAAACTATGCGACGGGATATGATGATCAGCTGCTAATCCCACATGTGCTAATATTTTTTCTGTATCTGTTAAGGATACCGCATCCGTTCCCGTAAAACGATGGATAATTTGTGCCACATGTTTACATGATTCTTCTGTTAATCCTTGGCGAAAATAAGGTAATGTTTTATCGGCAATTCGAAGCACTTTATGCGTTTGTAGTGCCTTTGCATTCTCTTCTTGTCGCAAAATCGCTTGCACCATGGAAAGTAAAATAAAACTACCAAAACCATTTACAAAAATCATCGGCATTGCAATCGTTTTTACTATATTCCATCCATCTTTTACGATGAATAAAATCATAACCATTTCCAACGAAACAATAACCACGCTTAAAAACGCTGAATACTTAGGTGTAACTGTACGATTATGCTTTTGAAAAATCCGGCCAATATATCCTGTAATAATCCCTGCCAAAATAGATGAAATGGCACAGCTAAAAGCTGTCGTCCCTCCTAGCATGTAGCGATGAATACCAGAAATAAACCCAACACCAATTCCGACAATCGGTCCTCCTAGTAAACCGCTAATTCCGACACCCATAATACGCGTATTTGCAATCGTACTTGATGAGGAAACGCCTTGTAACCAATTTTCATTCATAATTGTATTTCCTGCAATTTCAATTCCTGTGTAATTGCTTACAATTGTAAATAACGAAAAAATACAAATGAGCATAAGCTTATCTTTATATCCATCTTGTTTATGAAGAAGACGTCGAAAAATTCGAATATGCGAAAGTAGAAAACCTAATATAACAATTAATCCAACGCGCTCAATCATCATGAGTACTAAATCTAACATCTTTAGTCCTCCTTTATTTATTTTGTTCATTTTATTATCGAAAAATAATGAAGCGAACGTCAAGAAGAATCATCTATCATTTATAATCTTTTACAATAATATCCTTAAAAACTATCTTTCATATTTGACAATAGAATCGAAGAGTGCTAATAATAAAGTAATTTCATTACAGTCCTTTAACACAACCCCGTGAGGTTGAGAAGGAAGTCGGAATATAAAAAAAGTATGCGCATTCTTTCCAAGGGATACGCATGCTCTTTAGGCCTTCTCACACAACTGACGTGAGAAGGCCTTTTATTATTCTTCCATAGTGACTGTATAAAAATAAGGAGGAGTAATAATGGACATAACAAATGAATCAAAAGCAAAACGTTATAAAACATTGCTTGGTTCTGCATTAGGGTATGCAGCAGAGGGATTAGATATGTTACTTCTATCCTTCGTACTCGTTTACATTTTGAAAGAATTTCACTTAACACCTGTAGAGGGCGGAAACCTTACATTAGCAACAACGATTGGGATGTTAATTGGTTCCTACTTATTTGGATTTATCGCTGACTTATTGGGTCGCATTCGAACAATGGCTTTTACTATTTTATTATTTTCACTTGCAACTGCACTCATTTATTTCACAACAGAATATTGGCAATTATTAACACTTCGTTTTCTAGTAGGAATGGGTGTTGGTGGAGAATTTGGTATCGGAATGGCGATTGTAACGGAAACATGGTCTAAAGAAATGCGGGCAAAAGCAACTTCCGTTGTTGCACTTGGATGGCAATTTGGAGTACTCGTTGCTTCACTCCTACCAGCCTTTATCGTTCCACACTTCGGCTGGAGAGCTGTTTTCTTATTTGGTCTCATCCCAGCTTTACTTGCCGTATATGTTCGTAAAAGCTTAAGTGAACCGAAAATTTGGGAACAAAAACAACGATATAAAAAAGAATTGTTACAAAAAGAGTGCCAAGGAACTTTAACAGCTATGGAAGCAGAAGAACTCCAACATATGAAAAAGTTTCCTTTACACAAGTTATTTTCTAATAAAAAAGTAACGATGACAACAATTGGACTTATTATTATGTCTTTCATCCAAAACTTTGGATACTATGGTATTTTTACATGGATGCCTACAATTTTAGCAAATAAATATAACTACACATTGGCAAAAGCAAGCGGCTGGATGTTCATTTCTACAATTGGAATGTTAATTGGAATCGCAACATTTGGCATTTTGGCCGATAAAATTGGACGCCGTAAAACATTTTCACTTTATTATATAGGTGGTACTATATATTGTTTGATTTACTTCTTCCTCTTTACAGACGCAACGTTATTACTGTGGGGAAGCGCCTTACTTGGTTTCTTTGCAAACGGAATGATGGGAGGATTCGGAGCAATATTAGCTGAAAACTATCCATCGGAAGCACGTTCCACAGCTGAAAACTTTATTTTCGGCACAGGACGCGGCTTAGCTGGATTCGGACCAGTTATTATTGGATTACTGGCGACAGGCGGCAATTTATTTGGTGCTCTATCCCTTATCTTTATCATTTATCCACTAGGCCTTCTAACCATGCTTATATGCGTTCCCGAAACGAAAGGAAAAGTATTGGATTAATGGTACGAAACAGGTTTGTGCCAACAGACCATCCTATATCGGCGATTCGTCACGAGATTTCGCTTCTACTAAAAATGCAAAAAGAGCTCGTTCAAAAATATAACTTTTGGACGAGCTCTTTACATTTTGGATAAAATGATATCTATGATTCGTTTTTACTTCTTACCATTATGAAAAAAATTAGGGGTCAAAATGTCGTTTGGATAAGGTTTATGATATATATGAGTGGTAGCTGGCGATAACGGCGGAATTAGCCATACCCAATTTCCAGTCACAACGCGACCACATGCCGCCTCTTGTTTTTCAAATTGAGCAAATTGCTGCGCTGCTGTATGGTGATCAACGATACTTACTCCTTGTTTTTTAAATGAATGTAAGACAGCTACATTTAACTCAACCAACGCCTTATCTTTCCATAATGTACTATTTCTAGTTGTATCTAAATTCATTATTTCTGCAATGGCAGGCAGTAAATGATAGCGATCCACATCAGCTAAATTACGGGCACCAATTTCAGTCCCCATATACCAACCATTAAAAGGAGCTGCCGTATAAGAAATCCCGCCAATTTCTAAACGCATATCTGAAATCATCGGTACACCATACCATTTCACTCTAAGAGAGGAAAATGGGTATTCTGGATGTTCAATATCCACTTCTTTTACTTCCTCTTTCGGAATTTCCTTATATACAGGTTCTTGCCCATCAATTGAGAATACGAGTGGTAACACATCAAAATTCGTTCCTTCCCCATTCCAGCCAAGCTTCTGGCAAAAAGATGTAAAAGAAGAGGAATGCGGATCCCCAATCACACCTGTGTCCGTTTTATATCCTGCATAACGAATTAATTGATGATTATAGATACGAATATGACTTTGTTCATCTCTATACTGCTTAAAAATCGTAATGGTTGGCCTAATTTTCCCACCATTTGTCGCATATTGAATATGATGAATTAGCGCGCGATATACCCCTTCCTCATCATTGATCTCCCTAGCATCCAATATATGCATTTTATTCCAGAACAGTCTTCCAATACATCGGTTACTATTTCGCCAGGCCATCCGTGCCCCATGAACCAGCTCCTCAAAAGTATGTTCATATGTACCCGTCCGCTCTATTTCCAATACGATTTGGTTCATACGTTCTTCTATTTGTTTTTCTTTACCGAGTTCTTGATAGCAAGTTGTAATAAATTTTCTTGCCTCATCTATTAATACCCTCATTTTATTCATAAATAATCTCCTTCTGTTTCAACAAGACGCTACTATTTTACAGTATAAGCAAAAAGAAACGTAGGAACAAACCAAATCATTTTACATTATTAACCAAAAAACAATCCTTTTCAGAAAATAAATAGAATTGTTTGTTTTATTGTTGACTTATTAAAAAAACAAGTGTATTTTTGAGTTAGGTAAATTATTTTTACCATGTGCAACTTTTGGAGAAAAAGGGGGGAAGTTTATGTCTTCATTTCATTTGCCTAAGCTTTCATATGACTATGATGAATTAGAGCCCTACATTGATGGTGACACTTTGGCGCTTCATCATGGAAAGCATCACGCAACATATGTTAAAAATTTAAATGCTGCTTTAGAAAATTATAAAGAATTGCAGAACAAGCCTTTAGAAGAATTACTGAGCAATTTAAATGAACTACCGCCTGATATTATGACAGCAGTTAGAAATAATGGTGGTGGGCATTACTGCCACAGCCTTTTTTGGGAGGTCATGAGTCCGAAAGGCGGAGGCGAACCTAATGGAGACGTTGCAAAAGTCATTGATTATTACTTTAATACCTTTGACAACTTTAAAGATCAGCTTTCCAAAGCGGCTATTAGTCGATTCGGAAGTGGATATGGATGGCTCGTACTTGATGGGGAACAACTCTCCGTTATGAGTACACCAAATCAAGATACACCACTACAAGAAGGAAAAGTTCCGTTACTTGTAATCGATGTATGGGAGCACGCTTATTATTTGAAGTATCAAAATCGACGTCCAGAATTCGTTACGAATTGGTGGAATACGGTCAATTGGGATCGTGTGAATGAAAAGTATTTACAAGCAATTAAATCACAGAAACATTAGTCATGCGTATAAGGTAAATTTGGTAATGTAAACTAGTATCATCGAAATCCTCCAAAATCCCCCGGATTGCCACCGGGGGATTTATGTATAAATTACCTTAACTTTTCAATATAGTATTTCAATACATCATTTATATTCATTTTTACTCTATTAAATTGAAATCCTAACTCTTTTGCCTTCGTATTATCAAGCGTGCAATTTAGTATTTCGTTATATGGGGCTATATGATTGCTCTTTGTTTCAATATAGGCTCTTATACCTGTATGTTCCTCAATACATTCAATCACTTCACGCATAGAAATCGTGCCATTACTACATGCATTAATCGCACCTTCCATCTGTATTGTATGAATCCACGCGAGGAAATTGCCTGCCTCTTTCTCATGTATAAAGGACATTTTCCCTTCTATATCCTCCACTCTAAAAGGGGCTTGTTTTACAATATGATCTACATAAAACTGCAACCTCTTTGTATAATCATTTTCTCCGATTACAACAGGAAATCGAACCGCTATAACGGGAAATGTTGCATATGTAAATAAAACAGCTTCTGCTAATCGCTTCCCTTCTTCATAAGAGAAATCCGTTCTATCTCCATAAACAATTGGATATTGATACGGATTAAAATCATCCTCCTTCAGAGATAATGCAGGTTCATAAACAGCCATTGAAGACGTCATAATATATTTTCCTACTTTATTCTGGAGGGCATTGCATATTATTTTTGCTGCATTAGGGCTATAACATAAATTATCGTACACAACATCATAAAACCCTCCATCTAATAATTCTTGCAGCATTCCCTCATCTTCACGATCTACAATAAGCCTCTTTATACGATTACCAAACTCATCTGCTGTTACCCCTCTTGTCGCAATTGTCACCTCATGTTTCTCTTGTAACAATTTCTCAACTAACCGTTTGCCAAAAAAACGTGTTCCCCCTAAAACTAATACCTTTACCATATCCGTCATTCCTTCCCATTCCCTTTTTAAAATAACGAAATACATAATCTCTTTTATGTTACTAAATTTCCTCGCAAAAAACATAAGAGTCTCCTGTGAGATTCTCTTATGTTTTCATCTACTAAAGAAATAGAAGTATTATTTTATGTAACGAAAGAGGCTGTCCAAAGTAGTTATTCAGCTACTTTGGACAGCCTCTTCTTACGATTAGTCAAGTCATTTTTTATTATGCTTTCTCATATCCATTTTTATTATTCACTTGCCATCTCCAAGAATCTGCACACATTTCTTCGAGTCCACGTTTTGCTTCCCAGCCTAGTTCTCTTTTTGCTTTCGATGCATCTGCATAGCATATTGCCACATCTCCAGGACGACGCTCTGTAATTTTATAAGGCACTGCTCTTCCTGAGACTTTCTCAAAAGCTTTCACCATTTCTAATACACTATAACCCGTTCCTGTTCCAAGGTTATAAACATCAATCCCTTTTGTATGGAGTACCTTTTCAACAGCTTTCACATGGCCATTTGCTAGGTCCACAACATGAATGTAATCACGTACACCTGTGCCATCTTTTGTTGGATAATCATTTCCAAATACATTTAATTCTTTTAATTTCCCAACTGCTACTTGTGTTACATACGGCATTAAGTTGTTCGGAATACCATTTGGATCTTCTCCAATGCGCCCGCTTTCATGAGCACCAAACGGATTGAAGTATCGAAGTAATACTACACTCCATTCTGGATCTGCCACAACGACATCACGTAAAATTTGTTCAATCATTAATTTTGTTTGACCGTATGGGTTTGTTGCACTTAACGGGAAGTCTTCTGTAATTGGTGATGTCTCTGGAATACCGTATACTGTTGCAGATGAGCTAAAAATCATCTTTTTCACATTATGCTTCTGCATCACGTCACATAACACTAATGTGCTTGTAATATTGTTATGATAATACGTAAGTGGAATTTCAACCGATTCCCCCACTGCTTTTAAACCAGCAAAATGGATGACTGCTTCAATCGTATTTTCCTCAAAAATCATATCAAGTGCTTCACGATTTAAAACGTCTTCTTTATAAAATGGAAACGACTTACCTGTTATCTCTTTCACTCGATTAATTGCTTCTTCTGAGCTATTCGAAAGATTATCTACTACGATAATTTCATATCCACTATTTAACAACTCTACACATGTGTGACTACCAATATATCCTGCTCCACCCGTTACAAGTATTGCCATAAGTATAGTCCTCCATATTTCATTCATTATAAACTTTTAAAATTATACCACATATCTCCTACCAAATGTTTATTCCCCCAAGTCACCATCTTACATTTTATACCATATCCCTATTGTATCATGACTATTTCATAGAATAGTTTTGTATTATTTTTAGTGCTTGCATTGAGAAATAATCAAATGGAGTAAAATGATTTCAATTTACATGTCCTTCTTAAAAAGGTGAATACTCTTTTATATTCTACATTCACTTAAGGGGAAGTCTTAATTATGATAAACCGTTAAAATTGATTAATCCTCGTGAAAAGAATATCAGGTCTACCATAAAATTTATACACTTCATTTAAGTCCGCAACGAAAACAATAACATTTACGACTTGATTCATTCCAACAATTAATTGTCTTCTTAACTGGAAGATGATTTTTTCTCTCTTTCTAATATCTGGTGAAAGTAAAATAACATACAGTGTATCTTCAATTGTAAAAGCAGCTTGATCAATCATATCTTGAACAAGCAATGCATCGATTTTATAATTCCGTTCATTAAAAAATTTTGTTAGAAAAACTTTTAAATCTGCTAAATAATAAGTAGTATTTTTCGATAATAATACCGATGGATAAACGATTTCTTTTAAATCATTGTCATTGGAAGTAATATCTTTTATTTTTCGTTTTAAAATCATCAATTTCTCATAGGTAAGCAAATAATCCGTATAAACAGTTGGATAAATGGAGTGACTTAAATATTCAAAAGAGATGACAAAATCAATTGGTATTGCAAACGTTTCTAACTGTTTTGGAGACAGAAAATGATTGATTTTTACAAATGGAAGATACTTTTCAATTGTTTGTTTTGCATAAAACAACTGATCAAGTCCCGTATTAGATATAAGCGCAGCATTCAATTTTGGATATTCAAGGAAAAATTGATCAATATTATTTTTGATGATCATGACAAAACGGCTTATATCCATTCGATTAAAATTCAGTGCTTTTAAAGTTGGCGTTGATCTAAATAGAAAACTGACAATCCCAAATAAAAAGGGATCTTTTTGTATGATTTCATTATAAAGTGTATTTATTACGCGAATTCCATTCGTCGATCGAGTGATAGCGCGATCAAATTCTACTTGGAGTGCTTTAATCGTTAACGAATCAAGAGAACAAGCGATTATCTTTTTTAGCTCCTTAATAAAAGACTCAATAGCGTTTTTCACAATAGCAGAAGGCTGGAAATTCTGAATTTGTTCCATTGTAAGTTGCTTCGTACCAATCTGCATGAGTTCTAAAAGAAACATGCATTCCTCTTTCGGTAAAGTCATCTCGTAATGTTGCAAGAATAACTTTTGAACCAAATGAATAAACTCCATTTCATGAGCTTTTGTTTGACAATGGGTTGTAATAGGACATTGAATTTCCAAACGTCCAATCATTATCTTTAAATACATAGCAAGATGCAAAAAAGCATTTGAAGTGAAGGTAACCTTCATTTCATTTGAAAGTTGAGAAATAAAATGCTGATGGGCATAATCTATTTGCTCTTTTGGAGCCCTCATAAATTCATAAGAAAAGGCATTATTGGAAAAACCAAAAAAATAGTACAGTGCGAACAAGCGAATATTTTTTTCATCACCGGTAATTCTTAAACCCTTTCCTTTATTTAAACTTAATGAAAAGTTGTCCAATAAGGTTTCCCAATGCTTAATTTCATACTTAATCGTATTTGGATTTGAGAACACCATTTCTGCCAACTCAGGAATAGAAATCGCAGTAGAACTAAATAACAATTTATGAAAAGTGTCGTGAAATAAAGCATAACGTGAGTCAATTTGAAGTCGATAAATATCCAATAAGTATGCCAGATGTTCTACTTCTTCATCCATTAAAGATAAACAAACTCCTCTGCCGGGTATCTTACTAAGAGATGCCTTGATATGATGATTCGAAATAAATTCTTGAATCACTTTTAAATCATTCCGGATTGTTTTCTCTGAACAGGCTAATTTTTGTTTGTAGTAATCAATAACCTGATAATCCCCTTTATGATCCAATAACATTTCTGCTAGTTTTTTTTGCCTAGTATTCATACAGTCTTCTCCTTATTTTACCGGAGCTACGGTAAAACGAATTATTTCTCATATGATAATTATATCCTAAAATAAAGCCATATTAGTAATAAAGAATATAGCCGATTTGTTTGCAAACAAAATCAAGGTAATTAGCATGGAAGGGACGTTAGGTTTATGAAACTGGCTCAAGAAAAACAAGAAACATTTTTAATGGCACCACTATTAGTTCTAATGTGTGCACAAATTGGAACATCTGCCGATAACTCTGTCCTAAGTGTTGCAACAAATTCGTTAATTTCAACATTGAATGCTTCGATGAATGATATTCAACTAGCCAATATGGTTTACTCGCTTTGTGCGGGAGCATTTATGGTTGTTGGCGGTATGTTAGGAATTATCATCGGTTGGAATAAAAACTTTCGAATTGGAGCAGCCCTTATATTTATTGGAGAAGTGATATTGGCAATTTCACAAAATATAATGTTATTCACATGGGGAGGAAGACTTATTGTTGGGTTAGGTGCGAGTTTGATGATCCCCTCTGTATTAGGAATGATTCCAGGAATATATAAAACTGGGAAAGAACGCGCATTTGCTTTTGGGGCAATCGGTGCAGCAACAGGGATTGCTTCAGCAGCAGGACCAATTATAGCAGGTATCTTAATTGACAATTTTGGATTTCGAGTAGCATTTGGCTTTTTAGCAACTTATTTCGCTTTAGTTTTAATTGCTTCTAGTATCATTCCGAAAATCCCAAAATCATCATCAAAATTACGGTTAGATTATCTAGGTATCATTATTGCCGCTTGTGGTCTCTTTTTATTCTTAATTGGGATTTCAAAAATAAATGTTTGGGGATTAGTTCAACCAATTAACGCTCCATTCACAGTGTTTGGATACTCACCTTCATTACCACTAGCTATACTAGGACTTATTATATTGAGCTTCTTATTAAAAGTAGAAAAATATGTTGAGAAAAAACACGGTTGCGCATTAATTCCATCTTCCTTTACTTCAAATGCGCAAGTACGAGAGGGCTTATACGCTTCTGCGATTGTTTTCTTTTATCTAGGTGGACTGATTATGATAGTCAATCCTTATCTACAGATTGTTAACGGCTTTAATGCCTTACAAACAGGATTTGCTATGGGATTTATGGGATTACCTATGTTTTTAGTCTCTTTACTTACACCAAAATATTTCTCTCATGTTCATCCTAAATATTTATTACGCCTTGGATATCTTTTACTTGGTATAGGTGTTATTCCTATGAGTATCTCTTTATTACCAAATGGCGTTAGTAAACTTATGTATTTCGGATTAATTATAGCAGGGATTGGAATGGGACTTATAAGTTCACAAAGCTCAACAATTGTTGCTACAGCAATTAATACTCGAGATGCTGAACAATCTGGTGGTATTCAAACAACTTCACGTAATATTGGTCAAGCAATCGGTGTGGCAATATTAGGAATGGTCATGTTGTTTTCATTATCTGCTGGTTGGGATTCTGCTATTCAAAAAGGATCTGGCCTTTCAGAACAAGTAAAATCACAGATTCAAAATGAAGGAATCGCCTTCAAAAGTGATGCTGATTTACTTCACCAATTTAATAAGGTACCTCTAACTAAGCGAGAAAAACAGACATTATTAGAAGTTAACTCGCAGGGCCGTATTCAATCTACCAAATATGCTCTATACACTATGGGATTGATATCAGTACTCTTTCTATTAGGAACTACTGGTATTAAAAATAATTCAGAAAAGGATGATACAAAATGAAAATCTTCAAAGGACAAAAGGTTTATTTAATGGACGATGGCTTTTCAACTGCTACAGGAATAGTGGAAGAAAACGGAAAAATCATTGAAACTGGTAATTTTGAAGAGCTTGTTAACAAATATCCTGAAGCTGAAAAAATAATGACTTATGAAAATGATTATTTATATCCAGGATTTGTCGAACCTCATTCACATCCTATGCTTACTTCCTATTTTTTAGGAAATTGTGCTTTAATTGATTTTAAACATTGGGATTTTGGGAAATATGGTGTAGCGCCTGCTTGCCTCACTCATGAAGATATGATGAATCGATTAGAAAAAGAAGTTGCTAAAAAAGAAAAAGATGCCTTTTTATTCTTCGGATATAATAAGCAACGCCACGGTACAATCACTGCTAAAGAGCTTGATCAATTAGAAAATCAAAAACCTGTTGTATTACTTTATGGAACAGGGCATGGTGCAGTAATGAACACTTGTGCAATGGAAACATTCGGATTTAACAAAATTCCTAAAGATACATTTGGTTGTGGATTAACTGAAGAGGGTAATTATAATGGTGTCTTTACCGAAACAGCCTATATGCCTTATATCAGCTATTTAGCACCAATTCTCTATAATAATGACAATCTAGAAAAAGGGAAAAATTTATATTTAGAAAATGCAAAAGTGAATGGTATTATTGCTACTGCAGAATATATGGGTGGCGGTACATCAGGTGTAGAAAATGAAATTGAATTTTATCAAGATTTCAGTAGTGAAGATTATCCTATTCATATGTCCTTTTTAACAAACTATCAACACGTTAATAATCAATTTGATAATGATAACCAAAAAACTTTCGAATATATAGATAGTATGATGTCAAAATACGATACAGATAACTTTAAAATCATGAAAGCCTTAAAATTCTTCTTCGATGGTGCTGTAATTGATCATCAAATCATGTTATCCGAACCTTTAACAAATGGAGAAGTTGGGAAGTGGAATTACGACTTTAAAGGTCATAATATTGAAACATTTGTCGAAGATTTTCTACCATTCTGGAAAAATGGATATGACTTTTATATTCACTCCCAAGGTGATTTATCACAACTAACTTTAGCAAAAAAACTAAAAGAATTATTAACTAAAGTTCCTAGAGATGATTATAAAATGTCCATTCAACACTTTGCTTTTTCCAATGACGAATTTTTTGAATTCGTACGAGCTAATAACTTATCTATCAGTATTTCAGCTCTTCCTGCTTATATGGATATTTGGCCCATGTGGGACAAAGCAGGATTATATCCAAAACATTTTCTAACTCAAAACTTCTTACGTCTAAAAGATGTAACAGATGATGAGCATTTTGATTTATCTATTCACAGTGATGCTTGTAATATGCCAACTAGACCACTTTATGGAGTATATAAAGCGGTAACTAGAAAAGATGATACTGAAACAAAAGTGAAAGATGATCGTCCACAAAATATTGATTTAATTACAGGTATTCGAGCTATTACAATTGAAGCTGCCAAACAAAATCGAAATGAAAATATATTCGGTAGTATTGAACCTGGTAAACGCGCATCATTTGTTGTATTTGAAAAAGACTTATTTGATCCAAACAATGATTACGAAAACCTAAAACAAAATGTTAAAAATCTAGTTATAAATGGAAATGATGTTTCACTTAATTAAATATATTTGTGATAACAATTCCTACATTTACTATGCTTATTCTTTCTCCTCCTATTGTTCATAAATCATATATAAGAGATTGTCCCAAAAGGTCGTTAAAAACGAGCTTTTAGAGACAATCTCTTCTTTTTTATTAAGCTATCACTATACTAATCATCCATTTGACAATAGCGATCAAAAAAATTCGCAATCACATCTCGATCTGATCGGTCTATCATCATGTTAATTCTTCCTTGTAGATAACCATATAAGAGCCAATTTGAACACTCTCTTAGTTGGTTATATTTATCCTTTTTTGCCTTAAAGCATAATATCGTATGGTCTTTTTTTGTTTTGTAATAATATTTAGATATATCATTGTAATCAATAATATATTCTCTTTGCAGTTGATACATTTCTTTCACTTCGTAAATCATAACTTTATGTCTTGTCCCAAAAACGACAAATCGATTTCCTACATCTGTAAGTACCAATGGCATAACAAAATAGTCCGCAGAGCATAAAAGAGATCCTGAGTAGTAGCCCCCTGTCGCACTCGCTTGAAACTGTAATTCGATATATTCATCCTCCTCTAGCTCATAATGTGCCTTTCTTTCTATCTCTTGTAAATTTTTCTTTGCAATTTGCTTTTTAATATCTTTTTTCTTCTCTTCTAAATTCCCAATAAAACGCTCTCCTATCTCTTCAAAATGAGCTATTTGTCGTTCATCCCACTGCTCCAAAACAACTTTCTCTAGACCATGTTCATACCTCATAATATCCCTCCATGCCCCTTTTTAATTTTTCCCTTCCTCTAGACAGTCTTGTATAAATGGCACTTGTACTCATATGTAGTTCTTCAGAAATCTGCTTTATGCTCTCATCTGCAATATACTTTCGATAAAAAATGTGATAGTCCACCTTATCGAGCCGTTGAATAGCCTCTAAAATAAATTCTTTTTCTTCCTCTTTCAACAAGACTTGTTCTACATCTTCTTTATCTTTTAAAATGCACCGTTCCATTGTTTGTTCTATCAATTTTCGCTTAAACTTTCTTTTATAATCTAGCGCCTTAAACTTCGCAATCGAAATAATCCAATTCTTAAATTGTCCCTTTTCAATTTGAAAATGATCTATTTTATACCAAAGAATGAAAAGAACATCGTTATAACATTCCTCACTTTCAACTCTTTCTTGATTTTCTCCTAATATACTTCCTATAACGCCATAGATAAGCCTACTATACTGAAGAATAACTTGATCTAATGCTTCTATATTTTGCTTTTTCAATTCAGCCACTAATTCCTTATCATTCATACCTTTCCCTCCCTTACTTATATATACGAGTGTAACAAATAGTTTCTTACAATATTTTTAATTAAAAGTTTTTCAATAAGGAGCTTTCACCATTAAATACGAACATTATTCATTAAACAAATAATTTAATTCGACATTAAACCGTTTTCTTAGGATTCCCTCCTGTAAAATCCCAAGAAATAAACTAAAAAGCTTTGACTTCTGTAATAAAATGATGTACATTACCAATTGGGCGAACAATTTTTACAGATGATAATAATAACATTCGTATTTAGGGGTGTAAGCTATGGAAAATGTATTCGACTATGAAGATATTCAATTAATTCCTGCAAAATGTATTGTAAATAGCCGTTCTGAATGTGACACAAGTATCACTTTAGGAAAACATAAATTTAAATTACCTGTCGTGCCTGCAAATATGCAGACAATTATTGATGAGAAAATCGCAACGTACTTAGCGGAAAATAATTATTTCTATATCATGCATCGTTTTCAACCTGAAACACGCATGGCATTCGTTAGAGATATGCAATCACGAGGATTAATTGCTTCTATTAGCGTTGGGGTTAAAGAAGAAGAGTATGAGTTTATAGAGCAGTTAGCTGCTGAACAGCTTTCACCTGAGTACATTACAATCGATATTGCACACGGTCATTCAAATGCCGTTATTCAAATGATTCAACATATTAAAAAATATTTACCAGAAAGCTTCGTTATCGCTGGAAACGTTGGAACACCAGAAGCAGTGAGAGAACTCGAAAATGCTGGTGCTGACGCTACAAAAGTAGGGATTGGACCTGGTAAAGTTTGTATTACAAAAATTAAAACTGGATTCGGAACTGGCGGATGGCAGTTAGCTGCACTTCGCTGGTGCGCAAAAGCTGCAAGTAAGCCAGTTATTGCTGATGGGGGCATTCGTACACACGGAGATATCGCAAAATCAATTCGATTTGGAGCAACTATGGTTATGATTGGTTCCTTATTTGCTGGTCATGAAGAGTCTCCAGGAGAAACAATCGAAAAAGATGGCAAACTGTATAAAGAATATTTCGGTTCGGCTTCTGAATTCCAAAAAGGTGAGAGAAAGAACGTTGAAGGGAAAAAAATGTTTGTTGAACATAAAGGTTCTTTAAAAGATACTTTAATTGAAATGGAACAAGATCTACAATCTTCTATTTCGTATGCTGGTGGAACAAAATTAGAATCCATTCGTACTGTAGATTATGTCGTTGTGAAAAATTCAATTTTCAATGGAGATAAAGTATATTAAGTCTTATCAATCCGATAGATGAGCAATTACCCGGGCGTAATTGCTCATTTTTTTATACACGTATTCTGCCAGATTAACTGCCTCCACTGCTATATCTCAATTGATTCAAGAAGAAGGGCAACCCGCAGTAAATCGCTGGCTCGAAGTACTGCGCGCTGGCGGAACGATGGAACCGCTTGAATTAATGAAACATGCAGGAGTGGATATGTCAAAACCAGATCCAATCCGCAAGGCTGTTTCTTATGTAGGTTCATTAATTGATGAATTAGAACAGTTGTATCATGAGTAATAAAAAACAAGCCCCTTATTCTTAAGGAGCTTGTTTTCTACTTCCCAAATCTTTTACGATACCCGCATTTTCGACATAACTCTTCTACCGCAACTCTTCTTGAAAAGCCATCTACAAGATTTTTTGCTCTTTCCCCTTCAATAATATTGGAGAACGAATCATCATTAATATTCCCAAGGTTAATGATTCCCTCACCATCTAAACAACAAGGGATAACTGTTCCGTTTGCTAAAATACCCGCTTGCGTTCGAAGACCATAGCAAAATCCTTTTCCATCATCTTCTTCCTCATGAAGAGCTGGCCACTGGAATTCATAATCTTGGTTAATAAAGATGCGATCAGCAAGCTTTATACCGCTTCCGGGTGTAATCTTCTCCTCAATTTTGTATGGCAGATTAAACTCTTTTTCAATCATCTCTAACAGTTCTCTATTTCGCTTTCTCTCAAGATTTGTCTTATTATCTTGCGTCAAGTTCCACAATCTTAATGAAACAATTAAATCCGATTCACTTGTTGCTTCTCGAATAAAGGAAAGTATATTCCTTACATACCCTTCCTTATCCTCCGAACCAGGATGTCCATCAAAACTATGGAGCGAAAAATTAATCTGTCTTAATGCTGGTTTATTTAATAATTTATGTTTTCTCTTTTGAATTAAAGTGCCATTCGTTGTAATATTTACTTTAAACCCTTTTTCATGGCTTAAATCTAACAATTTGTCTATTTTAGGATGAAGCAACGGCTCACCTTTAACATGCAAATAAATGTAGTCTGTGTGCGGCTTAATTTGGTCTAACCTCTTTGAAAAATCCTCCACAGACAGAAACTGCTTCTGCCGTTCTGTTGGCGGACAAAAACTACATGCAAGATTACACACACTCGTAATCTCTAAGTAAAACTTCTTAAACTTTTTCAACCTCAATTCCCCACTTCTTTGACTACTTAGAACAACCCATTGTCCTCCCACTATTACAGCATACTTTTTACGAAATGGGAACATGTTGATTTGAGATACTTATTACCATTTTTCTTTTTCTACATACTCCAATTTACACAATAATCGACTGCCTATTGTCCCTCTTGATTCTTATCGCCCTTAAAAACAAGCCAACGCTAAGAAATATGCCGGTTGCGACAATTCCACTAACAGGATTTAACCAAAAATCCCCTTGATCCGTAAATGTAATGACACCACTAATTGTAACCAAAACTGTCGGAACAGCGTCCTCAAGCGCATGCATACATACACATGGCCATACGGATTTCGTGAGCCTGTATATTTCAACATACATGACCGTCCAGCACACCATGAGCACACATCCGATTAAGAGGGTACTCATCCTTGAAGTGGATTCAAAATAATCATTTGGTAAAAATACGATATAATAAGCACTATGCCATAAAGCCCAAATAAGACCAGAAATAAGATACAGTAGCCAATCATTCATTTTTAGTTCGATTAACTTTGGCGTTAAATAACCACGCCATGCAAACTCTTCAAATATATTTTTAAGAAAATTACTTGCCATAGAAATCATCATAATGGATAAAAGCGAAGATCGTTCAACATGCGATATGTCCGCAGCACCAAAAAAGAGTGCAAATCCAACACTTACGAGAGTAACAAAAGGATAAATAGCGAATGCCGTAACATACCACTTCACATTATTTTTCACATTTAATTTCAACCCCATGTCTTTCCAATCACGGCGAATGATTCTAAAAAATATAGCCGTTAAAAACGGTAACACTAACCAAAGCCCCATACCTAAAGAATTACCTTCCGTTTGATCTGTAAGGACAGAATCAAGCAATACCCCAAGCCATCCACTGCTCAAGACAACAATAATAAAAACAATCAAATGAACCTTTACATTCCCTCTCTTTCCCGTCACCATGTTAAATCGTCTCCTTTTTCCATTTGCCCTCTTTCACATCAATAGAACATAACTACCAGTAATCTTTTCTCCCCCTACATATCCATAAAAAGCTACTATGCATCGGTTCATTATATTTAATACGATTCATTTATATGATGTATTCTTTACGACCTATTCTATAACCTTTCTATCAATAAAAATCCCCTTGACCTCATTATGCCAAGGGGATTCATACATATTTTATTGAAACATTACCTTAAAATAATAATTTCTTTTTCGTATCATAATTAACATTTTTGCTTTTATATTTTAAGGCAAGTGTAAATTATGAAATTATATTTCATAAGGGAAAATGATAGTAAGGATTTATTTATGATACGGTTCCCCACGATTAATCCGAAATGCACGATAGATTTGTTCTAAAAGGACAAGTCTCATTAATTGATGCGGCAATGTCATTTTAGAAAATGATAGAGATTCATTTGAGCGTTTCATTACTTCTGTACTTAAGCCAAGGGATCCACCGATTACAAAGGCGATTTTGCTTTTTCCATATGTAGCGAGGCGGTCTAAGTTCTCTGCAAATTGTTCTGATGATTTTTGCTTTCCTTCAATTGCTAGTGCAATGACATGCGTATCATCTGAAATTTTGTCTAGTATACGCGCGCCTTCTTTTTCTTTTACAATTAACATCTCTGCTTCGCTTAAGTTTTCTGGTGCTTTTTCATCTGGCAATTCAATTACTTCCACTTTTGCATAAGATGATAATCGTTTTAAGTATTCTGCAATACCTTGTTTTAAATATTTTTCTTTTAATTTCCCGATTGAAATAATTGAGATATTCACATGTATTCCCCACCTTACAAACACGTTATCCACAAAACTTATCCACATATCCACAATCATTACCCACATATTGTGTGAGAATCTGTGTTCGATACAACATATGTCGCCTTATTTTGACAAAATTCACATGTTTTTTCTTCTTTTTCGGAGTTATCCACACTGTTGATAACAGGTGCGACTTCGCATTCATCCACAATGATATCCAATGCTAACTCCACATGTTCTAAACAACAAGGTAAATTCATATTTCTCACCTCACTTTTCTACAATAGAAAACAGGAGGCAGTCCTCCTGTTTTTAATATTTTTGACTAGCCAATTTCACTGTTGTTGTGGAGCGCTTTGTACCACGATAAAAAGTAAGAGTCATTTTATCATTGATTTTCTTATTATATAAAGCTGTACGAAAAGCAATGATATCTTGTATTGGTTTTCCATCTACCGCGACAATCACGTCATGCTCTCTAAGACCTGCGTCAGTACCTGGTGATGGACTTTTCACGTCTAAAATACACACACCATTTGTAACGCCACCCGGCAAGTGTAATGTTTCTTCCCAGTAGTAGTTTGGAATTTCATTTAATGATCGAAGTTCAATTCCTATATATGGCCTTCTTACAGTGCCATACTTTTCAAGCTCATTCATAATAGGAACAGCCCTTGTCACAGGAATCGCTAAACCAATTCCTTCTACTTCTTTTGCAGCGATTTTCATGGAGTTAATTCCAATCAGTTTCCCCGCTGCATTTATAAGCGCCCCGCCACTATTTCCAGGATTAATAGCCGCATCGGTCTGTAACACTTCCACTTGCCAGTCATAATGTCCATCTTGATCTAGATCTACAGGGACAATTCGTTCGTTTGCAGATATAATTCCTTGTGTTACTGTTCCTGAAAACTGTAATCCAAGTGGGTTTCCGATCGCAATAACTGCTTCCCCGCGACGTACTGTATTCGAATCACCAATTTCAATTACCTTTTTGACAGGCTTCGCATTTATTTCTATAACAGCTAAATCTGTCACAATATCGCTTCCTAATATTTTTCCAGGAACTTTTGTTCCATCACTTAAGCTAATTTCAATTCGATTCGCACCAGAAATGACATGGTGATTGGTGACAATATAGGCATGACCATTTGTTTTTTTATAAATAACACCTGATCCTGTGCCAGCTTCTGCATCTACTTCAGAAAAATGATCACGCTGAATATTGATTACACCGACGACCGCTTCTGAAGCGCGATCAACAGCATCTACAAAACTGGAATGTTGCACCGTTTGTGACGGTTCACTCACTATGTTTCCTTCACTTGCTTCTGCTTGCTGTATAGTTTTAGTCTCGGACTTTGAAAACAAAGGAGCTCCAAATGCAAACAATGAAGCTCCTACAACAGTCCCCGCTATGCTAGAAATAACAAGACCTTTGTGCTTCTTTTTCCTTGTACGTTTCATACGGTTTTCTTCATCAATAAAGGACATATTTGTTCACCTATCTTCCTGTAAACAGCTATATTCACCTTTATTGTTTACTAAAATGAAGAATTATACGTATTGAATTTTTGTTGGATTCTTTGGATCTGTGTCATGTATTTCAAACGCTTCTCCAACTCCAAATCCTTTTTCTTCTAGTACTTGCGAAACAGCCATACGCGCTAGTTCTTTCATATTATTATCTAAGCTTAAATGCGCTAAATAAATATGCTTTGTTTCATCTGTAATAACATCGGTCATTGCAAGTGCAGCATCTTCATTCGAAACGTGGCCTACATCACTTAAAATACGTCTTTTAATACTCCATGGATAACGGCCCATACGAAGCATTTCAACATCATGATTACTTTCGAATACAAAAGCATTCGCACCTTTAATGACACCCTTCATACGATCGCTTACATAACCTGTATCTGTGATAAGTGCTAGTTTTCTACCACCATGATGAAAAACATAAAACATCGGTTCTGCCGCATCATGGGAGACCCCAAACGATTCAACTTCAATATCTCCGAATGTTTTTACATCACCAATTGAAAAAACGAACTTCTGATCCGTTGCAATATTTCCAATTAAATGCTCCATAGCGTTCCACGTCTTTTCATTTGCATAAACGGGTAAATTATACTTGCGTGCTAACACTCCAAGTCCTTTAATATGATCACTATGCTCATGTGTTACAAGAATACCTGATATATCTTGAATATTTAATTCAGCTTGCTTAAATAAAGCCTCTGTTGCTTTACCACTCAAGCCTGCATCAACAAGCAATTTTTGCTTGTCAGTTCCGACATACAGCGCATTTCCTGTACTGCCACTCGCAAGTACACTAAAATGCAGACTCATTCCCATTCACTCCATTGTATTTTTCTTTTTCCTCACCTAGCTTAATAACTTGTCCCTCAATGGCATTTACAAAGTGATCTTTTTTTCCTTTTTCCTTTAAATTCCACGTTGGAGTCAATACTTGTTTATTCGATTCAGCTAAAGAAACGAGTGTTGCATAACCAATTTGCGCTTCTTTAATATGCGTATTTGGAGTTAATTCCTGCTTCACAAATAAATTTTCTAAAGCTTTCTGAGCCGGAATAATCTCTTGCTCTTTCGCTTTATCATTCTCACCCATTTCTTTCAAATCCGTTAACATGGTTTGCGTATATGAAACGATTTCATCCTTTTCATTTAAAGTAACGACAATCATCGCATGATCATTGTAAAAAATAGGTTTGTCTTTATATTTTTGAAAGAAATAAATTTTTGAAGCCTCTGATTTTGCAAATTCATATTTTTGACCATCTACTACATAATTCTTTAAAAAATCACTATATTTATCTTTAGCAAGTGTTTTTGAATTTTGGATTGGCTCCTTTAGATCACTTTCAATTTTTTTAGCATCCTCTTGTAATCTAGGTGTTTGATTTTTTAAGGAATGAATATCTTCTTCCTTAAAAACTTTATTTTTCGCGATAATAAATGAATCTTTCTTTGGTTCGTTTGGTAAATCATCAACCGTAATATGATCAGCTTTTAGTTGCTGATCTATTTTTGTTTCCGTCATAAGTTCTAATTCATTATTATTTTGCTTTTGAATGAATTGAAACACGAGAAAGAGGTCTAAAACAAAAAAGGTAACAATAAAAATTGTTTTAATCCTATTCCAGTCCAATCAGACTTCCCCCTTTCTCTTCACTCCACTCATACATCATATGGTCTTCCCCATACTCCACGTACCAAATTGGTTTTAACATACCAGTTATTGTTTTAGTACTCATCGGTCCATTCGGATGATTTTCTAGCACAAACTTATAACCAATCCCGATATTTTGAATCAAATTCTTATCGATATCTGGATTATTGGCTAATGACTGAATGACGGTATGACCAGGTGGAAGTATAACTTTATCTTCTTGACTACTTCCTGCAAATTTAAATAACGGTCTTTGATAACTAATCAGTTCCTCAGATCCCCAGATTTGTTTTAATGTCGTTAATCCATATTCATTAAATACAGGTAAATCTTCCTCATATAAGCGGAACTTTGTTTCCCCCTTAGGGTCCACATATACAAAACGATAGTTATCTGTTATACCATTATGCCCGCTCAAAAATTCAAAGCTTTTTTGGACAAGAATATTATCATCTACATTATTATCACGAGTTACGGATGAATTTGTATATTCAAGCTTAATACCATTCTGTTTAATCTGCATGGAACGAATTCCATCCGTATATGTTTCATCTGTATTATTATTCGAAATTAGCGTTGCATAACGTGGATCACTAAACAGCGCATTTTTAAACGACTCTATTTCCATATTGCTCGTAATGTACATCCAATTTCTTTTTTCTGTCACTCCATCTGGTAAGAATATGCTTTTTGTATCATTGATTCGATACTCAAAATACGGTCTTGCTAATACGACAAATTTATTTTCTGCATTTACAATATCTCGTACATTTACATCTCTTAATGTCATTCTGTAAATTTGACGACTATTATACGCAACAAAATTTATATCAATACTTTGATCTCGGCTTCTGGAAGGATCAATAATAATTCGATCAAAACTTTGCTTTTCTAACTTTTTATCTTTAATTGGCAGCACGCTTCTTATTGCTCCAAATGGAATAGTGGTAGGGAAGACAATTTCAATTTTTCCTTCCCCATGTACATACGATAAAAACTCACTCTTAGGAATTGTACTTGTGATATTTGCCCAATCTTGTAATTCACCATTCTTCAGGATGTTATATATTATATTTATATTTTCTTGTTTTTTACTTACAAAATGATGTTTATTATCCTTATGAACGATTACAGAAGAGGGAAGAATGACGTGCGAAACATCCACACTTTCCGGCACTGTAGTACCCTCAACAAACTTAGTATTCTGCATTGAATGAGAATCAGGTACATATGTCCATAGATTAAAAGTAAGAAACAAACTAATAACTACTAAATTAATTAGCACAATGGTTTTAAAATTTTCCATATTCATTACCAATCGTCCTCTTCTTCTTTCGCCAACGGAAGGGTAAAGTAAATTGTCGTTCCTTTTCCTTCTTCACTTTTTGCCCAAATAGATCCACCATGTGCAATAATCATTTCTTTAGCAATTGCTAAACCTAGACCAGTTCCGCCCATTTGTCTTGAACGCGCTTTATCTACGCGATAAAATCGTTCGAAAATTTTATCGACATTTTCTTTCGGGATTCCCATACCTTGGTCGCTAACGCTAATTTCTAACATATCTCCACGATCGCGTAAACGATATGTTATCGTTCCGCCTTCAGGTGAATATTTTAGGGCATTTGAAATAATATTGTATAAAACTTGGGTAATTTTATCTGTATCCATATCAACAAATCTTGCTTTTTTCGAAAAAGAACGATTGAAGATTACATTTTGCTCCTTAGACATTTCAAATCGATCAATGACGTTATTAAAGAACTCCGTAAAATCTACCCATTCTTTCATTAAACGATATTCTGTACTATCCATTTTAGATAGTTGTAACAATGCGGTTACAAGTCGAATCATTCTTTCAGTCTCTTCTTGTGTGACCGTTAAAAATTGCGGTGCAATATTTGGATCTTTCCATGCTCCATCACCCAGTGCCTCAAGATAGCTACGCATCGTTGTAAGTGGTGTTCGCAACTCATGTGATACATTCGCTACAAACTCACGACGTTCACGATCAATTCGCTCTTGTTCCGTTACATCATACAATACTGCAATTAAACCATTTGCTTTACCAGTGTCTTTTTGAATAACAGAAAAACTAGCTCGTAAAATGTACGGTTCATTACGTGTACTAAAATCTAATAAAACCGAATCCGGTTCTTCATATAAATGATCTAATGTAAATTCGTCTCGAATCCCTAATATCTCTAAAATCGATTGATCCAATGCTGTTTCACGCGAAACATTTAGCATTTTTTCAGCAGGGTCATTTAATAAAATAATATCCCCTTTTCGATCCGTAGCGATTACACCATCAGTCATATGTGATAAAACCGATGATAGCTTGCGTCTTTCGCTTTCTGTTGAAGAACGGGCTTGTTGTAATTTTTTCGATAGATTATTGAAAGATAATGCTAATTGTCCAATTTCATCATGGCTATGAACTTTTACTTTGCGTGAGTAATTTCCTTTTGCCATTTCAATTACCTGTCTTCTCATATCTGAAATCGGTCTGGTGATTGTTTGAGCTAATAAAATACCTAAGGCGGCAGTCACTAATAATGCGATGACTGTCCCTGTTGCAAAGATTTGGTTAATGTCTTTCATTTGCTTATATACATCTTCCATAGAAGCAACAATTTTTATAACACCAGCTACTTCACCTTCCCCTTGATTTCTTTCAATTGGGGTAACCATAACTTGAACACGATGTCCCGTACTTCCATCTTTCTCAATCTTTGATTCCATCTTATTTTGTACAATGACTCGTTGAACAGTTATATCTGTAGACGCTCGGTTCACCTGACTTTTCTTAGCTGGCGAATTATCAGAAGTCGCCAATAGTTTCCTATTCCGATCAAAAACACTTACTTCCTGAATATCACGCTTTCGGTCATTCGCAAACTTCTCAATCGAGTTATTAACGGCTTGTTGGAAAGATATTTCATTTTTATCACGTTCTTTATTAAATTCTTTATTAAACTCTTGCTTTAAGTTATAAGACAACAAATTCGTTTGTTGTGTTAATGAATCTTTAAAACTTTGCACGAGACTCTTTTCTAGCTCACGCACAAAATATAGACCAATAACCTGCATTGCTATTAATATTAATAGCATATAGATGAGCACAAACTTTAAATGAATAGATTGAAAAAAACCAACTTTCTTCATATTTTATTCCTGCTCTGGGTCACGCAAGTAATATCCTACTCCGCGTCTTGTAACAATTAGAGTTGGATGACTTGGATTATCTTCAATTTTTTCACGTAAACGACGTACTGTTACGTCTACTGTACGTACATCCCCAAAATAATCATAACCCCATACAGTTTGTAATAGATGCTCACGTGTCATAACTTGTCCTAAATGCTTCGCTAAATAATGTAGTAACTCAAATTCACGATGCGTAAGTTCAATACTCTCTTCTCGCTTCGTTACACTATACGCATTTGGATTAATAACAATTGGTCCAATGACCATTTCTGTATTTTCCTCTTTCTCTGCTGCCCCGCCTTGTTGGTGACGGCGTAAGTTAGCTTTTACACGAGCTAGCAGTTCTCTCGTACTAAATGGTTTTGTAACATAATCATCTGCTCCAAGTTCTAGTCCTAACACTTTATCGATTTCAGAGTCCTTTGCTGTCAACATAATAATTGGCATTTCAGAACTTTTACGGATTTCACGACAAACCTCTAGTCCATCTTTTCCTGGTAACATAATATCTAATAAAACCATATCTGGTTGTTCTTCATTAGCCTTTTCGATTGCTTCATCCCCATCATGGGCCATTACAATTTCAAAGCCCTCTTTTTCTAGATTAAACTTCAAAATATCTGCGATTGGCTTTTCATCATCAACTACTAAGATTTTTTTTCCCATCATCGTGTATTTCCTCCTCATAAAAATATGGTCAATAATCCTTAAACAGATAGGTATTTCCTATTTAAAGTTCACCCTTCATTTAAGTATTTTCTCCTCTATTCTCATAGAATCATGTATGATCCACTTTTACACGGAATCCTATACGATCTATAGAAAAACCCCTAGCTTCAACTGCTAGAGGCTCCTTACTCTATTTTAAAATAACTACCCTCATTTGTAAAATTGCACAAAATAAAAAGGATATTAAGTGGGCCCACCTAATATCCTGAGAGTGGCTCGGGACGGAATCGAACCGCCGACACGAGGATTTTCAGTCCTCTGCTCTACCGACTGAGCTACCGAGCCAAAACATATATATAAAACCACTAATGGTGGTATAAACAAAAGTGGCGGTCCCGACCGGGGTCGAACCGGCGATCTCCTGCGTGACAGGCAGGCATGTTAACCACTACACCACGGGACCAAAATATAAACATGACCCGTACGGGATTCGAACCCGTGTTACCGCCGTGAAAGGGCGGTGTCTTAACCACTTGACCAACGGGCCACGAAAATGAAAATGGTGAGCCATGAAGGACTCGAACCTTCGACCCTCTGATTAAAAGTCAGATGCTCTACCAACTGAGCTAATGGCTCATACTCACCAACGTCATATTTTCGTGACGACAAGATTTATCATAGCATAATAATTTTTATTTGTACAATACTTTTTTAAATTTTTTTATAAAAATTTAAAAGAATCCGCGTAAACACGGATTCTTTACTAATATAATGTAACTTTATAGGAAAATCAATAATTAAATGCCATATACATTACGAACAATATTTGTTTGGCTACGGTCTGGACCAACAGAGAACATAGCTAATGGAATACCTGTTAGTTGAGATACACGTTCTACATAATGTCTTGCATTTTCAGGAAGTTCTTCTAATGACTTCATCCCTGTAATATCTTCTGTCCAACCTGGAAGTTCTTCGTATACAGGTTCACATTTCGCTAAAATGTTTAAGTTAGCTGGAACTTCATCCAGAATTTCTCCATTATATTTATACGCAACACAGATTTTCACAGTTGGAATACCTGTTAATACATCGATAGAGTTTAAAGAAAGATCTGTTAAACCACTAACGCGGCGTGCATGTCTTACAACAACACTATCAAACCAACCGACGCGGCGTGGGCGGCCTGTTGTTGTACCATATTCACGACCAACTTCGCGAATTTGATGACCAATTTCGTCATGAAGTTCAGTAGGGAATGGACCATCACCAACACGGCTTGTATATGCTTTACATACACCTACAACGCGTTTAATTTTAGAAGGACCCACACCAGAACCAATTGTTACACCACCAGCAACTGGGTTAGAAGATGTAACGAATGGGTACGTACCTTGGTCAATATCAAGCATAACGCCTTGTGCACCTTCGAATAACACACGACGGCCTTCATCTAACGCATCATTTAGTACAACAGATGTATCGCATACATATTGTGCAATTTGTTGACCATACTCATAGTACTCTTCAAAGATTTCATCCACACTAAAGCCTTCTGCATCATACATTTTTTCAAATAGACGATTTTTTTCTGCTAAATTGCGTTCAAGTTTTTCTTTAAAAGCTTCACGATCTAAAAGATCTGCCATACGGATACCTATGCGAGCTGCTTTATCCATATATGCTGGACCGATACCTTTTTTCGTTGTACCAATTTTATTATCGCCTTTACGCTCTTCTTCTAATTCATCTTGTTTTAAATGATATGGTAAGATAACGTGCGCACGATTACTGATGCGTAAATTATCAGTACTTACACCGCGATCGTGTAAGTATTTTAATTCTACAAGTAATGCTTTTGGATCTACTACCATACCGTTACCAATTACACAAATCTTCTCTTTATAAAAAATACCAGATGGAATTAAGTGTAATTTATATTTCACACCATTAAAAACGATTGTATGTCCTGCGTTATTTCCACCTTGATATCTTGCAACTACTTCCGCATGTTCAGAAAGAAAGTCAGTAATTTTACCTTTTCCTTCATCGCCCCATTGTGTTCCTACAACTACTACTGAAGACATTATTCAAGCACCTCCGCGATTTTCAAACGAACTTTTCAAACAATATAATTGTACCAAAATGAAAAGAGAAGTCAATTAAAAAACGAACATTTTTTTAAGTTTCATCATATTCGTTCGTAAGAACTTGTTTTTTTAAAAATGAAAGCCCTATCTTTTCTATGTAAAAAAAGAAACACATCTTATTATAAGAAATGTGTTTCTTTTTTATACTTTCCTTAAGCTGGTGGTGCATGTCCATCATCGAACCGACGCTCTAAGTTTACGAATTTATTAAATTCTTTTACGAATGCAAGCTCCACAGTACCTACTGGACCGTTACGTTGCTTCGCAATAATAATTTCAATTGTATTTTTATTTTCGGTTTCACGATCGTAGTAATCATCACGATATAAAAAGGCCACAATATCGGCATCTTGTTCAATACTTCCTGATTCACGAATATCAGACATCATTGGACGTTTGTCTTGACGAGATTCAACCCCACGGGATAACTGAGATAAGGCAATTACAGGAACTTGTAGTTCACGTGCAATTCCTTTTAATGTACGAGAAATCTCAGATACCTCCTGTTGTCGGTTCTCGCCAGGTTTTCCACTTCCTTGAATGAGCTGTAAGTAGTCAATTAAGATCATGCCAAGGCCTTGTTCTTGTTTCAATCTGCGACATTTTGCTCGAATTTCACTGACTCGAATCCCTGGTGTATCATCAATATATATCCCTGCATTAGAAAGACTTCCCATTGCCATGGTCAATTTCGCCCAATCATCTGAAGTTAATGAACCGGTACGAAGTCTTTGCGCATCAATATTCCCTTCTGCACAAAGCATACGCATAACGAGCTGATCGGCCCCCATCTCCAAACTAAAAATCGCCACATTTTCATCTGTTTTTGTCGCCACGTTTTGAGCAATATTTAATGAAAAAGCGGTTTTCCCTACTGAAGGTCGGGCTGCTACAATGATTAAATCGTTGCGCTGAAACCCAGCTGTCATTCTATCTAATTCAGTAAATCCCGTTGGTATACCTGTGATTTCACCTTTTTGATTATGCAAAAGTTCGATTTTATCGTAAGCTTCTACAAGAACGTCTTTAATATTTTGAAATGCTTTTGCATTTGTTTGATGCGATACCTCTAGTATCTTTTTCTCAGCTTCATTTAAAAGCCCTTCTACATCATCTTCTCTTTCATATCCATCTGATACAATATGAGTTGCAGTTCGAATTAAGCGACGTAAAAGTGCTTTTTCAGCAATAATACGAGCATAATATTCCACATTGGCTGCTGTCGGAACAGCCTCAGCTAATTCCGCTAAATAAGAAACGCCGCCAACTTCCTCTAATAAACCTCGATCTGAAAGCACAGCTGTTACAGTAACTAAATCAACCGGTTCTCCTTTATCAGAGAGCCCAAGCATAATTTCAAAAACCTTTTGATGTGCAGTTCGATAAAAAGACTCAGGTAGAAGCAGTTCCGAAGCTGTTGTTAACGCATCTTGTTCAAGAAGAATAGCCCCCAAAACCGCCTGCTCAGCCTCTATATTATGCGGAGGGGTACGATCAGCAAGTACGTCACTCATACGCAATCCTCCTTGCCTAACTTATTTTTATTGTTCGCTAACATGAACTTTTACTGTAGCTGTTACTTGTGGATGCAATTTCACAGTTACATTTGTATAACCTAATGCACGAATTGCATCTTCCATTTCAAATTTGCGCTTATCAAGCTTAATTTTGTGTGTTTTTTGCAGTTCGTCCACAATTTGTTTACTTGTGATGGAACCGAATAAACGACCGCCCTCACCAGATTTCGCCTTTAACTCTACAGTTAATGTTTCTAGTGTTTCTTTTAATTTTTTAGCATTCTCAAGCTCAGCTGCTGCATCTTTTTCTTCTTTACGCTTTTGGGCTTCCAAAGTTTTCATGTTACTGTTGTTTGCTTCAGCAGCTAATCCTTGTTTTAATAAAAAGTTATTCGCGTAACCATCTGGTACATTTTTGATTTCCCCTTTTTTTCCTTTACCTTTTACATCTTTTAGAAAAATTACCTTCATGATTGTGTGCCTCCCTTTAAATAGTCCTCAATAACCAATTGAAGTTTCTCTTCTGCTTCATCGATTGTTGTATTTTTTATCTGTGTAGCAGCATTTGTTAAATGGCCACCGCCACCTAGGTTTTCCATAATGAGTTGGACATTCACTTCACCTAAAGAACGTCCACTAATTCCGATGAAGTTTTCCCCGCGTTTTGCAATAACAAAAGATGCAATGATCCCCGTCATTGTAAGTAATGTATCAGCAGATTGCGCAATCAATACTTGGTCACAATATTCATCACCATCTACCTTGGCAATCGCGATTCCATTTTTATAAATGTACGCATTTTGGATTGTTTTTGCAACTCGTAAATACTGCTGCATATCTTCTTTTAACAATTCTTGTACAAGAACTGTATCTGCTCCATGTGACCGTAAATAAGAGGCGGCATCAAACGTACGAGCACCTGTACGGAATGTAAAACTTTTCGTATCTACAATAATCCCCGCAAGTAATGCCGTCGCTTCTAGCATCGTCATTTTTAAACGTTTCGGCTGGTATTCAAGTAATTCCGTTACGAGCTCAGCTGTAGACGAAGCATATGGTTCCATATAGACAAGTAACGGATCTTCAATAAATTCCTCACCACGTCGATGATGGTCGATTACAACTACATTTTCAATTTTGTATAGTAGCTTTTCCTCCATCACCATGGAAGGTTTATGCGTATCCACAACAACGAGTAATGAATCATCTGTCGCAAATTCCATAGCTTGCTGAGGCGTAATAAAACGAGACCATAGGTCCTTATTTTGCTTTACTTTATCCATTAAACGTTTTATCCCTTTATCCGAGTCATTCTCATCTAACACGATATACCCTTCACGCTCGTTTAATTGGGCTACTTTCAAAATACCAATAGCGGCACCAATTGCATCCATATCCGGTGCCCTATGCCCCATTATAATCACGTTGCTACTTTCTATTACCAAATCTTTTAACGCATGAGAAATAACTCTTGCTCTTACACGTGTCCGCTTTTCAACAGGATTTGTCTTACCTCCGTAAAACTTCACCTTACCTGTCGCTTGCTTAATCGCTACTTGATCTCCTCCTCGTCCCAATGCAAGGTCTAAACCAGATTGTGCCATTGCTCCAAGCTCAGATAAAGACAAGTCACCTGATCCGACACCAATACTTAATGTAAGCGGAATATTCCTTTTCGATGTTTCTTCACGCACTTGATCTAAAATATCAAATTTCCCTTTCTCCATTTGCATTAAAATACTTTCATTTAATACAACGAAGAACCGCTCTGAAGAAGCTCGTTTTAAATACGCTCCATATTTAAGTGCCCATTCATTTAAGCGCGATGTTACAAGGCTTGTTATATTCGTGCGCAATTGATCATCTAATCCTTGAGTAACTTCATCGTAGTTATCCAAGTAAATAATCGCTAAAACTGTACGCTGATCCTCATACATTTTTTCAATCTCTGTTTGCTCCGTTACATCAAAGAAATAAATTAATTTCTCTTCTTTTCTAACGAACACACGGAACTTACGATTATTTAAAGATACAATATCATCAGAACTTTCCCCTTTTATAAAAAGAAGTAATGTCTCTGATACATCATATAGATGCCAACCCGCCAAAGAATGTTGCCCCATGCAGGAAGATAAATAAGGATTTGCCCAATCAATTCCATACTCCTTATTGTATAGTAAGATACCGATCGGCATTTGATTAAAGGCTTCATTACTTACTTTCTTTACTCTCGTAATCATATCAGTTGTATACTTTTCAAGTTTTTTTTGAAAAGTTAACTCAAAACGTATGACAAAAAAGAGCACAATACAAAAAATAAAAAAAGCCACCATTCCCATTAACCAATGAAAGAAACTAAGAATGGCTATAAGTACAAACATAAAAAAAGCCAACACATAAACAGGATATAAAAACCGCTGTCTTTTATAAAATTCAGGCATGAATCCAACTCCTATAAAGTAAAACTAACATAGATTATCATCACACGTTAGTTGAACAAATTAAACGTCAGCCTAAGCAACGTCCATTACAGATTCCCATAGTATACCACAAATACTACAACGTTCTTTCGCTACCATTTATTTTGACTTCATTCTAGAACGGAATGGAAAACCTAAATCAATTATACCTAAGATTGTTACAAGAGGAAACAATAGAGGGACAAACAGACAGACGACAAATCCAATAATTGGGCTTGCTTTTGAATAGCCTTTCATATGCGCTAAAAAAGCTATAAACCCGAACCCTTGAAACAAAAGCAATGTTGAAAAAATAAAATATAAGTTAGAAAATGCAATATTAAAATACGAATTCGCATCTACCTTGATAAAAGTAGAACACACAATAAACAAAACATAATACCAAACAATACTTTTTGGTAATTGCATATTTCGAAATTCAGGCCATTTAACAATTGGATACCGTAACTTTCTTAAAACATTTCCAGCTATCAAAACTGTTAGCCACGAATAAATCAATGCCATCATAACAAGTAAGCTTGGTAATAAGTTTCTCAATAATTCCATAAGTTGTTCTAATTCAGCTTTTTGCTCTTGGGAAACCGGTACGCCAGCAGCCTTGATTATTTTTTCACTTTGCTCGATTCCTTCTGTAAACATATCTTGTATTTGTTTCATCAAATCTAATTGTAAAAATTTGATACTTCCAATATAAATGAATAAAAAACAGACTAAATAGGAAAGGGTACCGACCATTAATATTTCTACAGGTTGTCTTTTCTTTTTATACATATAACCTAAAGTAAACCCTACTATGCCACACATAACCGTTTTTACTAGGCTAATTGGCGAACTAACAACAAGCGTAACCAAAAGAGAAACAACAAATAACATGCATGCGCTCGGAAGCGAATATCGAATGATAAATAATATAAAAGGCAACGGCAATGCAAATGTTGCAACGAGACTTAAGATAGGAACGTATAGCGATATAAGAAGTAACACTGCATATATCGCTAATAATGCTGCTCCCTCTGTAATAATCCTTGTACCTTTCATCTATAAACCTCTCCTTCTAAAAAGAAAAGCATAGCAAAATGCACAGTAAAGTTAGACTCTACTGTGCATTTCATACTTTATTATTCACCAACATATGGTAAAAGTGCCATTTGACGAGCACGTTTAATTGCAACTGTAAGTTTGCGTTGGTATTTTGCGCTTGTTCCTGTTACACGACGAGGTAAAATTTTACCACGCTCAGAAACGAAACGTTTTAATAAATCAACGTCTTTATAATCGATGTGCGTAATGCCGTTAGCTGTGAAGAAACACACTTTACGACGTTTCGCACGTCCACCTTTGCGTCCTGCCATGTCTATTTCCCTCCATTCTTTGTTAAAAATAACCGATCTATACCATTAGAATGGTAAATCGTCGTCCGAAATATCGATCGGTTGACCTACATTTGAAAATGGATCGTCATTCTTCGTAAATCCAGAATTACCAGATTGACCAGATTGACCAAATGGGTTAGAGCCTTGATTTCCGAAACCAGCTCCTGATGGTTGCTGATTGAAAGAACCGCGTTGCTCCCCACCGCTATTACGCGGCTCTAAAAATTGTACGCTCTCTGCTAGAACTTCTGTTACATATACACGTCTGCCATCTTGTCCCTCATAATTACGAGTTTGAAGACGACCATCAACGCCTGCTAAGCTACCCTTTTTCAAATAATTTGCCACGTTTTCTGCTTGTTTACGCCATATTACACAGTTAATAAAGTCAGCTTCACGCTCACCTTGCTGATTTGTAAAAGCACGATTCACCGCTAACGTGAAAGTAGCTACTGCAACACCATTGGGCGTGTAACGTAAGTCAGGGTCCTTAGTTAGACGACCAACGAGGATAACACGATTCATCAATCGAACCACTCTCCCTATATATCTTAATTATTTTTCTTCTTCTTTAACAACGATGTGACGAATGATATCTTCGTTGATCTTAGCTAAACGATCGAATTCTTTCACAGCTTCTGGGTTAGAATTTACGTTTAAGATCATGTAGAAACCGTCACGTAAGTCGTTGATTTCGTAAGCTAAACGACGCTTACCCCACTCTTTCGTGTTAATGATTTCTGCACCATTGTTAGTTAAAACGCTTGCGAAGCGCTCAACTAAAGCTTTTTGAGCTTCTTCCTCCATGTTTGGACGAATGATGTACATGATTTCGTACTTTTTCATTACACTTTCACCTCCTTTTGGTCTAAACGGCCCATAATGGGCAAGGAGCAATTAATTATTATAATAGTAATTACTCACGAGTTTAGATTATATCATAGTAAGTTAGATGAATCAACTAACCAATAAATAAAAAACTTGGTAAACATATGATATATTCACCAAGCTTTTTTCACTATTTTCCTAGGAAATATAAAATTATACATTAAAGCGGAAGTGCATAATGTCTCCGTCTTTTACAATATACTCTTTACCTTCTAAACGTACTTTTCCTGCTTCTTTCGCCGCTGTCATCGAACCATGTTCCATTAAATCAGCATATGAAACTGTTTCAGCGCGAATAAATCCACGTTCGAAATCTGTATGAATCACTCCTGCACATTGCGGTGCTTTCATACCTTTTTTAAATGTCCATGCGCGAACTTCTTGTACACCAGCTGTAAAGTAAGTTGCTAGTCCTAACAAATCATACGCAGCACGAATTAATTGATCTAAACCAGACTCTTCAATGCCTAATTCTTCAAGGAATACCTTTTTCTCTTCTTCATCTAATTCAGCAATTTCTGATTCAATTTTTGCACAAACAACAATTACTTGTGAATTTTCTTTTGCTGCAAATTCTTTTACCATCTGTACATACTGGTTCTCAGAAGGATCCATAATATCATCTTCACTTACGTTTGCTACGTATAGCATTTCTTTCGTTGTAAGTAAATGAAGCCCTTTAACAACCTTCATTTGTTCTTCTGTAAACTCGACCGTACGAGCTGGTTTTCCTGCTTCAAACGCTTCTTTTAAACGAACTAAAATTTCATGCTCAAATACTGCTTCTTTATCTTTTTGTCTTGCTAATTTAGCAACACGTTCAATACGTTTATCAACAGATTCTAAATCCGCTAAAATTAATTCTAAGTTAATCGTTTCAATATCATCAATTGGATCAACTTTTCCTGAAACGTGTGTAATATTTTCATCTTCAAAACAACGTACCACTTGGCAAATTGCATCTACTTGGCGAATATGAGATAAGAACTTGTTTCCTAATCCTTCACCTTTACTTGCACCTTTTACAATACCAGCAATATCAGTAAATTCAAATACAGTTGGAACAGTTTTCTTCGGCTCAACTAGTTCCGTTAGTTTATTTAAACGATCATCTGGCACCTCTACAATCCCTACATTTGGATCAATTGTACAGAATGGGTAGTTTGCAGATTCTGCCCCTGCTTGTGTAATTGCGTTAAATAATGTTGATTTCCCTACGTTAGGTAAGCCAACGATTCCAGCCGTTAATCCCATATTTTTCACTCCTATGTCTCAATCTTCCATCATTATAGATAGTAACGAATAAAATGACAAGTTACCTAAAAGTTCAAAAAAGTAACAGCTACCTTATGTAGCTGTTACCTCACATCTATTCTTCATGTTTCACAAGTACTTTTTTCACCTTACGATTAAATTCTCTTCGAGGAATCATTACGGAATGGTCACATCCCTCGCACTTAATGCGGATGTCCATTCCCATACGAATAATCTTCCAACGATTTTCACCACAAGGATGGGCTTTCTTCATTTCCACAATATCGTACAAGTTATATTGCTTCTGCTCCATTCTCTAAACCCCTCTTCCCATTAATTTGCTGCTCCATTAACCATTTCTTCACGATTATATAAAACCATACGTGGATATGGAATTTCAATACCGTGTAAATCAAGACGATTTTTAATCTCTTTTCGAAGAGCTCTTGCAATAATTGCATGTTTCATTGGTTCTACTTCAGCAATTACACGCAGTACAACTTCAGATGCAGCAAGTGTTTGAACACCTAATAGTTGTGGTGTTGTTACCATATCTTCATATTTTGCAGGCAATTCTTCTAATAATTCTTCAATTACTCGTTCTGCTTGGTCAATATCACTCTCATAAGAAATAGAAACATCCACAAATGCGACACTGTTGCTAACAGAGAAGTTTGTTACTTGCATAATTCCTCCGTTAGGTAAAATATGAATTTCACCTGTCCAACTTTTTATTTTCGTTGTACGTAGTCCAATTTCTAAAACAACACCTTCAAACTGACCAATGCGAACATAATCACCAACTGAAAATTGATCTTCTAATAAAATGAACAATCCTGTAATAACGTCTTTTACTAAACTTTGAGCACCAAAACCGACCGCTAAACCGATTACCCCTGCCCCTGCTAATAAACCTGATGCATTAATGCCAAATATCCCTAAAATAGCAATTAGCATAATAAATATAACAACGTATGCTACAATATTTTCAAGCAGCTTTGCTACCGTCATTGTACGGCGCTCTGAAATTTGAATCGGTGAACGGCTACCCATTCGAAATGCATTTCTGACAATTGCCCTAGCAATTCTAACTACAATTGCACCAAGCACTAAAATAACTAATATTTTGATTGCTCCCATTCCAATATTGGACCAATCAATAGAGTCAAACCATTTAGTTAATAAATCCATCTGTTTTACCTCTCCAATGATAATCTTTTTATTCATCCTTTATTGTATCAGAAGTTTCTCTTATTTCTTTAAAAACTTTACTATCTTATTTACATTTTTATCTTTTGATTAAGGTATAAAATGGCACAAAAAAATATATACTAGTACTATTCTTTCCTCTCTTATAAACAATTTACAACATATACACTTATACTTTCCCACATCTTAGCTTAATGTAATATTCTTAATAGAAAAAAGAATGTGTAACATATTAGAAAAATGAATAAAAGGATGGGTGCTTCATGAATATTGGGAGTTTTCGCTTACCTTTTTTTGAAAAAGAATCACAAAATGTTATGCATCATGATGTAGAAGCCTCAGAAATGTTAAGCAATTTCTTACTATCGCACATACCGACCGAATCACCACTTATACTAGTTTGTATAGGAACAGATCGCTCAACTGGTGATGCACTTGGGCCACTAGTTGGTACAAAATTAGAACAAATAAATATTCAAAACTTCCAAGTATTCGGCACACTTGATGAACCTGTACACGCTCTAAATCTCGAGGAAAATATTCAGAATATACAATCTTTAAATCCGAACTCTTTTATTATTGCAGTTGACGCATGTCTTGGCAAGTCACAAAATATCGGTTCCATAACGGTAGGAAAAGGACCTAGCAAACCAGGCGCTGCAATGAACAAAAAACTTCCAGCAGTGGGAGAATTACATATACATGGCATTGTAAATTTAAATGGTTTTATGGAATTTTTTGTGCTTCAAAATACAAGATTAAGCTTAGTGATGAAAATGGCCGATGTAATCGCCCAAAGCATAAAAGAAACAGATCAAAAGTTATCTGTATTAAAAAAGGCAAACCATCTATAAATAATAAGATGGTTTGCTTTTTAATTTCCCCCTGAAAGTAGTTCTAAAATTCGATTCAAATCTTCTTTATTAAAAAATTCGATTTCGATTTTCCCTTTTTCTTTTTTTGTTTCTTTAATTCTTACCTCTGTACCAAATTTTTCTCTTAATACCGTTTCACGTTCTATGAAAAAGACATTTCTTTCTTTTTTCTTCTTCTTTGTTTCACGTGAAACTTGTTGATTGATCTCTTGAACAATTTTTTCTAATTGTCGAACATTCAAGCCTTCTTTTTCAATGCGCTTTAATAAAGATTTTAATTGTTCTTCATCCTTAATGGTAAGTAAGGTGCGTCCATGCGCCATTGATAACTTCCCACTTGCAATCATATCTTGCACAAATGAAGGGAGAGTCAGTAGCCTTGTGTAATTTGCGATATACGGTCTACTTTTTCCAAGGCGCTTCGCTAATTGTTCTTGTGTTACATTTAGCTCATTTATTAACATTTGATACGCCATAGCCTCTTCCATTGGATTTAAATCTTCACGCTGTAAATTTTCAAGAAGCGCAAATTCCATCATTTGCTGCTCACTCAATTTACGTACAACAACTGGTACCTTTTCAAGATTTGCTTCCTTTGCAGCCCTATATCTTCTTTCGCCAGCTACAATTTCATACCCTTTAATACTCTTTCGCGCAATTAAAGGTTGTAAAATGCCATGTTCTTTAATAGAGATTGCTAATTCTTGAATCGCTTCTTTATGAAAGCTTTTTCTAGGTTGGTAAGGATTAGGTCTTAGTTCAGTTACTGCAATCTCTTGAATCGTTTCTTCCTCTTTCACATCTAAATCAGGGAAAAATGCATTTATTCCTCTTCCCAGCCCTTTAGCCACCTGCAATCACTTCCTCTGCTAAATCTATATATACTTCAGCCCCTCTTGATTTAGCATCATACTGCATAATCGGTTTGCCATGACTCGGCGCCTCACTCAAACGAACATTACGTGGAATAATAGAACGATATACTTTATCTCTGAAGTATTTTTTCACTTCATCTATAACTTGAATTCCTAGATTTGTGCGCGCATCTAACATCGTTAATAATACGCCTTGAATTGCTAAATTTTTATTTAAATGCTTTTGTACAAGACGAACTGTATTTAATAGTTGGCTCAATCCTTCTAATGCGTAATATTCACATTGAACAGGGATAATGACAGAATCAGCTGCTGTTAACGCATTAATTGTTAACAAGCCTAAAGAAGGAGGACAATCAATAATAACGTAATCATATTCAGTACGAACTGGTTGCAATGCCCTCTGTAAACGTACTTCCCGGGAAATGGTTGGCACCAATTCAATCTCAGCTCCTGCTAATTGAATGGTAGCGGGTAGAACATCTAAGTTTTCAGTTGCGGTCTTCTTTATAACCTCTTGAACAGCTGTGTCTTCTACAAGAACATTATAAATACATTGATCTAATTCGGACTTTTCAATTCCGACACCAGTTGTTGCATTCCCTTGAGCATCAATATCGACAAGAAGAACTTTCTTGCCCATTTGTGCCAATCCGGCTCCTAAATTAACGGATGTTGTTGTTTTTCCAACACCGCCTTTTTGGTTAGCAATAGCAATGATTTTCCCCATGATGTCACCTACTTTCAACCTTTCTATCTTATTCTAAAAATAGTTATATTTATTGTACCATGAAATCAAATATTTTCTTTTATGTCCTCTATTAAACTTCAAAATTTATTTTTAAACTCCTTCTTCATTCCAATAAGAAAAAAGATATATCGTTATTTTTCCGTCATGTATGAGGCAAAAATCAAATGAATTGTTTCTATACATGATTCTCTTTTACCTAAAAAGTTGTTTTTTCTTTTGTATCGATATAGTAAAAAAAGCCTCATCAAAAAGATGAGACCTCTATCATATATTGAACCCGCTATTTTCGGGTAGCCTAGTTCGTGAAGACTACGAATCAGCAGGGGATGCAGCCCCACCGATTAAAGTTTCACTTTATTATTTTTTCTTAGGAATTTTAATTGTGATTTGATAATATTCATCGAATTCTTCTTCTTCAGAGTTCACATTCAAACCACTTTTTGCAACCATTTGCAAAGATTGTCTAATCGTGTTCATCGCAATCCTCATATCGCGACTTACAGCTTTTTTCTTTGCTTTACGCTTCGGTTTTACTTCCTCAAGTAACTTTGCGATTCGCTCTTCTGTCTGTTTTACATTTAATTGTTTTTCCACAATTTCTTGTAAAACTTTTAACTGTAACTCTTCATTTTTCAAAGGAATAAGTGCACGAGCATGCCGCTCTGTAATACTCTTTTCTAATAATGACCTTTTAATATCTTCAGGTAACTTTAATAACCGTAACTTATTTGCGATGGTTGATTGCCCTTTGCCAAGTCTTTGTGCTAGTGCCTCTTGCGTTAAATTATGTAACTCAATTAGCTTTTGATATGCAACAGCTTCTTCAATTGCTGTTAACTCTTCGCGTTGCAAGTTTTCAATTAAAGCAACTGAAGCTGTTTCCGTATCATTTAAATTTTTTATAATTGCAGGAACCTTTTCCCATCCTAATTTCGTTGCAGCACGAAAACGCCTTTCCCCGGCAATAATTTCATAACAATCTTCTTCATACCGCCTTACAACAATTGGTTGAATAAGCCCATGCGTACGGATTGTTAATGCTAGTTCATCGATGCGTGCATCATCAAACACCGTCCGTGGTTGATAACGGTTTGGAATGATATTTGCTATCGGAATTTCATGTATTTCTTCATGTATCTTTTTATTTATATCTTCATGGCTTTCATTTTGTATTTCGAGTTCGCTCATTTTATCTCCAAAGCCAAATAAACGAGAAAACGTATTTTTCATACATATTCCACCACCTTTGGGCCTATTGAATATTCTACATAAACATATTCCTTATCAAACATTTACGGTTCCATTTATATAATTTAATCTTACGTCTAATAAGATTTATTTTTCAATAGGTAATTTATTGGGTGTACCTGGCTTACGTGGATATTTTTTCGGTGTTTTGCGTTTTTTCTCGATTAATAAAATGTTCCGTTCACTTTCTTCAAATGGCAATTGGAACGTAGATACCCCTTTTAATTGTCCGCCAAGCACCTCTACAGCATATTTACCATTTTCAATTTCTTCATTAGCTGCTGCACCTTTCATGGCAATAAATGTTCCCCCAACCTTTACAAGCGGTAAACATAATTCACTTAATACAGAAAGGCGAGCTACTGCACGCGCCATTACAATATCGTATGATTCACGTACATGTTCTTTTTTACCGAATGTTTCAGCACGATCATGACAAAAAGCAACGTCACTGAGTTCCAGTTTTTGTGCTAAGTGATTCAAAAAGTTAATCCGCTTTTGCAGTGAATCAACAATTGTTACTTTTAAGTGCGGGAAACAAATTTTTAACGGTATACTCGGAAAGCCTGCACCTGCACCAACATCACAAATAGATAGTGGATTTGAAAAATCGTAGTAAAAAGCAGCAGTAATAGAGTCAAAAAAATGTTTTAAGTACACTTCTTCTTTCTCCGTAATCGCTGTTAAATTCATTTTTTCGTTCCACTCTACTAATGTTTCAAAATACATTTCAAATTGCTCTAATTGTCTAGGAGAAAGGGAAATTCCTCTTTCTCCTAGCATAGACTGAAATTGTTCTATGTTCATCTCGCAATATCTCCTTACTATTTATTGGTTCGATACTCGCGCAATTTTCCCTTGTTCAATGTATACAAGTAAAATGGAAATATCAGCTGGATTTACACCTGAGATACGAGATGCTTGCCCTACAGAAAGTGGACGAACCTCTTTTAATTTTTGTCTTGCTTCTGACGCAATACCAGAAATAGCATCATAATCTATATCAACAGGAATTTTTTTGCTTTCCATTTTCTTCATACGTTCTACTTGTTGTAAAGACTTTTCGATATATCCTTCATATTTAATTTGGATTTCAACTTGCTCTGCAATCTCATCATTGATTTCTAATTCACTTGGTGCAAGTAAGCGAATATGTTCATACGTCATTTCTGGACGTCGTAGTAAATCGCTAGCACGTATACCATCTTTTAGTTCACTTCCACCAACACTACGAATTAATTCTTGTACTTCAGGGCGTGGTTTAATAATAATTCCCTCTAAACGAGCCTTTTCTTGTTCAATTTGTTCTTTCTTTTGAGAATAACGCTCATAACGCTCTTCTGGGATTAATCCAATTTCATGACCAATTTCTGTTAAACGAAGATCCGCATTATCATGACGTAATAATAAACGATATTCTGCACGAGAAGTTAACAGACGATATGGTTCATTTGTCCCTTTTGTCACAAGGTCATCAATTAAAACACCAATATAAGCATCTGAACGACCTAAAATGACTTCTTTCTTGCCTAAAGAGCGACATGCAGCGTTAATTCCAGCCATAATACCTTGTCCTGCCGCCTCTTCATAACCAGACGTACCATTAATTTGTCCCGCCGTATATAAGTTTTTAATCTTTTTCGTTTCAAGAGTTGGCCAAAGTTGTGTTGGTACAATTGCATCATATTCGATCGCATAACCTGTGCGCATCATTTCAACATTCTCTAAACCAGGAATTGTTTTCAACATTTCACGCTGTACATCTTCTGGTAAGCTCGTTGATAATCCTTGAACGTAGACTTCTTGCGTATTGCGTCCTTCTGGCTCTAAGAAAATTTGATGACGTGGCTTATCATTAAATCGTACTACTTTATCCTCGATTGATGGACAATAACGAGGACCTGTTCCCTTAATCATACCAGAATACATAGCAGAACGATGTAAGTTTTTGTCAATTAAACGATGAGTTTCTTCACTTGTATATGTTAACCAGCACGGAATTTGATCCAAAATAAACTTTGTCGTTTCAAATGAGAACGCACGCGGTTTATCATCTCCTGGCTGGATTTCTGTTTTACTGTAATCAATTGTATTACTATTTACACGAGGAGGTGTACCTGTTTTAAATCTAACAAGTTCAAATCCAAGCTCTTCTAAGTGCTCTGACAATGTAATAGATGGCTGTTGGTTATTTGGACCACTTGAATATTTCAAGTCTCCCATAATAATTTCACCACGTAAAAACGTTCCAGTTGTAATAACAACTGTTTTCGCTGTATATTCCGCACCTGATTGCGTAATTACTCCTTTACACACATCATCTTCAACGATTAAACGTTCAACCATTCCTTGACGTAATGTTAAGTTTGACGTTTCTTCAATTGTTTTCTTTAATTCATGTTGATATGAAAATTTATCCGCTTGTGCACGAAGGGCGCGTACAGCAGGTCCTTTCCCTGTATTCAACATACGCATTTGAATATGCGTTTTATCAATATTTCGTCCCATTTCGCCGCCTAATGCATCGATTTCACGAACAACAATCCCTTTTGCGGGCCCACCAACAGAAGGGTTACATGGCATGAACGCAACCATATCTAAGTTAATTGTTAACATTAATGTTTTTGATCCCATTCGTGCTGCTGCAAGACCCGCTTCACATCCTGCATGGCCTGCACCGATTACTATGACATCGTAAGAACCGGCATTGTATCCCATTATTTATTCCTCCTACTATCGTCTATCATCTTGAAAGATCTTTATTATTTTCCTAAACAAAATTGGGAGAACAGTTGGTCAATTAAACTTTCGTGAACGGTATCACCCGTAATTTCACCAAGTATTTCCCATGTTCTTGTTAAATCAATTTGAACCATATCAATTGGAACACCGTTCTCAATTGCACCAATTGCATCTTCAATCGTTTTTCTTGCTTGTGTTAGTAAACCGATATGTCTTGCATTAGAAACATACGTCATATCAGCTGATTCAATTGTTCCTTCAAAGAACAGATCAGCAATTGCTTTCTCTAATTCATCTACGCCTTTTTCTTCAATTAAGGATGTTGTGATAACACGTTTCTCACCTGCTAGCTCCGTTACGCGTTCCATCTCAATCCCTTGTGGTAAATCTGTTTTATTTACAATGACAATGAAATCTTTTCCTTGTACAGCACGGAATAGCTCTTCATCTTCATTCGTTAATGGTTCACTATAATTTACTACTACTAATACTAAATCAGCTTGGCTCATCATCTCTTTTGATCGCTCAACACCAATTTGTTCGACGATATCCTCTGTTTCGCGAATTCCAGCTGTATCAATAAGTCGAAGTGGTACACCACGTACGTTGACATATTCTTCAATAACATCACGAGTTGTTCCTGCTATATCTGTTACAATAGCCTTTTTCTCCTGAACAAGACTATTTAATAATGAAGACTTTCCAACATTCGGTCTTCCAATAATTGCTGTCGCAATTCCTTCTCGCAAAATTTTCCCTTGCTTTGATGTTTCTAAAATCTTTTCAATCTCAGTTTGAACATGAGTTGCCTTTTCAATTAAAATACGATGTGTCATTTCCTCCACGTCATCATATTCTGGGTAATCTATATTTACCTCAACATGAGCTAACGTTTCTAAAATTTCTTGACGAAGGCGACCAATCAATTTGGATAAGCGTCCTTCCATTTGATTAATCGCTACATTCATTGCACGATCTGTTTTTGCGCGGATTAAATCCATTACTGCCTCAGCTTGAGACAAATCAATACGACCATTTAAAAAAGCACGCTTCGTAAACTCACCAGGCTCAGCTAAACGTACTCCTTGTGCTAAAATCAGTTGCAATACTTTATTTACAGAAACAAGACCACCATGGCAGTTCACTTCTACTATATCTTCACGTGTAAATGTCTTAGGAGCACGCATAATAGATACCATAACTTCTTCAATAACTTGATTTGTATCTAAATCCACAATGTGACCATAATGAATTGTATGGGAAGATACTGCTGTTAAATCTTTTCCTTTAAAAATGCGATTGACCTTCTCAATCGCATCCTCTCCACTTACTCGAACAATGGCAATCGCGCCCTCCCCAAGTGCCGTGGAAATCGCAGCAATTGTATCAAATTCCATGTCCTTTCACCTCACTTGCTTATTTCTCTCTATTTCAACATAATTTTTTCCTTCACTAAACTATTAGGATACCATAATGAACCTATCTACAAAAGAATATTAACTCATTTTATTATGTCCTCATGTAAAAAACACTAAACTTATTCACAGTGGATAAGTTTAGTGTTTTCAGTTATCCACAGTCATTTTTTCTTCAGTCAAATCTGCATTTAAATCCTTTATTTTCATACATGAAAACTTGTTAGAACAAACTCATAGAAAAAACCGGTACTCAAATGAGTGACCGGTTATTTGGGAGATATTACAACATGCCGATGCGGATCTTTTCCCTCGGAAGATGTAATAACATTTGGATGATTAGCTAATGCTTGATGGATAATTTTTCTTTCAAAAGAAGGCATTGGTTCTAATACAACATTTTTTTTTGTACTTGCTACTTGTTTTGCTAATCGATAAGAGAGAGATTCTAATGTATCTTTTCGCTTACTACGATAGTTTTCAGCATCAATTGTTATACCAACATATTGCTTCGTACTACGATTCGCAACAAGATTTGTTAAATATTGTAAAGAATTTAGAGTATGACCTCTTTTCCCAATCAAAACACCTACATTTTTTCCAGAAAGAGTAAATTCCACATCTCTTCCCTTTACTTTTTTTGTAATCGCTACATCCGCTCCCATCGCCTGAACGACATTACGTAAATACTCTTCAGCTTCCTGGATTGGATCTTTCTTTACGATAACCTCTACCACAGCAGGTCGATTCCCAATTAAACCTAGAAATCCTCGCTTGCCTTCGTCGATAATATTTATATCTACTTGTTCTTTTGAAACCTTTAATTGCCTTAAAGCATCTTGTACTGCCAGCTCGACGGTTTGTCCTTTAGCAGTAATTATACTCACTTGCTTGATCCTCCTGCCTTACTAGCCTTAATTTCAGGGCCCTTGATCATATACATTTGAGCGATACCAAAGATGTTACCAACTACCCAGTATAAAGATAATGCTGCTGGGAAGTTAATTGCAAAGATTAAAATCATAATTGGCATAAGCCATACCATCATCGCCATTTGTGGATTCTGTCCAACAGTACCCGCCATCGCAATCTTTTGCTGAATAAATGTTGTAATTGCAGCAACAATAGGAAGAATATAATAAGGATCTGCATGTCCTAAATCAAACCATAAGAAACTGTGTTGCTTAATTTCAGCTGTCCTCATAATCGCATGGTAAAATGCGAATAAAATTGGCATTTGAATAAAAATTGGTAAACAACCCGCTAATGGATTGACACCATGTTTTTGATACAATTGCATCATTTCTTGTTGCAATTTTTGTTGTGTTGCTTGATCTTTAGAGCTATATTTCTCTTTCAACTTTACCATTTCTGGTTGCAGCGCTTGCATTGCTTTTGTACTCTTCGTTTGTTTGATCATTAATGGTAATAACGCAAAACGAATAATAAGAGTCGTAATAACGATCGCTAAACCATAATTACTACCAAATAAGTTTGCAAAATACGTGATTAACTGAGAAAGCGGGTATACGAAATATTCATTCCAAATCCCTGTACTTTTCGGTGTAATCGGCTGATTTACTTCACTACAACCTGCAGCAATCGCCATCAAAGCGATAACCATGGCAAGTAAGCCTATCTTCTTTTTCACAGCCTGCTCCTCCTTGTTTCGGTATGTATATAGTGTAATTCATTTTCCTTTTCCTACGCTACTTGTTTGTAATTTTAATTCCAGAACGTTTGAAGGCATGAATTAAGCTTTTCTTAAACTCTTCGTATGTCATCTCTGCACAAGGCTTCCTTGCTATTATAACAAAATCCTTTCCAGAATCTATCTCATCTTTTAATTCTGTAATGGATTGACGAATCATACGTTTAATCCGATTGCGAACTACTGCATTCCCGATTTTCTTACTCACAGAAAGACCGATTCGAAAGTATGGTTGTGTTTCCTTATCTAATTGGTAGATAACAAACTGACGATTGGCACTAGACCTTCCTTTTTGAAAAACGGCCTGAAATTCATCATTTTTTTTTATACGATTCTTTTTCTTCATATCAATTGACACTCCTGTATTTCATCAGCGGAAATTCATTATGGCTAGAAAAAAAGACCACTGATCGTTCAGTGGTCTACGCAGATAATACTTTTCTTCCTTTACGACGACGAGCTGCTAGCACTTTACGTCCGTTCGCTGTGCTCATACGGCTGCGGAAACCATGTACTTTGCTGCGCTTACGTTTATTTGGTTGGTAAGTTCTTTTCATTATATGACACCTCCCTGAGGAATATCTGTTAAAGACAGTCTTATAAATTATAGTTAATTAACTAGGAAAATGTCAATGGTTCTCGAAATTTTCATCAAATATTCACTTTAAACCTATTCACACCTTTTTTCACAAGCATCCCATTCTTTTGTGGATAAATATATTTTTTGTTTTTTTGTATCCACAAATTATTTTTCGACTTTTACACAGTATATCGTGTTGTGGACAAGTTTATTCCACAAGGTATTGATTTTGTGGATAACTTTCTAAAATTCATTGCTATGGCAACTTTTTTTTGATATTATAGTTGTGTTTTCACCTTGAATAACTTTTACACATTTATATTTTATCCACAATTTGTGAATAACTTGTGGACAGTTATACTCACATGTGGGTAAATACTTGTCCACATATGCTATTTTTGTCGAAAACTCTATCTCGTATACAAACAACGTTTTTAGGTTTTAAAATACGTTTCGTATAAATATACATTAAAAATTTAGGGGGGTGTACATTTGTTGCACAACCTTATTCTTTTACCATATTCGTAAAGGAGGGACATCCTTGGAAAATATCGCTGATTTATGGAATAGTGCGTTAAAGGAATTAGAAAAGAAGGTAAGTAAACCAAGTTATGAAACATGGCTCAAATCAACGAAGGCGCATGCTTTAAAAAAGGATACTCTAACCATTATAGCTCCCAATGAATTTGCCCGTGACTGGTTAGAATCTCACTATTCAGAGCTAATTTCAGAAACAATTTATGATATAACAGGAGCAAAGTTGGATATTCGTTTTATTATTCCTCAAAGTCAAACTGAAGAGGAGGTTGACTATCCTCCCGCAAAAGCAAAAAAGATGAGTGATGAATCTAATCATCTGCCACAAAGTATGTTAAATCCAAAATATACTTTTGATACATTTGTTATTGGATCGGGTAATCGTTTTGCTCATGCAGCTTCACTCGCTGTAGCTGAAGCACCAGCGAAAGCATATAATCCCTTATTTATTTACGGGGGCGTCGGACTTGGCAAAACCCACTTAATGCATGCAATTGGACATTATGTGATTGAACATAATCCAAACGCGAAAGTCGTTTATTTATCATCTGAAAAATTTACAAATGAATTTATTAATTCAATTCGTGACAATAAAGCAGTGGACTTTCGAAATAAATACCGAAATGTAGATGTTTTATTAATAGATGATATTCAATTTCTTGCCGGAAAAGAACAAACGCAAGAGGAGTTTTTCCATACATTTAATGCATTGCATGAAGAAAGTAAGCAAATTGTAATCTCAAGCGATCGGCCACCAAAGGAGATTCCAACATTAGAAGATCGTCTTCGTTCACGTTTTGAATGGGGATTAATTACGGATATCACACCACCAGATCTTGAAACAAGGATTGCAATTTTACGTAAAAAAGCAAAAGCAGAAGGCCTCGATATTCCAAATGAGGTTATGATTTATATTGCGAATCAAATCGATTCGAACATCCGAGAACTGGAAGGTGCATTAATCCGCGTTGTTGCTTATTCCTCCTTAATTAATAAGGATATCAATGCCGATCTAGCTGCCGAAGCATTGAAAGATATTATTCCAAACTCAAAGCCGAAAATTATTTCCATTTATGATATTCAAAAGGCAGTTGGGGATGTTTATCAAGTGAAATTAGAAGACTTTAAAGCGAAGAAACGCACAAAATCTGTTGCATTTCCTCGCCAAATTGCAATGTATCTATCACGTGAATTAACAGATTCATCTTTACCAAAGATAGGTGAGGAATTTGGAGGTCGCGACCATACAACAGTGATTCATGCACATGAAAAAATTTCGCGGCTCTTAAAAACAGATACACAACTGCAAAAGCAAATTGAAGAAATTAATGATATTTTAAAGTAATAGCTGAATAGTGTGAATAACTTTTCCTGTTTTACGCACAGTCTATCCACATGTAGATAGACTGTTTTTACATCTTCGAACGGGGTTATCCACATATCCACAAGCCCTATTACTATTACTACTACTTTTTATCTTTATTAAATAAATAAAATCTTATACTTACCGGAGGTTTTCGCTATGCGTTTTTCAATTCAAAAAGACTACCTTGTAAGAAGTGTACAAGATGTAATGAAAGCTGTTTCCTCTCGTACTACAATTCCGATCCTTACTGGAATTAAAGTTGTAGCTACAGAAGAAGGAGTTACATTAACAGGAAGTGATGCAGATATTTCAATCGAATCATTTATTCCTGTTGAAGAAGATGGAAAAGAAATCGTAGAAGTTAGTCAATCAGGTAGTATTGTTTTACAAGCAAAATATTTTAGTGAGATTGTAAAAAAATTACCAAAAGACATTGTCGAAATTTCTGTCGAAAATCATTTTATGACAAAAATAAAATCTGGAAAATCAGAGTTTAATTTAAATGGATTAGATTCTGCGGAATATCCGTTATTACCACAAATCGAAGAACATCATGTATTTAAAGTGCCAACAGATTTACTAAAACATATGATTCGTCAAACTGTATTTGCAGTATCAAGTTCTGAAACTCGTCCGATCTTGACAGGTGTAAACTGGAAGATATATAACAGCGAGTTAACTTGTATTGCAACAGATAGTCATAGATTGGCACTTCGTACAGCAAAAATTGAAGGGCATAACATTTCTGATGAATTCCAAGCAAATGTTGTCATTCCAGGTAAGAGTTTAAATGAGCTAAGTAAAATTTTAGATGAGTCTGAAGAAATGGTGGATATTGTTATTACAGAGTATCAAGTATTATTCCGTACAAAACATTTACTATTCTTCTCTCGATTATTGGAAGGGAATTACCCTGATACAACTCGCTTAATTCCTGCTGAAAGTAAGACGGATATCTTTGTAAATACGAAAGAGTTTTTGCAAGCTATTGATCGTGCTTCCTTATTGGCAAGAGATGGACGTAATAACGTTGTAAAACTATCAACACTTGAACAGCAAATGCTAGAAATTTCTTCAAATTCACCGGAGATTGGGAAAGTAGTAGAAGAAGTTCAATGTGAAAAAATAGATGGTGAAGAATTAAAAATATCATTTAGTGCAAAATATATGATGGATGCATTAAAAGCTTTAGATAGTACTGAAATTAAAATTAGCTTTACTGGTGCGATGAGACCTTTCTTAATTCGTACAGTAAATGATAACTCCATTATCCAACTAATTTTACCGGTTCGTACTTACTAAAAAGAATGAGAGTTGCTAGTTTTTATGTACTAGCGACTCTTTTTTGATTTTGGGTATTACTTTCCTAATGTTAGTTTATTTAGTACAATGAAAGAATGAACACTTTCAGAAAGTGAGCGATTTTATGAAACGTATTAAAATTTCAACAGAGTATATTACACTAGGACAATTTTTAAAACTTGCCGATATAATTGATACAGGTGGAGCTGTAAAATGGTTCTTGCAAGAATATGAAGTGTACGTGAATCAAGAACTTGAAAATAGACGAGGTAGAAAATTATACGCCAATGATATAGTTGAAATTCCGGGAAACGGAACATTTCAAGTTCAAGCATAAAGGGGGAGCCCTTTGTTTATTTCAGAAATACAATTAAAAAATTATCGAAATTATGAAGATTTAAACCTTTCTTTTGAGGATAAAGTCAATGTAATCATTGGTGAAAATGCACAAGGGAAAACAAATTTGATGGAAGCTATCTATGTATTAGCGATGGCAAAATCTCATAGAACTTCAAATGATCGTGAACTCATCCGATGGGATGAAGATTATGGTAAAATAAAAGGTAGATTACAAAAACGAAATAGTTCCTTATCTTTGGAATTGAATATTTCTAAAAAAGGTAAAAAGGCAAAATTAAATGAACTTGAACAACAAAAATTGAGCCAATATATTGGCGAGATGAATGTTGTTATGTTTGCCCCTGAAGATTTAAATCTTGTAAAAGGAAGTCCTCAAGTCAGAAGACGCTTTTTAGATATGGAATTAGGACAAATAGCTCCTGTTTATTTGTATGAATTAAGTCAATATCAAAAAGTGCTCACACAGCGAAACCATTTGCTTAAGGCAATGCAAGGTAAAAATGAGGAAACGATGTTGGATGTATTTACGCTTCAACTTATTGAACATGGTGCGAAAATTCTACAAAAACGTTTTGAATTCTTACATTTACTACAAGAGTGGGCTGCTCCAATCCATCGTGGGATTAGCAGAGGGCTTGAGGAATTGGAAATCGTTTATAAGCCAAGTGTAGATGTATCAGAATCAATGGATTTGTCGAAAATAAAAGAAGTATACTATGAAAGTTTTCAATCTGTGAAACAACGTGAAATTTTCCGTGGTACGACTTTGATTGGTCCTCATCGTGATGATTTACAATTCTTCGTTAATAGTAAAAATGTTCAAGTCTTTGGCTCACAAGGACAGCAACGAACAACTGCACTATCCCTAAAATTAGCTGAAATTGAATTGATCTATGCAGAGGTAAAAGAATACCCAATTCTTTTATTAGATGATGTGTTATCAGAATTAGATGATTACCGTCAATCACATCTTTTAAATACAATTCAAGGAAAAGTGCAAACATTTGTGACAACGACGAGTGTCGACGGAATTGAACACGAAACATTAAAAAAAGCGAAAACAATTCATGTAAAAAGCGGCACGGTAGATTGTGAAATAGACAGAATATAACTTCTGTTTAAATGGAAAAGTAGGTGATCTTTGTGTCAATGGAACAAAAGGAAATGCAAGCAAACTCATATGATGAAAGTCAAATACAAGTACTTGAAGGATTAGAAGCGGTTCGAAAACGCCCAGGTATGTACATTGGATCAACAAGTGGAAAGGGTCTTCATCACCTTGTATGGGAGATTGTAGATAATAGTATTGATGAGGCGTTAGCGGGATATTGTGATGAGATCAATGTAGTCATCGAAGAAGATAATAGTATCCGTGTAACGGATAATGGCCGCGGTATTCCAGTTGGTATACAAGAAAAAATGGGACGCCCTGCAGTAGAAGTTATTATGACTGTACTTCATGCTGGTGGTAAATTTGGCGGTGGCGGTTATAAAGTTTCCGGTGGTCTTCATGGTGTAGGGGCATCTGTAGTAAACGCCCTATCAAGCGAGTTAGAAGTATTTGTACACCGCGAAGGAAAAATCCACTACCAAAAATATGAACGAGGTATTCCGGTTGCAGATTTAAAAGTGATTGGTGAAACAGATCACACAGGAACAGTCACTCGCTTTAAGCCAGACCCAGAAATTTTCAAAGAAACAACCGTGTATGAATTTGATATATTAGCAACTCGTATGCGTGAGTTAGCATTTTTAAATCGTAATATTAAATTAACAATTGAAGATAAACGTGAAAATAAACAGAAGAAAGAATTCCATTATGAAGGTGGGATTAAATCTTATGTTGAACATTTAAATCGTTCGAAGCAGCCAATTCATGAAGAACCAGTATATGTAGAAGGCTCAAAAGATGGGATTCAGGTTGAAGTTTCCCTTCAATATAACGAAGGATATACAAATAATATTTATTCATTTACAAATAATATCCATACGTATGAAGGTGGTACGCATGAGGTAGGATTTAAAACAGCTTTAACGCGTGTAATTAATGACTATGGAAGAAAAAATAATATTTTAAAAGATGCTGACAGTAATTTAACTGGTGAAGATGTTCGTGAAGGTTTAACTGCAATTGTATCCATTAAACATCCGAATCCGCAATTCGAAGGGCAAACGAAGACGAAGCTTGGTAATAGTGAAGCGAGAACGATTACAGAGTCTGTATTTTCAGAGGCATTTGAAAAGTTCCTTCTAGAAAATCCAAATGTTGCACGTAAAATTGTGGAAAAAGGGACAATGGCAGCAAGAGCACGTGTAGCTGCGAAGAAAGCGCGTGAATTAACTCGTAGAAAGAGCGCGTTAGAGGTTTCAAGTTTACCTGGTAAGTTGGCGGATTGCTCTTCTAAAGACCCATCCATCAGTGAAATTTATATCGTAGAGGGTGACTCTGCGGGCGGATCTGCAAAGCAGGGACGCGATCGTCACTTCCAAGCAATCTTACCGCTTAAGGGTAAAATTATTAACGTTGAGAAAGCTCGATTAGACAAAATTTTATCCAATGATGAAGTGCGTACAATTATTACAGCAATTGGTACAAACATTGGCGGTGATTTTGATATATCAAAGGCCCGCTATCATAAAGTTATTATTATGACTGATGCCGATGTCGATGGTGCGCATATTCGTACCCTATTATTAACGTTCTTCTATCGTTATATGCGTCAAATTATTGAACATGGTTATGTATATATTGCACAACCACCATTGTTTAAAGTGCAACAAGGAAAAAAGATTCAGTATGCTTATAACGAAAAAGAACTTGAAAGAATATTGGCCGAGTTGCCAGCGCAACCTAAGCCAGGTATTCAGCGTTACAAAGGTCTTGGTGAGATGAATCCGGCTCAGTTATGGGAAACGACAATGGACCCAGAGGTGCGTTCATTATTGCAAGTTTCTTTACAAGATGCAATTGAAGCGGATGAAACTTTTGAAATTTTAATGGGAGATAAAGTAGAACCGCGTCGTAATTTCATTCAAGAAAATGCAAAATATGTAAAAAACCTTGATATTTAAGATAAATAACGACAGGAATCTCAGTGTTCCTGTCGTCTATATATAAATCAATGTAATTTGTAACGGAAATGTAAGAGGAGGTGCTGGTTGATGTCAGATAATCAACAACAAGCACGAATTCGAGAGGTTAATATTAGTCAGGAAATGCGTACCTCGTTTTTAGATTACGCAATGAGTGTTATCGTATCTCGTGCATTACCAGATGTACGAGATGGATTAAAGCCTGTACATCGCAGGGTTTTATATGCAATGAATGATTTAGGTATTACTGCTGATAAAGCATATAAAAAATCAGCACGTATCGTTGGGGAAGTAATCGGTAAGTATCATCCACATGGTGATTCAGCTGTTTATGAAACGATGGTACGTATGGCACAAGATTTTAGTCAGCGTTATATGCTCGTTGATGGACATGGAAACTTTGGTTCTATTGATGGTGACTCTGCAGCAGCGATGCGTTATACAGAAGCAAAAATGTCTAAAATCTCTATGGAACTATTGCGCGATATTACAAAAAACACAATAGACTATCAAGATAACTATGATGGTTCTGAGAGAGAGCCGGTTGTACTACCTGCTCGTTTCCCTAATTTATTAGTAAATGGTGCGACGGGTATTGCTGTTGGTATGGCAACAAATATTCCACCGCATCAACTTGGAGAAGTCATTGATGGGGTCTTAGCTTTAAGCCATAATCCTGAGATTACAATTGCTGAGTTAATGGAATATATTCCAGGGCCAGATTTTCCTACAGCAGGTCTTATTTTAGGAAGAAGTGGAATTCGCAGAGCCTATGAAACGGGGCGCGGTTCTATTACACTACGTGCAAAGGTTGAAATTGAAGAAAAAGCGAATGGAAGACAATCCATTATTGTCACAGAATTACCTTACCAAGTGAATAAGGCTCGCCTTATTGAAAAAATTGCAGAATTAGTTCGCGATAAAAAAATTGAGGGTATTACAGATTTACGTGATGAATCTGATAGAAGAGGTTTACGAATTGTCATGGAAGTTCGTCGTGATGCAAATGCTAACGTGCTTCTAAACAATCTATATAAACATACAGCTCTTCAAACAAGTTTTGGTATTAATATGCTTTCACTTGTAGGTGGAGAACCAAAAGTATTAAATTTAAAACAAACGCTATATTATTACTTGGAACATCAAAAAGTAGTTATTCGTAGACGTACAGCTTACGAATTAGAAAAAGCAGAGGCTCGTGCTCATATTTTAGAAGGGTTACGAATTGCCTTAGATCACCTTGATGAAGTAATTACGTTAATACGTAGTTCGAAAACAGCAGATATTGCAAAGCAAGGATTGATGGAGCAATTTACCTTAAGTGAAAAACAAGCGCAGGCAATATTAGATATGCGTTTGCAACGTTTAACAGGATTAGAACGAGAGAAAATCGAGCAAGAATATCAAGAACTATTGAAATTAATTGCTGAGTTAAAAGCAATCTTAGCCGATGAAGAAAAAGTTCTAGAAATTATTCGTGAAGAATTAACAGAAGTAAAAGAACGATTTAACGATGAGAGAAGAACTGAAATTACAATCGGTGGTATTGAATCCATTGAGGATGAAGATTTAATACCGGAACAAAATATTGCGATTACGTTGACTCATAACGGATACATTAAACGATTACCTGCTTCTACATATAAAACGCAGAACCGTGGAGGTCGTGGTGTACAAGGAATGGGTACAAATGATGATGATTTTGTTGAACATTTATTAACGACATCGACACATGATCATATTTTATTCTTTACAAATAAAGGTAAAGTATACCGCACAAAAGGATATGAAATTCCAGAGTATAGCCGTACGGCGAAAGGAATACCGATTATTAATTTGTTAGAAGTAGATAAGGATGAGTGGGTTAACGCTATTATTCCAATTCGTGAATTTGGTGACGATCAATTCTTATTCTTTACAACAAAACAAGGTATCTCTAAGAGAACGCCGCTTTCATCATTTTCAAATATTCGTACAAACGGTCTAATAGCCATTTCTCTTCGCGAAGAGGATGAAGTAATTTCTGTACGCTTAACATCTGGTGACAAAGATATTATTGTTGGTACAAGCAATGGTATGTTAATTCGATTTAATGAACAAGATGTGCGCTCTATGGGACGTAATGCAGCCGGCGTAAAAGCTATAACATTAGGTGAGGATGATCGTGTTGTAGGTATGGAAATTGTCGAAGAGAATATGAATGTGTTGATTGTAACGAAGAATGGATATGGAAAGCGTACACCGATTGAGGAGTATCGCATCCAAAGTCGTGGTGGAAAAGGTTTAAAAACATGTAATATTACAGAGAAAAACGGCAAGTTAGTAGCGGTTAAGTCTGTAACAGGTGAGGAAGATATCATGCTGATTACGGCAGCTGGTGTTATTATTCGAATGCCAGTTGAACAAATCTCGCAAATGGGACGTAATACACAGGGTGTACGTTTAATTCGTCTGGAAGATGAGCAAGAAGTAGCGACAGTAGCAAAAGCTCAAAAAGAAGATGATGAAGAAGAAAATGAAGAAGCTTCTGAAGAATAAGAGAGGGGGGAATCATCCCTCTCTTATTTTTTTAGATTAATGCTTGCAAAGGGAAAGAAAAGCCTATATAATAGGCGAAGTCAGCAAATGAAGAAGTAAATATGCTTCAAAAAAAGTGTTGACGAGAAAAATATATTATGCTATATTATAAAAGTCGCTGAAACGCGATGTTGAACTTTGAAAACTAAACGAAACAAACAACGTGAAACGTCAATTTTTATTTATGATGCTAGACAAACTTTATTGGAGAGTTTGATCCTGGCTCAGGATGAACGCTGGCGGCGTGCCTAATACATGC
>NZ_JAKUEH010000008.1:0-198446 GCF_022662815.1 Bacillus cereus group sp. BfR-BA-01492
ATCTTTTTAAATTCTGCATTAAATTTCTTGTTTGCCATACGGACACTTCCTCCTTGAAATCCATTGTAAGGACTTAACTAAGTTGTGTCCATATGACTATACTAACTCCAAGTATTCGGTAGAGGACTTAGAGAAAGTTAAGTTGTGGGTTAAAAAATCAGAGTGAGTTTTTATAACTAAAATTAGTACTGTTGGTAGGTGTTCTGTGTATCATTCGATTGTAAATGAATCAGTTTAATCCAATTCTTTTTCCGGAAATAAATCATTTTCTCAAGCGCCGATTTAAAAAGATGATTTTTTTCTATATTATTTGTTATATAATAAGCCTCTATAATATTTTTAACTTTCGGGACAAATTTATGTATATGCTTTTTCGTTACAAAAAATATTGCCTAGCTCTTCAATGGTACTACAATAGATTTTTATTTTTCTAGGAACGTGTCAACATCATATACTCCTTTTTGTTTAGTACAAATCGCGGCGAATCAGCAGCATTTATAAATAGAATGTTACATGTAATAGAAGGATAATAAGCAAAAAGTACTCACGTTTGTGGGTACTTTTTCTTTTTCAATATATCTGAAACAGGAATTGCATATTTTGTATGGAATAAGGAATAAAAGTGGAGTGAATCTAATATATTTAGATGATTTGTTCTACTTTTCATGAAAATCACAATGGATCTTAGAGCAAGAATGAAAAGGAGGTAAGACGGTGGGGAAAATACCGACTGAAGTCCTGAGTAAAGAATTGATGGAAAGAGATGGGATTATATCTATTACAGTAAGGGAATTTGAAAAAATCGAGGTAGCAGGGGTTGTCGTATCTGGGCCAGCTCTTATCTTAATTAATCAAGACTAGCTGTACATATTATGAGTAAAAGCATCCGTATAGGATGCTTTTTCGTTTGCAGGAAAAGAATTTTATTAGATAATAGAGCTACTGGAGGGAAAAAAAGTGGCTATTATTCTTACAATGTTTGCAATGGGAATTTTATTAGGGTTTGTTGGAGCTGGTGGAGCAGGGTTTATAATTGGAGTTTTAACTCTTATATTCCAAGTGCCCATTCATATAGCTCTTGCAACTTCGCTAACAGCAATGGCATTTACAACACTTTCAGGTGTAGTAAGTCATTATAGAGAGGGGAATGTTTCTTTAAAAATAGGAGGGATTGTAGGAATATTTGGGGCGATTGGATCGTATGTTGGTTCACAGTTTGGGACAGTAATTCCAGCGCAGCTTCTTCATTGGTTTACTGCTAGTATGCTATTTTTATCAGCTATATGCATGTGTATTCGATTACTCTATTTTCACAATCAATCGAAAATGAATCATGAAAAAGGGTTATCTACCACTATATTAGTGAAAAGTATGTTACTAGGTTTAGTAACTGGAAGTTTAGCGGGTGCTTTTGGGATAGGATCAGCACCATTTATTCAACTAGGATTAATGGTATTATTAGGTTTAACAATTCAGCAATCGGTTGGAACGACAATGCTCATTATTCTTCCAATTGCGATTGGAGGAGGGATTGGTTATAGTTCAGCCGGATATTTAAATTATGTATTATTGGTACAAGTTTTAATAGGAACGATGTTAGGAGCTTATTTAGGAGCGAAGTTTACTAACTTTGCCCCACGTATTGTTTTGAAACTTTCTATGATTATGACACCGATTGCAGCAGGATGTCTGCTGTTAGTAGAATAGGATTCGGTGCTTATTGCTTCTACATAAAAGAGATAAGAAATTGTGAAACATATATAACAAGCTATTAATATGTTTTACATATGAATTATGTAAGTAATTCATATTTCCAATATAAAGGGATTTACTATAATATAATGAGTGTAACGTTCGAGTATTCGACGTATTACTAGTATTATATCCCTATCCCTTTTCTAAAAATGCGAACAAGTTTTGCCCTATTCTATTTCATTTCTCAATGAATAGAAATTTATTGTTCGATGACCATTATGGAACGTACATAATGGTGAAATCCCGATCCTTAAAGAGGATGCCCCTAATCTTCATGTGAAAATATGATCGGAAGTAGAAAGCTGACCCATTTAGGTCAGCTTTCTTTTTGGTATGCACGATATTCCCCAGTAATTTCCGTTTGTAATAGAAGGGATTTCCCAAAGCGGCGTTTACATTCATCTGTTACTTTCTCAATGGCGAGAGTATGAGAAGTAGCAGATACCGTAACCGTTGTCCTTCTCGATGTTCGATTTTGTTCACAAAAGACACATTCCACAACATATTTAGAAATCATATTTTCATCCTTTCTTATGAATGATTAGGAATGAGTTGTCTTGGAAGTTGATATAACCTTTCGATGTAAACTGTATTTTCCCTCTATTTTTCTTATATTGCTCTGAATATTGAGATCGGACAAAGAGAAATTTTAATCAGTGGGGACTCCATCCCTCGCTTGATTATGAGTCTTCACCAATTGGGCTGATATTTCCCTAAAATGGAGAAGCGTAAGGGGAGAATACTCCCAGCCCATTACAGTTTCATAATGGGCTGAGATCTATTATTTTTCTATTACGTTATAAACTTTTTGAGTGTTTTCGCTTTCGAAGCTATTATTCTTTCTTATTTTCATGTAATAGTATGTGTAACAAAAGATAATAAATGGGATTGTACAGTAGATTCCTAATCTTTGATTCGGGATGAAGAGTAAGCTAACTAATATCATTCCATACAGTCCGAACCCTAGAATCGGTATAGCGGGATACAGTGGAGTTTTAAATTTCAAATCTGTTAATTTTCCGCCATTTGCTACATATTGTTTACGGAAAAGAAGCTGGGAAGCACAGATAGACATCCAAACAATAATAGTTATGACTCCAGAAATGGAAATTAACCATAAGTACACTGTTTCAGCAGCTACAACACTTGTAAGTAAAGATAATCCGGAAATAGATATTGTCATGATGAGGGCATATAGTGGGATACCTCTCGATGATAATTTTTGTAAAAATGCCGGGGCCATATCATTTTTTGATAGGGACCAAAGCATTCGAGTTGCGGCATACAGACCTGAATTTGCAACAGAAAGAACCGCAGTAAGGATAACGAAATTCATTATATCAGCTGCATATGGAATACCTATACGATCAAACACAGCAACAAAAGGACTTTTCGTTAATCCAGCTTCTTGCCAAGGGATTAAAGCGACTAGAACGAAAATTGCTAAAACAAAGAAAAACATTGTCCGCCATATAATATTTCTAATAGAACGCGGTAATGTTTTTGCAGGATTTTCACTTTCACCAGCTGCAATCCCAACAAGTTCTGTACCTTGAAAAGAATAATTTACAGTAACCATTGTTAATAAAATGGCACCAATACCATTTGGAAATAGTCCGCCATGCTCGATAAAGTTAGAAAGCAGCGGGGCAGGTTCATTTCCTTTCAACTCAATAATGCCCAACATAGCTGCGCCTCCAAGAATAATAAAAGCTACAATAGCGGATACTTTAATACTTGAAAACCAAAATTCAGTTTCAGCATAACTACGAGCAGATAGGGCATTTATCGTAAAGATTGTGACACCAAATATGAGGCACCATACCCATACAGGAATACCTGGAAGCCAGCGTTGCATTGTAATACCTGCAGTTGTAAATTCGAGTCCAGTCGTATTTGCCCAGCTTAACCAATACAGCCAACCAATTGTAAAGCCGGTGGCTGGGTTTATAAATTTTGTTGCATATTCTTGAAAAGATCCAGAAACGGGCATTGCTACAGCAAGTTCACCGAGACATAGCATAACAAAGTACATTAACAATCCGCCTGCAATAAAAGCAAGCACAGACCCCCCAGGTCCAGCTTGACTAATAATAAAGCCAGATCCATTAAATAATCCGGTTCCAATTACACCTCCAAGTGCAATCATAAATAGATGTCGGCTTTTCATCGTGCGTTTTAATTCATGATTTTGTTTATTGAGTTCTGTCATGTTTTTCCTCACTTCCCCATGTAATAGATTCAAATACAATTTTCTGTATAGTGGAATATATTTCATCATACGGAATATAGTTTTAATTTTCAGATAATTACAATAAAAAGTCAATCTTTTTATTTTTTGAAAATTGAATAATTTATTTGATTTCTTGGGAAGATTTTGTTAAATTGATAGATAATTAAGGTTATTTAGATATTATGAGTGAAGTTGAGGAGCATGCCTGTGCAATCTATTGATCGAGCAATCAGTATTATAAAACTATTGTATTCAGAAAATGATAAGGAACATTGGGCTATTTCTGATATAGCTGATAGAACACATCTGCCAGTTAGTACAGTGCATAGAATATTAAATTCTTTAATGGAACACGGATTAGTTACACAGATTCCGGAAACGAAGCATTATACAATCGGACCGATGTGGATGGAAGTAGGTCTACGGCAATTAGAAAAAGTAGACTATCGATCTGTCGCAAGAGAAGTAATGAAACGATTAGCATATGAAGTGGAAGAAAGCGTATACTTAAATATTCCAAATGGGACACATTCTATTATTATTGAAAGAATAGACAGTCCTTTAAAGATTCGTGTTATCGATAATTTAGGAGAACAAATTCCACTTTCCATCGGTGCTGCTAATAAAACGATACTTGCGAATATGAAAACAAATGAGGTAGAACATATTGTCGATCAGCTATTGTCTTCTATACCAGAGCAAAAACAACGGCTATTTGATCAGCTTACTGTGATAAGAAGAGAAGGATATGCGGTAAGTTATGGTGAGAAGACAGAAGGAACAGCATCAATTGCTGCACCCATTATAGGTTTTAATCATAAAGTGGTAGGAGCAATCAGTATTGGATTAATTAGTGAACGGATTAATGAGGAGCGATTGGCTTTTCTTGTTGATCAGGTTATAAATGCTGCAAATGAAATATCAATAAAAATCGGCGGAACAGGAAAGGAATAGAAGAATATTCTGTCGTTTTTTATTCATATATTGGAATTGATTTTCATAATACGGAAAACAGGGGGATATATATGGCAAAATGGCAGACAAAAGAAGAGTTAGTACAATTATTGAGTAATCTTGTTGAAATTCCTAGTATTACTGGATCAAAAGCTGAAACGGTATTACCAGACTTTGTTGTTGAACAATTATCTAGTTTATCGTACTTCAAGGAGAATCCTAGTCATTTAGAAAAACATCCAACGGGGGATGGACGCTATTTTATTACAGCTTTAGTAAAGAAAGAGAAACATTTGAAAAATACAATTGTTTTAGTGAGTCACTTTGATGTTGTAGATGTAGAGGACTATGGTGTGTGGAAAGAATATGCATTTCAACCTCAAAAACTCACATCTATGTTTTATTCACATAAAGATGAAGTGCCACATCCTGTTCAGCAAGATATAGAACAAGGTGATTGGCTATTTGGTAGAGGGATAATGGATATGAAATGCGGTTTAACTTTGCATATGGCAATGGTTGAACAAGCTTGTGAAGGGAGTTTTGATGGGAATATTCTTTTATTAACTGTCCCAGATGAAGAGGTGAACTCTGTAGGAATGAGAACCGCTGTTCCAAAATTATTAGAGCTTGCAAAAGAACACGATCTTCAGTATAAAGCAGTCCTCAATTCTGAACCAATGTTTACATGTTATCCAGGAGATCAAAATAAATATATTTATACAGGATCTATTGGAAAAGTATTACCTGGTTTTCTTTGTTATGGAAAGGAAACGCATGTAGGAGAACCATTCGCGGGATTAAATGCGAATTATATGGCTTCATTATTAACTGCGGAATTGGAATTAAATACGGAACTTTGTGATATTGTAGAAGGCGAAGCAAGTCCACCTCCGACAAATTTATTGCAAAGGGATTTAAAAGAAGATTATTCGGTACAAATTCCTCATCGTGCAGTGACATTGTTTAATTTATTTTTATTAGAAAAAACGATGCCAGATGTTGCTTCGTTGCTATATAAAAAGGCGATAGGAGTAGCGGAGAAAATTGAGGAAGCGTATGCGAAACAGGCATATCATTTTTCTAAATATAATCCGTTTATCCCGCCAAGTCTAAAAGTGAATGTACTCACTTATGAGGAATTGGTTGCTTATGCCATTGAACAACATGGAAAAGAAGCAATTGATAAAATACAAGCGATTGTTTTGGAAAATCGCGGGGGAAAAGATGACCGTGCAATTACGATTGAACTCGTGGATAGATTAGCCATTTTATGTAAAGAAAAAGGGCCAATGATCATACTCTTCTTTGCGCCACCTTACTATCCGGCTGTAAGTTCTCGTAATAATCCATTCATTCAAAGCGTAGTAGCAGAACTAGAAAGTTATGGACATAATCAACATGGAGTTACATTTAAAACTCAAAATTATTTTGGCGGAATTTCTGATTTAAGTTATGTAGGATTACAATATCCAGTTGAAGCAATGACGTCACTTGTAGAAAATATGCCTTTATGGAATAAAGGATATTCGATTCCACTACAAGAATTAGCAGAGTTTAATGTTCCTGTATTAAATGTTGGACCGGTAGGAAAAGATGCGCACCAGTGGACTGAGCGTTTAGATGTAGATTATGCGTTTGAAACATTATTGGATATGTTACCGATATGTATTGATAGATTACTTGCTAGGAATCAAATGTCACAAGTGTAGTGGAAAAGCAGAAAAAGCTAGAAATTGCAACACAATTTCCAGCTTTTTTATCATTTTTTAATGTATCCAAGCTAAGAAAAGCGGTACAATGACTAAACTAGCTCCAGCGGTTAAGAGCATAGATAAACTTGCAATGGTACCTTCAACAGGACCGATTTCAAATGCTTTCGATGTTCCTGTACCATTTGCGCTCGTTCCTAACATAATTCCTTTGGCAATTGCTGTTTTAATGCGGCATAATCTAATAAGAGAAGGGCCTAACAGAGCCCCTGTCAATGCCGTCAATACTACGAATACAGCTGTTAATTGGGACATGCCGCCAATCATTTCTGAAATGGCCATCGCAATCGGTGTTGTTACAATGTGTGGCGCTAAACTATGTTCTAGTGATGCATCGATCTTAAAAGCATTTGCTAACAATGCAGAAGTAATAACTGATAAAAAGGAACCTACAACTACATTAATTAAAATAGCACTTGCATGTTTCTTTAATAAATCAAAATATTTATAAATTGGCCATGCAAAAGCTACAGTTGCTGGTTTTAATAGTTCAGTTAACCAATGACTTCCAGAATTATATGTTTCATAAGATGTATCGAATCCTAGTAATAAAGCAATTAAAATGATTGGACAAACAAGTAAAGGAGAAAGTAAACTCCAATTCCAACGTTGATACATTTTTTTAGAAATCCAATATGTGAATAGTGTTAATAGTAAACAAAAAAAGCCAATCATTGTACAGATCCTTTCCGCTTCAATAGCAATTCTGTCAAAATTCCTGTAACAAGTGTTACACAAAGAGTACTAATCATAATAATAAAAATGAGATCGATACCATATTGTGATAATGTATCTTTGTAGCGGATCACAGCGACAGCAGAAGGAATAAAAAATAAAATGAGTTCTTTTAATAAAAAGTCTGCGCCATCTTGAATCCACTCTTTTTTCACTAGGTTAAATTTTAATGAAATTAATAATAGAAAAATGCCGATAATACTTCCTGGGATTGGGAGGTGTACCTGCTTTGTAATCCATTCACCTGTCCAAGCGAAACAAAATAATAATAAAATTTGTCCGCTTAATTTCCACCATTTCATACAGTAACACCTCTTTCATTTTTTTTTGCATAACAATTATAAATAAGAATTAGCAATTTCTACTATACGTTCTTTCAAAAAGTTTGTCTAATATATAAATTATATGTTATTAATTTATTATACATATTAATTGAAAAGGGTGTCCAAGATGGAATTACGGCATTTGCAATATTTTATTGTTGTGGCAGAAGAGCTACACTTTGGACGAGCAGCGGCTCGTTTACAAATGACACAGCCACCACTTAGTCAACAAATCCAGCAGTTGGAGCAAGAAATGGGAGTTATGTTATTTGCAAGAACGAAGCGGAAAGTTGAGCTTACAGAAGCGGGAGAGATGTTTTTAAAAGAAGTAAAGAAAGCTTTTGATCAAATTGAAAAGGCGGTAGAAGTGGCGCAAAGCGCACAAAGAGGGGAAGTGGGATCTCTTTCAATTGGATTTGTGGGAGCCGCTATATACGATATTTTACCTTCAATTGTAAGAGAATATCGAAAGAAATTTCCAAGGGTATCGGTTGCGCTTCATGAATTATCTACACCGGAGCAAGTGCATGCACTTCATGAAAATCGAATTGATGTCGGTTTTTTACGTCCGCCGATTTCAACGCAATTATTAGAACTTGAACCGATTCAAAAACTATCTTGTACACTATGTTTACCAAAAGCACATCCACTTGCGGAGAAAGAAGAAATTCACATTGAAGATTTGAGAGATGAGTCATTTGTCTTTATCACAAGACCAGTATGGCCTGCACTCTATGACACTATCTTGTCATTATGCCGCGGAGTTGGTTTTAGTCCGCGCATTGTTCAAGAGGCAGCAGAATACCAAACAGTAATGGGATTAGTAGCGGCAGGAATTGGAATCACTGTGATTCCCGTTTCGGCTAATAAGCTATACAAAACAGAAGTTGTATATAAAGATCTATATGATTCTAATTTTGTAGCTGAGATGTCAGTTGCTTACAGAAAAACGAATAGTAGCCCTGAACTATTAGAGTTTTTAAAAATTGCAAGAGATAAAAAGCGAATTGAAGTTGAAAATGAATTGCCCGCAAAAAACTGCTGATTAAAGTTTCACTTTATAAAAGGAAATGGAGCTGTTTCGTAAGTCGAATTTCTGACAATGAGACAGCTTTGAATTTCTAGTAAATCAGTCTAAAGGCGTTAAGTGCATACTTAACGCCTTTTCATTATAAGTTTGTCTAGTGCTTCTTCAGCTAGTAAAGCAAAATACTGTGCGCTAATCGGTAATGCTTTTTCATCTAAAGTAAAGGAAGGGTGGTGCCATTCGTGTGTTCCATTTGTCCCCATAAAGACGAATGAACCAGGAATTTCTTGTTGATAAAATGAGAAATCTTCTCCTGCCATAGAAGGCTTTGGTGAAATAATTTGCAGCCCCATTGTTTGAGCTACATGAGTAGATAGTTCGGTAAGGTATCCATCATTTTGAACGGCAGGGGGGCCAGGATACCAATGTAGTTCCACTTCAACTCCAAGTGCATCAGCAATGCCTTTCACGATACGTTCCATGCGCTGTGGGATTTTTTGACGCGTATCAGCTTGAAACGTGCGAACAGTACCTTCTAACGTTGCTTTTTCAGGGATAACGTTCCACGTATTTCCTGAGTGAATGTTTGTTACACTTACAACAGCATTATGAAAAGAACTAATATTTCGGCTTACAATTGTTTGCAGTGCCATGACGATTTGAGAGGAAGCTACGATAGGATCTACTCCTGCATCAGGTACAGCGGCATGTGTTCCGACGCCTTTAATTGTAATTTGAAATCGATCTACTCCCGCCATAAGTGGACCTTCTTTAATACCAATTGTACCAACTGGTAAGTCGGGCTTGTTGTGCATGCCAAAAATAGCTTGTACGTTTTGTAAATGACCCGCTTCGATTACTTTACATGCGCCGTTTCCACTTTCTTCGGCTGCTTGGAATATAAAGCGAACGGTTCCGCGTAATGAAGATTCTTTTTCTTTTAATAAGTAGGCAGCACCAAGGATCGCTGCGGTGTGAAAATCGTGTCCGCACGCATGCATTTTATTAGGAATTTTTGATGCATAAGGTAAGGCGGTTTCTTCTTGAATCGGGAGCGCATCGATATCGGCACGAAGCGCAATGGTTGGGCCGCCTCTATTACCGGAAACTTCTGCGATGACTCCAGTTTTTAAATTTGTATCCTTTATTGTGATATTCGCTTCCTGTAATAAATTTTTAATGAATTTTGTTGTTTCAAACTCCTCATAAGATAGTTCTGGATATTGATGTAAGTGACGACGAATCGAGATTAATTTCTCTGTTAATTGATTTGTAATAGCGTTCATTTCGTTTGCCCTCTTTCTCACAATATGTAACTTTTGCATTTTGTTCCGTATAAACAAAAGATATACTACAAAATGTAGCATAAATATATATATAATTCGAGAAAAGATTAGAACAGTAAAAAGGGATTTCTCATTTTGAGAAACCCCTTTTTACTAAATTATGCAGCAACTTTTTTATGTGTATGATGTTTGCGAGATTTTCCGCGCATTGTGTATGCGATTTGTGGGATTGCGATGCCAATTAAAATAAATGCTACACCACACCATTGAGAAGCAAGCACCGCCTCTTTTAAAACGAACACGGACATAATGGTTGTAACGGGAAGCTCAGCTGCTCCAAGAATTGTAGCTAACCCAGATCCAATTTTAGGAATGCCAATTGTAAAGGCAATAGACGGAATGACAATACTAAACGTTCCTAGGCCTAATCCATATTTCCAAAGACCTTGTGAAATCGCACCGTTAAAAAGGAATGTTGGTGGGAATACAATCATGACTAAAGTTAATGCACCGGCCATTAATAGAACACCGCGTGGTAATGATGGTACTTCAACAGCCACTTTCCCACTTACAAAGATGTACGTTGCAAATGCAACTGCAGATAATAATCCTAATAGAATTCCTGTCATGTCAAAATCGCCTACTGATTTTTCGACTAATCCGCTCGATAAGAATGTACCAGCTAGTAAAAAGATAACCGAAATAACTTTTTCTCTTGATGGCAATGTTTTTGTTGCGATTGCCTCAATAATAATGCCGACCCAAACGAATTGGAATAAAAGGATAATGGCGATGGATGCCGGTACGGTCTGTAATGAAGCGTAATAAAAAATCCCTGTAAAGCTAGCTGAAGTGCCAGCGATAAATAAAATGAACATTTGTTTTAACGGGACGCGATGTCTCGCAAATAAAAGTGTAATGCTAAGTAAAATAAGCCAGCCGAACAAATATTGACTACCGATTACTTCCCCAAGTGAAAAGCCTTCCGCGTAGGCGAATTTAACAAAGATTGCTAAAACTCCATAGCTACATGCTCCTAATAAAACGAAAAGTGAATAACGAAGCATAAACAACTCCTCCCATCTATATGAAATTGTTCCTAAACGGACATATATAACTAGATGGAAGTATACAAAATTAAAAATGAAGGGTCAAATGAAAGAAAAGTTCGACATTTTATAGAATAATAATAAAAGTATGATATTTATGCAAAATCTTGAAATTTATAATAATAAAAGTATTGTAAAATAAGTAGAGAGATGCATAAAACTAGCATTTGAAAAAAATTTTTTGTAAGAAATGAGTGTATGAATGCGAATAGTTTGTGAAACGTAGAAAGCTTTGTTATGTTATGGGTAACTAGCATCATAATAATAGAAGGAAAATGAAAACGTTTTATAGAAAAGTGATTGTGCGTAAGAATAATCACGTTTTTCATATTAACATGCTGGAAAGTGTGAATTCATCAATTATCCATAGTATTTTTGTTTGTTTTTGCTACAATATTGAAGAAGAGAGGAGTGAAACGATGCAAGATATTAATATTTTCTTAGCGTTTGGTGCGGGATTTTTATCATTTATTTCCCCTTGTTGCTTACCGCTGTACCCAGCGTTTTTATCTTACATAACAGGAATGTCTGTTTCTGAGCTAAAAGAAGAAAATGCGATGCTTCGTAAAAGAAGTATGCTTCATACAGCATTTTTCTTACTTGGATTTTCGATTGTATTTATTGCAATTGGTTTTAGTACAAGTTTTCTTGGATCATTTTTCAAGGACTATAAAGATTTAATTCGACAACTAGGAGCACTTTTTATTATTGTGTTTGGTCTAATCATTGTAGGAGTATTTCAACCAAAGTTTTTAATGCAAGACCGTAAATTTACATTTAAAAGTCGGCCAAGCGGCTATATCGGCTCTATTTTAATTGGATTAGCGTTTGCTGCTGGGTGGACTCCGTGTACAGGCCCTATTTTAGTAGCGGTTATTGGGCTTGCTACGACAAATCCAGAGTCTGCAATGTTATATATGATTGCATACATACTCGGGTTTGCTATTCCATTTTTTATCCTGTCATTCTTTATTACAAAAATGTCTTGGATAAAGCGCCATAGTGGAACATTTGTAAAGGTCGGCGGTTACATTATGATTGTCATGGGGGTTGTTTTATACTTTAATTGGATGACAAAAATCATTGTGTATTTCTCAAGTTTATTTGGCGGTTTCACAGGCTTTTAGTATGATTCCGTGAAATTGTTGGAAATACTAATAGAAAAGCATATAATGAAACTATATTTTTTACATTGCCAAAAAAAAGGATGAGAACGTATGAACATAGTTGTTTTATCAAGTATTGTTGCGGTATGTATGGCCGTTGGCGCGATGTTTATTCGTCTAAAAGCAGCGAAGAAACCGGCAACATTAAAAAAAATTATTCTTCCACCGTTTTTTATGAGTACGGGGGCACTCATGTACATTTTTCCGGAATTTCGGCTAACACCAGCGGAAATGTTAGAAGCAATTGGTGTTGGGTTGTTTTTCTCCATTTTTCTAATTAAAACTTCCAAGTTTGAAGTACGAGGACAAGACATTTACTTAAAACGTTCAAAAGCATTCGTATTTATTTTAATCGGTCTGCTTGTTGTACGGATTGTTTTTAAAACATATTTAAGTCAATCGCTTGATTTAGGACAACTGAGTGGAATGTTCTTCTTACTTGCTTTCGCAATGATTGTATCATGGAGAATTGCAATGTATCGCTCCTTTACGAAGTTACAAAAGGAAATGGAAAAAGAAGATGGATTTTATAATGAAAAAGATATGAAATTAACGTAAAAAACCTCAGGGGAACTTGAGGTTTTTTATTTTGCTAAAAGAGATTGATAAGAAGAATAATCAATTTCTTTTTCTTGTAATTTTTTAATTAAAAATTTATGATCTCTCTTTGGTGTTGCAATAATATACCCTTTAATAATTAAATCTTCCGTTATTTTTGATGTCTTTGCTTCTAATGCTAACTCACCAATTTTTCCAGCAATTTTAGAACGTGCAACATCTCGGAACAGTTCAGGAACTGGGCTGACAAGTTCTTCTAATAGTTGTTTTTGTTCTTCGTCCCATAAATGTCTCGTTTGTTCAATGTAATATGCTTCCCAATCTAAAATAGACATACCATCTTCTTTCGGAAGTCTTTTTAAGAATTTTCGGAACATAAAATATCCACCGATAGACATGAGCCCTAATAAAATGACAGTCCAAGCAACAATAAACCAACTAAACCATCCTTCCAGCAAGTATATACCTCCTTTATGATAGCTTTTACTAGTATTATAAGCAGTGAGTTTATTAGAAAGCAAGAACGCTTGGTCAATTTTGACCAAGCGTTCTGAATTAAACAAAGTATAGTTGTTCAATGCGTAATATATGATGATCGTCTTCTAAATATTCAATGATAAGTGTGCCTACTTTACGATCTTTATCCTCAGTTGTGAAAATAGAGTAAGAAGTAAAACGTTCTGTGGATAAGCCGCTAATATGTGTAGGAAGGGAAATGTAGTCGTTATCACGGAAAAACTCCATAAGTTCAACATCCTCAAACTGTTTGCGATCTACCGGTTGATTTGTGTAGCGGCGTTGTAATTGTTTTAAAGATTCGTTCCAAGAAATTACTTTTGTATCATATACCATTTGTTCTATCTCCTTACTATATGTAATCATTAAGAACATATGTTCTAAACTAGTATACCCCTTTTCGAATGAAAGGGAAAGCAAAAAATAATGTAAGCTTGGCTTTCCAAGCTTACATAAAAGGCGTCCATAATCGTCTCTGTCTTTATTATAAGCTAGATAGAAATAGGAAACAAGGCTCGAAGTATTTTGTTGATCATTTATGATTATTAGTTAAAGAGACTGTAGCATATGCAAGGGTTTTCTATGCATGATGACGGATTTTCTAGAAAATTTGTTTAAAATATTGTATAAACTATTGACGATAAAACTATTTTTGTATATTCTTAAATTAAGAAATATTCAAATAATTATTAAGAAATGAGAGAGTCACATGCTTCTTCAAGGAACACATCGAATTGGTCGTATGGCGATGTTGCTTGCACTTGCGGATGAGAGTGAAAGATCAGTATTATCGATTCCAAAAGGATGGAAATATTGTACTGGAAAAGTTGGATCTATGAACTCGCAAAAAGTTGTTGCAGCAATGGAAACAGCGGCTAAAAGCAACCAAGTGATTGAAACGGATGTTTATAGGGAAACTCATGCACTTTATCATGCAATTATGGAAGCGTTGTACGGGGTAACGAGAGGTCAAATTCAGTTAGCAGACGTTCTTCGTACGGTAGGTCTTCGGTTTGCAATCGTGCGCGGTACACCATACGACGGAAAAAAAGAAGGCGAATGGGTGGCTGTTGCGCTTTACGGAACGATAGGTGCGCCTGTAAAAGGATCTGAGCATGAGGCGATTGGTTTAGGAATTAATCACATATGATTTGCCCATAGTTTATTAGTGAAAAGGGGGCCTTGCTTTTTAGGACAGAAGTCTGTCTTGAAAAGGTAAGGCCCCCTTTTGCTTTTTTAGGAGGGAAATAAGAATGATTACGTTAACAGGACATTCATTGACAGTTGAAGAAATGAAGCGATTGCTATTTGAGGGGGAAGGGGTAACAGCTTGCCCTGGTAGCATGCAGAAAGTAGCGGAGTGCCGTGAAGCTGTTGAAAAAATTGTAGAAGATGGAAAAGTTGTGTATGGTATTACAACTGGATTTGGTAAGTTTAGCGATGTGCTTATTCAAAAAGATGATGTGAAAGAACTTCAGCATAATTTAATTCAATCGCATGCTTGTGGTGTGGGTGATCCATTTCCAGAAGAAGTATCGCGAGGTATGTTAATTTTACGTGCTAATACGATGTTAAAAGGAGTATCCGGTGTTCGTCCACTTGTTGTGAACATGTTATTAGAGCTTGTGAATCGAAACATTCATCCCGTTATCCCGCAGCAAGGTTCACTAGGTGCAAGTGGTGATTTAGCGCCATTATCGCATCTTGCCCTTGTTTTATTAGGAGAAGGGGAAGTGTTTTATAAAGGAAAGCGCGTTCATGCAATGGTAGCTCTTACTGAAGAAGGTCTGGAACCAATTGAATTAGAGGCGAAAGAAGGTCTTGCATTAATTAATGGTACACAAGCAATGACAGCCCAAGGAATTCTTTCTTATATCGAAGCGGAAACACTTGCTTATCAGTCAGAACTAATTGCATCTATGACAATTGAAGGCTTGCGCGGCATTATTGATGCGTTTGATGAAAATGTTCATAAAGCGCGAGGGTATAAAGAACAGATAGAAGTAGCACAGCGTATTCGTAACATTCTTCAAGATAGCAAGCTTGTAACAAAACAGGGAGAACTGCGCGTACAAGATGCCTATTCATTACGCTGCATCCCTCAAGTTCATGGCGCTTCTTGGCAAGTATTGCATTATGTAAAAGAAAAATTAGAGATTGAAATGAACGCAGCAACCGATAATCCCCTTATTTTTGATGGAGGGGAAAAAGTAATTTCTGGCGGGAATTTCCATGGGCAACCAATTGCCTTTGCAATGGATTTTTTAAAGGTAGGGATGGCTGAAATTGCGAATATTTCAGAGCGCCGCATTGAGCGTCTTGTGAACCCGCAGTTAAATGATTTACCGCCATTTTTAAGTCCTAAGCCAGGCCTTCAGTCTGGTGCAATGATTATGCAATATGCAGCTGCTTCACTTGTATCAGAAAATAAAACATTGGCGCACCCAGCAAGTGTTGACTCTATTCCGTCATCAGCAAACCAAGAAGATCACGTAAGTATGGGAACAATCGCTTCACGTCATGCGCATCAAATTATTCAAAATGTAAGACGTGTACTTGCGATTGAAATGATCTGTGCAATGCAAGCGGCGGAATACCGTGGTATTGAAGAAATGAGTACAGCAACAAAAGCATTTTATCATCAAGGACGACAGCAAGTACCTTCTATTACAAATGATCGCATATTTTCAACAGACATTGAAAATATTGCACATTGGTTGAAAACAAGTCAGTTCACATTGGAACGATTAAATGTAAATGCAACATTATAAAAAGGAAAAGGGAGAGATTGAATATGGAAAACGTAAAACAAACAATTCGCGCGCCAAGAGGAACAGAGTTGCAAACAAAAGGCTGGATTCAAGAAGCTGCACTTCGTATGCTGATGAATAACTTAGACCCAGAAGTAGCGGAAAAGCCAGAAGAGTTAGTTGTTTATGGCGGCATTGGTCGTGCTGCTCGCAACTGGGAGAGCTATCATGCGATTGTTGATTCGTTAACAACATTAGAAAGTGATGAAACGTTACTTGTTCAATCAGGAAAGCCTGTTGCCATTTTTAAATCACATGAAGATGCACCACGTGTTCTGTTAGCTAACTCCAATTTAGTGCCGAAGTGGGCGAATTGGGAGCACTTTCGTGAGTTAGAACAAAAAGGGCTTATGATGTACGGGCAAATGACAGCAGGTAGCTGGATTTATATCGGTACACAAGGCATTTTACAAGGAACATATGAAACATTTGGGGAAGCAGCGCGTCAACATTTTGGTGGTTCATTACAAGGGACATTAACGCTTACTGCTGGTTTAGGCGGTATGGGGGGAGCGCAACCTCTTGCTGTTACGATGAATGGCGGTGTGGTCATTGCAATTGATGTAGATAAACGTAGCATCGATCGCCGCATTGAAAAAAGATATTGCGATATGTATACAGAATCGTTAGAAGAAGCATTAGCTGTTGCGACAGAATATAAAGAAAAGAAAGAACCTATTTCAATCGGACTATTAGGAAATGCTGCGGAAATTTTGCCTGAGTTAGTAAGTCGCGGTATTACGCCAGATTTAGTAACGGATCAAACATCTGCACATGACCCGTTAAATGGATATGTTCCAGCTGGATATTCGTTAGAAGAAGCTGCCAAACTTCGTGCAGAAGATCCAGAGCGTTACGTACAATTATCAAAAGAAAGCATGAAAAAACATGTAGAAGCAATGCTTGCGATGCAAGAAAAAGGTGCCATTGCGTTTGATTATGGCAATAATATTCGTCAAGTTGCATTCGATGAAGGATTAGAACATGCATTTGACTTCCCAGGATTCGTTCCAGCGTTTATCCGCCCATTATTCTGTGAAGGAAAAGGCCCATTCCGCTGGGTCGCACTTTCTGGTGATCCAGAAGATATTTATAAAACAGATGAAGTGATTTTACGCGAGTTTGCTCATAACGAGCATTTATGTAATTGGATTCGTATGGCACGTCAGCAAGTTGAATTTCAAGGATTACCATCTCGTATTTGCTGGCTTGGTTATGGGGAACGTGCAAAGTTCGGACGCATCATCAATGAAATGGTTGCAAGCGGGGAATTATCAGCACCAATCGTGATTGGTCGTGACCATCTAGACTGTGGATCTGTAGCATCGCCAAACCGTGAAACAGAAGGAATGAAAGATGGTAGTGATGCAGTGGCAGACTGGCCAATTTTGAATGCATTAATCAATAGTGTGAACGGTGCAAGCTGGGTATCTGTTCATCACGGCGGTGGAGTTGGTATGGGATACTCGCTTCACGCTGGAATGGTTATTGTTGCAGACGGAACAGAAGCAGCAGCAAAACGAATTGAACGCGTCTTAACTTCCGATCCTGGAATGGGTGTTGTTCGCCACGTGGATGCAGGATATGACTTAGCAGTGCAAACAGCGAAGGAAAAAGGCGTTAACATTCCAATGATGAAATAAGGAGGAAAACAACATGCTGGACATTTTACTAACGAATATCGGTCAATTATTAACAATGGATCAAGAAGATGGCGTATTAAGACAGGAAGCAATGAAGACGCTTCCTGTTATCGAAAATGGTGCAGTTGGGATAAAGGACGGTGTGATTACGTTCGTTGGCACAGCGGAAGAAGCAAAAGGGTTACAAGCACGAGAAATCATTGATTGCGAAGGGAAAATTGTTTCTCCAGGCTTAGTTGATCCTCATACACACCTTGTATTTGGTGGATCTCGTGAAAATGAAATTGCTCTTAAATTGCAAGGAGTACCGTATTTAGACATTTTAGAGCAAGGCGGCGGTATTCTTTCAACTGTAAATGCAACGAAGAAAGCATCAAAAGAAGAACTTGTAAAGAAGGCGAAATTTCATTTAGACCGCATGTTATCATTTGGCGTGACAACGGCGGAAGCGAAGAGTGGCTACGGTTTGGATGATGAAACAGAGTGGAAGCAATTAGAAGTAGCAGCGCAGCTTCAAAAAGAGCATCCAATTGATTTAGTTTCGACATTTTTGGGAGCACATGCAGTTCCGAAAGAATATAAAGGCAAGTCAAAAGAGTTTTTACAATGGATGCTAGATTTATTACCAGCAATAAAAGAAAAAGAGTTGGCTGAATTCGTTGATATTTTCTGTGAAACAGGTGTATTCTCTGTTGAAGAGTCGAAAGAATTTTTATTAAAAGCGAAAGAACTTGGGTTTGATGTGAAAATCCATGCAGATGAAATTGATCCGCTTGGGGGGGCTGAAGCGGCGGCAGAGATTGGGGCTGCTTCAGCTGATCATTTAGTAGGTGCATCCGATAAAGGAATTGAAATGCTTGCAAATTCAAATACAGTTGCTACGCTCCTTCCAGGAACGACTTTCTATTTAAATAAAGAAAGCTTTGCACGCGGGCGTAAAATGATTGACGAAGGTGTAGCTGTTGCATTAGCGACAGATTTTAATCCAGGTAGCTGTCCAACTGAAAACATTCAGCTAGTTATGAGCATTGCGATGCTGAAACTGAAAATGACACCAGAAGAAGTTTGGAATGCTGTAACAGTCAATTCAGCGTATGCGATTAATCGCGGTGATGTCGCAGGTAAAATTCGCGTTGGGCGTAAGGCAGACGTAGTTTTATGGGACGCACATCATTATGCGTATGTACCATATCATTACGGAGTGAGTCATGTAAATACAGTATGGAAGAATGGAAATCTTGCATATACAAGAGGTGACAAAGCGTGGAGCAAAGCCACTATTTAAAGAAAAATGCAAAGTTTATCGATCGTGAAGTAACAAAATGGAGTGATATGATAAAAGGATGGGATGGGGAAGAAATATTTGGCGCGGCGTTAATCGGTGCGCCTCTTTCTAAGCCGTCTATTAGCCATTCTGGGGCATGCTTTGCACCAAAAACGATTCGTACGATGTTAGATGCATATAGCACATACGCGATTACTGAAGAATATGACATGAAAGAAAGTGTCTTATATGACTGCGGTGATATTACGATGCATGTAACAAATATAAAAGAAAGTCATGCTCGTATTGCGAAGACGCTTCAGTATTTGACAAAAGTAAATCCGCAAATGGTACCAATCGTTCTTGGCGGTGATCATTCTATTAGCTTTCCGAGTATAAGTGGTTTTGCAAGTAGTAAAGGGAAAGTTGGCATTATTCAATTTGATGCGCATCATGATTTACGTAATTTAGAAGATGGGGGACCATCGAATGGAACACCATTTCGTAGTTTGCTAGAGCATGATGTGATTGTAGGAAAGCAACTCGTACAAATTGGGATACGTAATTTTTCCAATGCTCGTACGTACCATGAGTATGCAAAAGAGAATGATATAACGATATACACAATGAAACATGTACGTGAGCGATCTATAAAAGATATAATTACAGAGAGTGTCGAAATTTTGCGTAGACAAGGGGTTACAGCTATTTATGTTTCTGTCGATATGGATGTATTAGATCAAGCATTTGCACCAGGTTGTCCAGCAATTGGACCGGGCGGAATGGATAGTATGACATTGCTTGATGCGATCACATACCTTGGTCAAGAACCACTTGTCCAAGGTATGGATATTGTAGAGATTGATCCAACGTTAGATTTTCGTGATATGACGAGCCGGATAGCTGCTCAAGTCATTATGAACTTTTTACTAGCAAGGGAAACGATGAGTAAGCAAGTTAGCGTATAAGTTTCCAATTTGGAAAAGTGGAGCGGAAGATGATATGAAAAAGTAGTTTGCTACATGAGTACGAATAAGGATAAAAAGAGAATGCTTTACGTGTTCTCTTTTTCTTATGAAAAAGCTTCTTATTTCAAGATTCGGAGAGAAACGAAGAAGATAATAGTTGTCTGTAAAAATTTGATTGGTTTCGCTTAACGATTTGTTAATAGAAATTTCACTTGAAACATGTTCTGAAAAGGCTTGTTTGTTTTTCTGAATATTTTTACTTTATTTTTTTGAAAAGCCGGGTAATCCACTGGGATAAAAGCGTTTATCGCGTTTTTTGTAACATCGGAAAACGTCATTTTCACTTGAAGGAATGAAAAATCTTTGTTAAGGTAGGAAACCATAAGCGAAAACAAAATAGAAAAAGTCATTTTTCGAAATGTTAAGTGGCTTATGGAAACGAAAAAGGAGAGATTTGGTGAAGGTTGAAATTATTATTTCGCTTGCTATTTATATGGCAGGTATGTTGTATATCGGATATTGGTCTTATAAAAAGACGTCCGATTTATCAGATTACATGTTGGGGGGGCGTGGACTTGGTCCAGCAGTTACGGCCTTATCGGCTGGTGCCTCTGATATGAGTGGTTGGATGCTAATGGGATTGCCTGGTGCAATGTATGCAACAGGGTTGTCCAGTATGTGGATCGCTATTGGTCTCTTGCTTGGTGCATATGCGAACTATTTATTATTAGCACCGCGCTTGCGTACGTATACGGAAGTAGCAAATGATTCTATTACTATACCAGACTTTTTAGAAAATCGATTTCAAGATCGTACAAAAATACTTCGTTTTGTCTCCGCTATTGTTATTTTAGTCTTTTTTACATTTTATGCGTCAGCTGGTTTAGTTTCAGGTGGCCGACTATTTGAAAGTTCTTTTAATTTAGATTATAAAATTGGTTTATTTGTAACAGTTGGTGTTGTTGTTGCATATACACTATTTGGTGGGTTTTTAGCAGTTAGTTGGACGGACTTTGTCCAAGGATGCATTATGTTTATAGCTCTTGTTTTAGTTCCAATTGTTGCTTTCACAGATATGGGTGGGGTAGCAGAAACGTTCAATGGAATCAGGGCTGTTGACCCAGCTCGTCTGGATCTATTTAAAGGAACTACGATACTAGGGATTATTTCATTTTTAGCTTGGGGACTTGGATATTTTGGTCAACCTCATATTATTGTCCGCTTTATGGCAATTACCTCTATTCAAGATTTAAAAACTTCGCGAAGAATTGGTATCGGTTGGATGAGTATTTCTATACTCGGTGCGATGCTCACAGGACTCGTTGGTATTGCTTACTACTCTCAAAGTGATAGCACATTAGCAGATCCAGAGATGGTCTTTGTAGCATTCTCGAATATTTTATTCCACCCGTATATTACAGGCTTCTTGCTATCAGCTATTTTAGCTTCTATTATGAGTAGTATTTCCTCACAATTACTTGTTATCTCTAGTGCGGTAACGGAAGATTTCTATAAAACATTTTTCCGTCGTAACGCATCAGACAAAGAACTTGTATGTATCGGAAGGCTTGCTGTTTTAGTCGTCGCAATGATCGCCGTTGCTTTAGCGTATCATCCAAGTGATACGATTTTAACTCTTGTTGGTTATGCATGGGCAGGATTTGGTTCAGCGTTTGGACCAGCTATTTTACTTAGTCTGTATTGGAAACGAACGACAAAATGGGGTGTGCTTGCGGGTATGATTGTTGGTGCCGTTACAGTCATTACATGGGTACAGATTCCGTTTTTAAAAGAAATGCTGTATGAAATGGTACCAGGTTTTACTTTTAGTTTATTAGCTGTTGTTATTGTTAGTATTTTAACAAAAGAACCTTCAAAATCTGTACATCGAGAGTTTCATGAGATGGAAACAGTTTTGGAACAAGCGACAGAGTAGAGATTGTAGTAGTTTGAAAGAAATAGATTCAGAGAAAAAGGTAAATGGTTTTTCCATTTACCTTTTTTGATGGCAATATTATTTTGTAGATGTCGAAGTAGGTAAATATATTTCAACAGTCGTTCCATTATTGACTTCACTTAAAATTTGTAATTTCCCTTGGTGTTCTTCGATTATTTTGTAACATATCATCAATCCAAGGCCAGTCCCTTTTTCTTTTAAACTATAAAAAGGTTCCCCGAGACGAGAAATACGATTTTCTGGAATGCCGCATCCTTCATCGATTATTCGAATACAAATAAATTCACTACTCCATGCTTCAGTTTGAATGAAAATATTTCCTCCATCTAGCATTGCTTCAATGGCGTTTTTTAAAATATTAATAAAAACTTGTTTTAATTGGTTACCGTCACATTGAATTTCAGGTACGGCCGCAGTATGATCCATAATAATATGGACACGATGCATAATTGCGGTAGGTAAAATAAATGTAACAACTTCTTCAATTAATGTTTGGATTTGATGGGAATCAATTGATAATACTTGTGGTTTAGACATAGCCATAAATTGACTTGTAATAGATTCCATTTGTGAAATTTCACTTAACATTACATCTATATACCATTTGTTTTGTTCGGAGATTTCCGGTTTTAATAAAGTTAAAAATCCTTTCAATGATGTAAGTGGATTTCTAATTTCATGAGCAATTCCAGCTGTCAGTTGTCCGACTACTGCTAGTTTTTCAGACTTTCTTAATAGCTTTTCAGTCTCCTTTAACTCCGTTACATCTCTTCCCATAACAATGAGTCCTTTTCTAGAACCATCGGAATGGAAAAGAGGAACTTTAGAAAGGCTTAGAATTAGATTAGAAGTACCTTTATGTATAATAAATTCCTCTCCGTGAATAATTTCTCCCTTTTGCCAAGCGATTTCATCGATTTCTTCACAATGTAGAAAAGCTTCTCGATATGCCTCATTATATTGAATCAGTTCACTATCTTTTTTTCCATGATAAGGAACATCGTGGAAGTCAAAGCAAGAAAGTGCATAATCATTTGCTTCCATCCAGCGCCCTTCATGATCTTTAAAAATAACAAAAGCAGGCATTGCATTCATTAACGTTCGCAGACGTTTTTCGCTCTCTTTTAATATTTGTGCAATTCTCTCAGATTTTTCAAGTGGTTTGATAATTGCATATACGCCAGTCAGTTGCCTGTGAATAAAAATTGGGACTAATTTTGTGATAACATCTATTTTAGAACCGTTCTTATGATAAATAGAAATTCTATATTCTGTTTGATTATCAGACGTCGTGTTTTTAATATATCGCAATACGTGATCGGAAATATGTTTTTCAACAATAGCAGTAATCACTGTTTGCTCTAATTCATGTGAGGCATATCCTAATATTTTTTCTGCAGATGGGTTAATATGTAATATAGTTCCTTGCAAATTTAAAGAAATAATACCATCGGGATTATGCTGAAAAAGGGATGCGTACATTTCTGTCAAGGAATGTTGTTTTATAGTATTGCGAAAACGTCGCGGTTTCATGGATTGACGCTTTTTATAAATAGATAAGAACTTTTTACGAATCATAACTTTTCCTCCGTACAACAATCATGTAAGACAGATTCAATAACTTATAATATATCATATATGAAAAATAATATGTATTTCTACATAAAACAAAGTTACAGAAGTGTGTTTTATATTTTTGCTCAGAATTGCATGAAAATATCGATAAGTAAATGCTATCGAGTCGTATAACAATGAAATAAGTTTATTTCTTAACGCAGTGCCGTACAATAAACATGTAAAGGGGGAAGGGAATCATGGCGGGTGTTGGTTTCGGTGCGGGAATCAAGAAATTCATATTGGAGTTGAAGAAGCGTTTTTGCCGGCAAAAAAAGCACATCCAGCTTTTTTCATTCAACGAATCGATGAATTGAAAGAAAGGTTAATAGAGCAAGAAATTCAAGTCATTGATGATGATGCTCGTCCAGATGTAATTCGCTTTTATATTTTTGATCCATTTGGTAATAGAATTGAATGCATGGAGAATAGAATAAAAAGCTAGGTGCTGCACCTAGCTTTTTAAGCTTTTCTAAACAACCCTAGCACTTCTACTGTTTCCGTAATATTCACAAATGCTTTAGGATCGATTTCGGAGATAGCTAGTTTCATACTAGCGAGTTCTTCTTTTGAAACGACTGTCATCAATACACGTTTTTTCTCACTAGAATAGGCACCTTCACCATCAAGAAGTGTAATGCCACGTACAACAGTGGAAAGAAGTTTTTGCTTCATTTCTTCAGCTTGATTTGTTACAATCATAAGTGTAACTTTACGATGTTTCGTATAGATTGCATCAATTACTTTACCCGTTACATAGATAGAAAGTAAACTTGTTAATGCTACATCCCAGTCAAAGAAAAATCCCGCAATGATGATAACGATTCCATTTAAGAGAATGAGAAACCCACCAAGATTAATATCTTTTTTACGAGATAATAACATTCCGATAATATCGAAGCCGCCAGTTGAGCCTTGACAATTAAAAACTAGACCGACACCTGCTCCAGCAATGACGCCTCCAAATATGGAAGAGAGAAGAGGATCTTTTGCGACAATTTGCACTGGAACATAATATAAAGAAACAGATAATACAATTACAGAAACAATTGTATTAAAAATAACTTTTTTTCCAAGGCCTATGTATCCTAAAATGAGAATGGGTACGTTTAAGACAAAATTAATAATACCTGTATTTACAGGTGTTACAATTCCTAAGATAATAGCAATTCCACCAATTCCACTACTTAAAATTTTGTGGGGGATAAGGAAAAGATTAAAGGCAATTGCAATAATAATAGAACCGATAATAACTCCAAGAAATCTGACCATCTTTTTCCCGTCCTTCACTAAAAAATCATATTATTTCAAAATTATATACGAAAGAGGAAGTTTTAGGGGAAAACAGTTTATTTTGGTAAATTAGATTAATTTGAAAAAATAAATTATTTAATGGTAAAGGAAGGGGAAGTTGTGAGAATCAAAACATGGCAAAAGATAAGCCCTTTGAAAATAGAATGTGAAGATACCTTTTTTTGTAATGAGGATGTAAAGATGTATGGTGTATGTGATGGGGCAACGCCGCTTATTGCATTTCAAGATGAGAACGGGCATAATGGGGCATATTTAGCATCAAATTTATTTGCCAATCATTTTAAAGCACAAAAAGAAATCACATCTCTAGAAAAGGAAATATTAGAAGCGAATAAGGCGTTACAAAAAGAAATGAAGCGATATAAGATCGATACATTAAAAAAAGATCATCTTTGGTGTACATGTATTGCTGTGGTACGAATAGGAGAAACAAGTGTTCAATATGCACAGCTTGGCGATTGTATGATTGCGATTACATTTCATGATGAAACAGTGAAAGTATTAACGAAGGATACAGTAAAAGGAATTAGTGTACGTGCAAAAAGAAAGCGCGAAGACGATCGAAAGAAAGGCTTACCAGTACCGGATGAGCATGTGTTCCAAAATATTCGAGAACAGCTAAAATATAATCGTTATTTAGCAAATATGCCAAATGGTTATTCTGTAGCCAATGGAATGCCAGAAGCGATGCAATGGATTCAAAAAGGGGAGATATTGGTAGAACAAATAAAGGAAATCTTTATTTGTTCAGATGGGATATTTCATCCGAATTGGTCGCTTGAGCAAACGGTGCAATATATAAGAGCGAATGGTATACAAGCATATATATCTATACTAGAAGAATTAGAGAAACAAGATCGAGTACGTCCCGATGATAAAACGATAGTGAGCATTGATCTGTCTCACATGTAGAAAATATAGAACGCGTTCTTTATCGCTTAGAAAGGGATGAGAAGAGTTAAAATGAACGTGAAGAAAACGCAGTTAACATTTCGTGATGAATTACAGCCACTAAAAAATGTCAACAGTTTGATTATTCACCATACTGCTGAAGATGGATGGGACATATATAAAACGCATGAATTTCATCAAAAAGAAAGAGGATGGAGCGGTATTGGATATAACTATTTTATCGAAGAAGATGGAACAGTATTGGAAGGGCGAGGGTTGTATGTAGGAGCGCATGCAAAAGGACATAATAGTGAAACGATTGGTATATGTATGTCGGGGAATTTTGATAAATATGACCCAACACCTGCGCAAATACAATCGTTATATACATTATGTCGAACATTTATGAAGCAGTTTGAATTAAGCGAAAAACACATACTTGGTCATCGTGAATTAGAAGGTGTTACAAAATCTTGCCCGGGAACAAGGTTTTCTATGGTACAGTTAAGAAAAGGGTTATCGCAAAAATAGAGGAGCGATTTATAGGTGATGAATGTAAAAATATCAAATGAAAGAAAAGATCAACTTGTAGCAAACATTCAGCGGTTTTTTGAAGAAGAAGATTTAGAAGAAATTGGGCGCTTTCAAGCGGAACGTTTAATCGAGGAAATGGTCAAATTAATCGGACCATATGCGTATAATCAAGGGATTGAAGACGCAAGGAAGTTAATTGTCGATAAGTTAACAAATATAGAAGAAGACTTATATGTATTAGAAAAGCAAGAAGGGAAATGACAAGAGCTGTAAAAAGTCTTTGTCATTTCCTTTCTTTGTCTCGCTTAAGACTCCCGCCTCAATATTTAGAAAGAAACAAGGAAGAGAAGGGAGAGGAAAAAAGCTATATATTTGTTTTTAGTAAATCAAGCAAGGTGACTCGAAAGCTGCCTGAATACGCGTTTGAATGAATAAAAAATGGCGTATATGTAGTAAAGACGAAATGATGTTGAAATCTCCTTCTTACCGAAACAAATAATGACAATTTTTAGGGAAGGAAAGTGAATGATTGCTGTCGAAAGGAGTAGAAACAGATCAAAGGTGGTGCTCTCATGCAGAAGAAAGAGGTACATACATGTTCGTATTGTGGATCGAATGATATTGGGGAAGGTGAGTTTGTTGGCTATGCTCAAATAAGAAAAAAAGAAACGATGTTCACCTCCTCTCCAGTAGACGCCTATATTTGTACAGATTGCGGAAGCGTATTGCTATTAAAAGTGCGAAACTATCAAAAGTTTAAACAAAAGCCATTATGATAAATAGAAGAGGGTAATATGTAGCATTTCTTGATAGAATGTTTTCACTTCAAATGATTTATAAAAATATGAAATGATAAGAAATTCACAAGATACATATTGTTAAAAGAGGGTGTGGAAGAGCTCTCTTTTTTATTTATCCCACTATTTTAGGGCAGTAAGACTCTCGCCTCAAAATGTAGAAAGAAGCAAGGAAGGTAGGTGGGAGAGAGAAACTGCCCGTAACAGCCCGATTGGTAAGGGCTCATAATCAGTGGGGGATGAAGAAAACCCCACTAATTAAAGTTTCGCTTTATTTCCAAGGTAATAATTTCAGAAAATTTAGTAAAAAACAACTTTTATTTGGTTGAATTTGATATAATGAACAAAAATGAAAGCGTTTTAATGGAGGGTGAGATGCGTATGATGAATGTACCATTAACAATTCATTCGATGATGGAAAGGGCAGAAACATTATTTCCAAAGAAAGAGATTGTTTCTCGTACACATGATAGGGTTACCACGTTAACGTATAAACAAATTGGAGAACGAACGAGACGGCTTTCTAGTGTATTAAAGAAATTGGGAGTAAAGGAAGGAGAACGAATTGGAACGTTGGCATGGAATCATCATCGACATGTTGAAGCATATTTTGCTATTCCTAGTATTGGTTCTGTATTGCACACAATTAATATTCGTTTATCTCCCCAGCATATTTCTTATATAATCAACCATGCCGAAGATCGAATTTTACTTATTGATGAAGATCTTGTCCCGCTTGTGGAAAAGATACAAGGAGAATTATCGACCGTACAAGCATATATCATTATGACGGATAAAGAGGAAATACTAGAGACTTCATTGACGCCTGTATATCATTATGAGCAACTTCTTACTGAAGGAAATCCGAATTATCAATTTTTAAAAGAAATCGATGAAAATATGCCGGCTGGTATGTGCTATACTTCGGCAACAACAGGAAATCCAAAAGGTGTTGTATACACGCATCGTAGTACAGTGCTTCATTGTATGGCGCTTGGATTAGCTGATACAGCAGCGCTATCGGAAAGCGATGTGGCAATGGCAATTGTGCCGATGTTTCATGTGAACGCATGGGGATTACCGTTTGCGGCAACGTGGTTTGGAACGAAACAAGTTTTGCCTGGTCCGATGTTTACACCGGAAATTTTACTGGAAATGATTCAAAAAGAGAAAGTGACAGTAGCAGCTGGAGTACCTACAATTTGGCTTGGTGTTTTGCAAGAATTAGAGAAACATGACTATGACTTATCGAGTATGAGCCGGATTTTATGCGGAGGAGCTGCGGCACCCAAAAGTGTAATCGCAGCATTTGAACAGAAATATCATGTTCCTTTTGTTCACGCGTATGGTATGACAGAAACAAGCCCACTTGTAACACTTGCAAGGTTAAAAAGTTATGAAAAAGATTTATCATATGAAGAGCAACTTGAAATAAGATCAAAACAAGGATATCTTGTGCCGGGAGTTGAGATGAAAATAGTTGGAGGAAATGGAGAAGTGAAATGGGACGGGAGTGAGATGGGAGAACTTTGCTTACGTGCACCGTGGATTGCTGCAAGTTACTATAAAGATGAGCGTACAGCGGAAGGATTTCGTGATGGGTGGTTATATACGGGGGATGTAGTGACTGTAGATGAAGAAGGATGCGTAAAAATAGTAGATCGTACAAAAGATGTGATTAAAAGCGGGGGTGAATGGATCTCATCTGTAGATTTAGAGAATGCACTTATGGCGCATGAAGCAGTGTTTGAAGCAGCAGTTGTTGCGGTTCCCCATCCTAAGTGGCAAGAGCGACCTGTTGCTTGTGTCGTACGAAAACCAAATCGTGTCGTAACGAAAGAAGAATTATATGAATTTTTACAACCGCAGTTTGCGAAGTGGTGGTTACCTGATGATATTGTATTTATGGAAGAAATTCCGAAAACATCAGTAGGGAAATTTTTAAAACAAGCATTGCGAAAAGAATTGAGCAAGAAATAGATGCTGTGATATTAGGGTATGTTATCTGTACTTGAACTGGGCCTTCGATGTGAGATAACGGGTATAACAATTCATTTTAAAAAATAGAAGACTAGAAAAAACATAAACAGAAAAGGATAGCAATGTACTATCCTTTTTAAATGGTTTCCTTCAATGCTTGAACAAGTTGGTGTAAAAATTGTTCGCCTGAAATGATGGCTTTTCCGCCACCGCGAGCACTTTTCGGGTTTCCGCCACCTTTTCCTTCAATGATAGGGAGTGCGTCTTTTAAAATATTGTTCATATTTATATTGATAGATTTCCCGCAAGCAAGGATACATTGTAATTTATCCTCATTTTCAGTGACAAAGTATGTAATTGTATGTTCGTTTTGTTCTGTAATGATGGCTGATAATTTGACCATCTCCTGCATAGAACGGTTACTGAAAGCTTTCGAAATGAGCATGCCAACATGTGTATCAGCTGCTTCTTGCAATAGATCATTTGCTTCTATAACAAGAAGCTTTTCACGCATCACTTGTAATTCTTTCTCACTCTCTTTTTGAGAGGTAATAAGCTGATGTACTTTACTTGGAATATCATTTTCACTACTGTTTAATTGTTTGGAAACCTCTTTTATGATTTGTTGATGATATCCCATTAACTTTATAGCTCGCCAGCCTGCAATAAAGCTTAAGCGAATGCCACCTTTGTTACGCTCCCATCCAATAATATGAATAGGCCCAACTTCTCCCGTATATTTCGGATGTGTTCCGCCGCAGCCATTATAGTCAAAGTTTTCAATGATGACAACGCGTATATTTTCATAGAGCGATGGTTCTTTTCTAAGAGGTAATTGTTTTGCTTCTTCTAAATTCATCCATTTAATATGGATAGGATGATTTTCTAAGACAATTTGATTTGCAATACGGAGCGCTTCAGTAGCTGTTTCCGCAGAAAGGGTTGGCGTATCTAAATCAATTGTAACCGTTTCTGTCCCAAGGTGAAATCCGATTGTAGGGATATTAAAATGATCCCAAAATGCAGCTGATAAAATGTGCTGAGCTGCATGCTGTTGCATATGATCGAATCGGCGGTTCCAATCAATTTTTCCGATTACTTCTACTTCATATAATTCTTCAGATATGAAGTGACGGATTTCTCCGTTGATTTCCTCTACATTTGTCACAGAGACATTATTTAATGTACCTATATCATGAGGTTGCCCGCCGCCAGTTGGATAAAAAGCCGTTTCGGTTAAAGTAACATAGCGATTTCCTTCATGGTCCACCTCTTGTTTTCTTATTTTTGCTGTGAAAGATTGTTGATAAGGATCGCTGTAATATAATTTTTGTTCCAATGTAGTACCCCTTTCGTATTCATTAATTTCATTGTAAAGCAATCCGAATAAGTTTCCTAATATTTCAGAAGAAAAAATCCTTTTTTAGAATTTTCTTGCTATAATAAGAAAAAGAGTATACGGAGGTGGATGACATGTTGTATGAAGATGGCGTAGATAAATTGATTCGTCTCAATACAAATATATCTGAACTATATAGAGAATTACATGAAATGACCCGTACTTTAACAGAGTGTAATCGAGGAAGTGTCAGGTTTGATAGATTGTATGTGAAGGAATTGTTGTGGAAAAAAGAAGATATAGTAACTATGTATGATCGACTTCTCGTCCAGCTTTGTATTAATGAATGTTTCGACTTAAAAAGCGTGATTACTGGTGAATATAAATATACTTATGAAGAAGTAGAACATGCTATTACTGAATTTAATGAAAAATATAATATGAATATTTTTATCCAGGAAGTTTGTAAAGAATTGCAGTTTACATATGGAGTAGATATGGATATAACGAGAACAGCTCGAGTGTAGAGAGAGTTATCATAAAAAAATGAGGGGAGAAAGCCGTTTCTTTCCTCATTTTTTCTCCCAATAAAAGAAGAGTTATTTTGGTATTCGTGTTGCTTTGAAATAAAGTTTAATCAAAATGTTTTAGCGGATCCCCCTTAAGCCATCCAATCAATATTTCTCCCAATAAGAATATAGAAAAATACGTCTATTTAGAGTTGCCCCCTGCTATATAGCTTCTGTTAAGATGTATTCCCTATCCTGTCCTCATAACATTTACTAGCATATTTTCTTTAAAAGTTCACATTATGTACAAAAAATAAAAGGTGTTTTCATGAGATAATATAGATTGTATAATAATGAGAATTTTAAAAATGATGGGGATGATAAAATATGACGACATGGTTTATCGTGATGTTGGTTGTGTTTGCTGCTTTTAAAGTAGTAGTGGCGAGTATTCCAACATCTGTTGTGGAGTCTTTAATCAGTAAGTTTGAATTACATCCGCAACTTAGTGAAGACGTTACAAGTATAACTCTAGATGGGAAACAGATAGAAGGAGAAGAGAAGAAGTGCATCATTCAGGAATTTAATGAAGCAATCTTTTTAGAGAAGTATTATTTTCCTCCAAGTGAAGAGGGAACACCATTAATGATTCAGACAAAGACAGGAAAAACAAATATTACATTTTTCATCTATCGTTATGATGATCATATTGATGTAATTAAACAATATAAGAAAAAAATAGTAGGGTATAGTTTGCGTTCGAAAAAGCTTCAGAACCCTACGATGTTAGTAACGGAAGGTGCAATATAAAGTGAGTCTTGAATCAGTGGGGATTTTCGTCATTCCCTGCTGATAATGAGCCTTTACGAATCGGGATTGCTACAAACAGTACTACGTCCAATTCTCTTCTCTTTTTCTCTCCGAATAGCCTTACTTGCCCAAAAATAGCGAGATAAAAAAGGATTCCTTATGGTTTAGGAATCCTTTTTATCATGCTTTCTAGGAAAATCATGATTATATAGTATAGGAAAAAACATCTCTGTAAGAACTACTTTGTATAACAAAGAAGTTTACATGAAAAGATGTAAGAAGGTTCAATATTCATTTAAAAAAAGAACTTTTTTTTCATGTGGATTTGCAATTTCATTTTTAGATATATGAATGGAAAGAAAACCATTTTCTATACAAGCTATCATTTTTTTGTAAACGATACTGGCCGGTAAAAAAATCGTTCTTTGTAAGGGGACATTCCTTTTAAAAATACAAATGTTTAGGCCTGTCTCCATCTTTTTTATAAGTACATTTTGTTCCGTTACATTTGGCACATCTGTTTCTAAAATGTATTCTTGCTCTGTTTCACAAAGATCAATATGAATATAATTTGGAAAGTTACAATTGTGGTAGGAACCAGAGCAGAACTGATCCATCCATTCTTCAAAACCATCAACACGAAAAAGACAATTCTTCTTTTTCTTGCTCATGACCAATACCCTCCATAATGTCTCAATTCATACTATGATATGCATGAATAAAAGAGAGGTGAAAGGTAACATGGAACGTTTCCCACTATCTTTACAGATTTTCCCGAACGGGAAAGCCCATTCCTTTAGGTGTGGGATGAGAGTGAGGTCAGATACGGAGTACCACTAAAAACCGCAAGGTCTTGTGGTGCTTCAAGTATCTGAAAATTTAACTCTATATTTAGAATATATATGTTACAGTTCAGAAATAAAACTGATACAATCTATGTATGTATGAATGAATACAGAAGAACAAACACAACCGTATCATTAATTAACTATCATTTCGTTTTTTGTCCTCGATATAGAAGAAAAATATTCTTTCGTACTGATGTAGAGGAGCGATTCAAAGAATTAGTCCAAGAAATATGTGAAGAACTAAAAATCGTTATTGTCGCTTTAGAATGTGACAAAGACCATACACACATGTTTCTAAACGCACTGCCAACATTTAGTCCTGCTGATATCATGGCAAAAATCAAAGGAGTGACTTCTAAAAGGTTGAGAGAGGAATTTTCTCATCTTCAACACTTGCCAAGCCTTTGGACACGTTCCTACTTTGTATCTACCGCAGGAAATGTATCGAGTGAAACGATTAAGCGTTATGTTGAACAACAAAAAACAAGGGGGTGAAACAATGTTCCAAACAATAACAGTTAAAGTCAAACTACTTCCAACAAAAGAACAAGCTTCTATTTTGTCAGAAATGAGTAAATCATACATCTCTACAATCAACGACCTTGTTTCTGAAATGGTTGCAGAAAAGAAAAGTACAAAAAAATCAAGCAAGGATATTTCTGTTTCTTTGCCAAGTGCTGTTAAAAACCAAGCGATTAAAGATGCCAAAAGTGTATTTAAAAAAGTGAAGAAGAAAAAATACAAAGTTATTCCTGTACTCAAAAAAACAGTTTGTGTTTGGAACAACCAAAATTATTCTTTTGATTTCACCCACATCTCAATGCCAATTATGATGAATGGGAAAGCAACTAAAACACCTATTCGTGCTTTGTTGGTTGATAAACATAATCGCAATTTTGATTTGCTTAAACACAAATTAGGTACACTTCGTATCACAAAGAAAGCGAATAAATGGATTGCCCAAATTTCTGTCACTATACCTACCGCGCAAGGAACAGGTTTAAAAGTCATGGGTGTAGACTTAGGTTTGAAAGTACCTGCTGTCGCTGTAACAGATGATGAAAAGGTGCGTTTCTTTGGTAATGGCAGACAAAATAAATATGTGAAGAGAAAATTCCGTCTCGAACGTAAGACATTAGGTAAAAAGAAAAAGTTAAATGCCATTCGAAATTCAAAGGATAAGGAACAACGATGGATGAAAGACCAAGACCATAAGATTAGTCGTGCGATTGTTGATTTTGCTAAAGAAAATAAGATTTCTGTCATTCGTTTAGAAAAATTAGCGAATATTAGACAGACGGCAAGAACAAGCCGTAAAAACGAAAAGAACCTGCACAACTGGTCATTCTACCGTCTATCCCAATTCATTGAATACAAAGCGAAATTAGAAGGAATCAAGGTTGAGTATGTAAATCCTGCATACACAAGTCAAACATGCCCTAATTGTTCTGAAAAGAATAAGGCACAAGACCGCAAGTATAAATGTAAATGTGGATTCGAAAAACATAGAGATTTAGTCGGTGCGATGAATATTCGATATGCACCTGTGATTGACGGTAACAGTCAATCAGCCTAAGATGCTATATGCACTGTCTTAGGAGGGGTAATGAGATACCCTTATCTTTGGGCTTGTTCAAAGCAGAAATGAATTGCGAACGGTTAAGCACCAAAGAATCCCATCCGTTAAACCGTAAGGTTTAGGACTTGCCCCTTTAGGGGTGGGAGTCTCAAATAAACTTCTAATGAAGAATTTCTATGTTTCTGTCCAAGCAAAAAAAATTGTTTTTTCTTTAGAGAAGGAAGTCTTCTCAACATGTTTAAAATAAAGTGAAACTTTCATCAGTGTGGCGAGAGTTCCTCACTGATAGAAGTTTCACTGCAATAAGATTATCGATTATATAAATATTTGTTACATATCATGATGTGCGTGATGTTTTTGTCTTGAGTGATTTCGATTTTTTACTTTATGTGACCCGCTTAAAGGTTCAGGTTGTCCAGAGGGTTGTCCTTTTTTTGAATTTTGACGAATAGACTTACTATTGTTTTTTTCCACGGTCCGTTCACCTCCTTTTCTATTTAGAATGAGAGAACTTTAAGAATTTATACGAGAATGTTTTTAAGAAAAAGGGTAAAGATAAGTGAAACGAACGATATGTAGAAAGGAGAAAAGCTATGCCCTATCATAAGGATAAACAACAAGCTTTTCAAGCAGCACAGCAAGGGGTTGTACAAGCGGAACATATATTCAATAATATTGTGAAAAATGACCCGAATTATGGTCATGATTTAAAACAACTTCATCAAGAAGTACAAGAAGCATATGAACAAATTCAAAACGCACTCGAAGTAGCGTCTGAAACGCAGCGTCCACAACTTAAACAATATGAAAGTCATTTGCAAAATATTATGCGAGAAGTAGATCAGTTAGAAAAGTGAAGAGGTTGTTATCGTGTTAGCAACCTCTCTATTAGGAACACAGATGTTCAGACGAAAAATTTCCATTATGATCTGTTTTATCATTGGTGGTATACATATATTTCAAGTGGACGAAGTATGAGCAAGCCTGTTGTTAAGAAAAGAGTTGGAACCTACTGGCTATGTAACATGGGAAGTTCCAAATAATACCGCTTTTTTGTGGAAGTATCGGAACTATTGCGTTATAAGCATCGAAAAAAGCTCCCAAAAGGTAATCCTTTTGGGAGCTTTCGTTACTGATTTTTTTTCCTCTTTTTATTATTTTGACGCTGAGCAGCTGTTAATGGTTCATTTGCGAATTCTTCGTTATAACCAGTACCTTGTCCTTGAGCAGGAGCGGCGTTCATTCCTGGAATAATATGATTGGCTTTTCGTTTACCCATTTTGTTTCACCCCTAATTGTATTTGTACATACAGTAATGAGTCATAAAGCAAAGTATGAAACAAAAAGCTTTGCTTTGTAATTATAGTATTCATAAGGAGAACGAACACTATTCAATTTTTATGAGATAAAGAAAACTTATAAAAAACTATAAGTTTCTTATTATTTACTTATTTAGAAAGTTGTAATAAGATATTATCGTAAGGTATTGAAAAGTTCGTCTACATTTTATATTCAGACAACTTAGTCATGTTTAACAGGGGGGAAACATAATGGTCAAACATAATCCATTTCAATCTCGTGCAACATTTGAAGTAGATGGGAAAACGTATCATTATTATCAATTGAAAGCGCTTGAAAATGCAGGGGTGGGTAATGTATCACAATTGCCGTATTCAATTAAAGTTTTGCTTGAATCCGTACTTCGTCAAGTTGACGGACGTGTTATCACAGAAGAGCATGTTACAAACTTAGCGAAATGGGGAACAAAAGATGTGAAAGATATCGATGTTCCATTTAAACCATCTCGCGTAATCTTACAAGACTTCACAGGTGTACCTGCTGTTGTAGATTTAGCTTCGCTTCGTAAAGCAATGGCAGATATGGGTGGGGATCCTGATAAAATTAATCCTGAAATTACTGTAGATCTTGTTATTGACCACTCAGTACAGGTTGATAGAGCGGGTACGGCAGACGCGCTTGAATTCAACATGGATTTAGAGTTTAAACGTAATGAAGAACGTTATAAATTTTTAAACTGGGCACAAAAATCATTCGATAATTACCGTGCTGTTCCACCAGCAACAGGTATTGTACACCAAGTAAACCTTGAATATTTAGCACCGGTTGTGCACGCGGTGACAAATGCTGAAGGCGAATTAGTTGCATACCCTGATTCACTAGTAGGAACGGATTCTCATACAACAATGATCAATGGTATCGGTGTTCTTGGATGGGGCGTTGGTGGTATTGAAGCGGAAGCAGGAATGCTTGGACAACCATCATACTTCCCAGTACCAGAAGTAATCGGTGTCAAATTAACTGGAACACTTCCAAGTGGTACAACAGCGACAGACATCGCGTTAAAAGTAACACAAGTGTTACGTCAAAAAGGTGTAGTTGGAAAATTTGTTGAGTTCTTTGGTAGCGGATTAAAGAGCATGCCGCTAGCTGACCGTGCAACAATTTCAAATATGGCACCGGAATATGGAGCAACGTGTGGTTTCTTCCCAATCGATGAAATTTCATTAGATTATTTACGTCTAACAGGAAGAAATGAAGAACAAGTTCGTCTTGTAGAAGAGTACTGTAAAGCAAATGGCTTATTCTATACAGCGGACAGCCAAGATCCAATTTATACAGACCTTGTTGAAATTGATTTAAGTAAAATTGAAACAAACCTTTCTGGTCCAAAGCGTCCGCAAGATTTAATTCCGCTTTCAAATATGAGAGAAGAGTTCCGTAAAGCTGTTGTAGCGCCAGTCGGAACACAAGGACTTGGATTTACAGAGCAAGAATTTGATAAAGAAGTGAAAGTTGAATTAAATGATCAAGAAGTAACGATGAAAACAGGTGCGATTGCAATCGCTGCAATTACAAGCTGTACAAATACATCTAACCCATATGTATTAGTTGGCGCTGGTTTAGTTGCGAAGAAAGCAGTTGAAAAAGGTATGAAAGTACCTGGTTATGTAAAAACATCATTAGCGCCAGGATCTAAAGTTGTTACAGAATATTTAGATAAATCTGGTTTAACAGATTATCTAAATCAATTAGGTTTCCAAACAGTTGGTTATGGTTGTACAACATGTATCGGTAACTCTGGACCATTGGCACCAGAATTAGAAGAAGCTATTGCAGCAAATGACTTATTAGTAACATCTGTCTTATCAGGTAACCGTAACTTTGAAGGCCGTATTCATCCGCTTGTAAAAGCAAACTATTTAGCATCACCACCACTTGTTGTGGCATATGCACTTGCAGGTACAGTTGATATTGACCTGAAGAAGGATGCGATTGGTAAAGATGCAAATGGCAATCCTGTTTACTTCAATGATATTTGGCCATCGGCAAAAGAAATTGAAGAAGTGGTGCAAAGTGTTGTTACATCTGAACTGTTCAAAAAAGAATATGCACAAGTATTTAACAGCAATGAACGTTGGAATGAGATTCAAACTTCAAATGAAGCATTATATACTTGGGATGAAAATTCAACATATATTCAAAACCCGCCATTCTTTGAAGGGTTATCTAAAGAACCGGGTGAAGTTGAAACATTATCAGGTTTACGTGTAATCGGTAAATTTGGAGATTCCGTAACAACAGACCATATTTCACCAGCAGGTTCAATTGGTAAATATACACCAGCAGGACGTTATTTATTAGAAAATGGCGTACAGCCAGTTGACTTTAACTCTTATGGTTCTCGTCGTGGTAACCATGAAGTTATGATGCGTGGTACATTTGCAAACATTCGTATTAAAAACCAAATTGCACCAGGAACAGAAGGCGGTTATACAACATATTGGCCAACTGGTGAAGTAACATCTATCTATGATGCTGCGATGAAATATAAAGAAGACGGAACAGGTCTTTTAGTTGTTGCTGGTAAAGATTATGGTATGGGAAGCTCTCGTGACTGGGCTGCGAAAGGTACAAATCTTTTAGGTATTAAAGCAGTAATTGCAGAAAGCTTCGAACGTATTCACCGCAGTAACTTAGTCTTAATGGGTGTACTACCACTGCAATTCAAAGATGGCGAAAGTGCTGAAACTTTAGGTCTTGTTGGTAATGAATCATTTGAAATTCAAATTGATAAAACAGTAAAACCACGTGACATTGTAAAAGTAGTGGCGGTTGACCTAGACGGAAATAAAAAACAATTTGAAGTAGTAGCACGCTTTGATAGTGAAGTTGAAATTGACTACTACCGTCACGGTGGTATTCTACAAATGGTTCTTCGTGAAAAATTAGAAGAATCTAAGGTGTCAAACTAAGAAAAAATAGAATTCATATTTGTGAAACAGGGGCATAAACTTTGCCCCTGTTTTGCTTTATTCAAATGGATTTAACTGATATTCGTATGTTGATGTATTCTCAGTGTTAATCTCTTTCACTAATATAACTTTATTTGCGTCAGGGGCGTATTTGGAAATTTTAATAGTATGTCGATCGCCTGTCTCAGGATCATTTTCTTGTAAAACAAAAGTATTTTCAGCAATTTGCGTCATATTACTGGTGGGCATGTTATTTAGTGGAACATCATGTGTTGTAGAGACCGGAACCTCTTTTTCTCCATCAAAAAATATAAGAACGAAAATGAGACAAATGAAACAAATACGCATATAGCGTAGTTCTTTACTAATTGGATGTTCTCCCATACTATATCTATCCTTTCTTATTTTTATAGACTAGAGGTTATTGTCGTTGTATAAAAAGTGATGATACCAAGTGCAGTGGATAAAAGAAATGATACAAAAGCGGTATAAAGACAAATGCGACCAACCTTCCGTTTTTCAAGGCTTTTACTTAAAAAAGATGCAATCCATACGATGATTCCGATAGGAAAAAAGAGAAAGCTGAGAATATACAAAACTATTTTTTCTAAAGGGTACATAAAGATCATCCTTTCTTATGTTCTTATCGGAAAACAATAAAAATATATTGAAAATTGATAATAAGTTAGTTATGTTTAAGATGGGAGGGATGGAAATGAAAGGTAAAAAAATCTATCGCATATTGCAATTTTTTACGACATTAGCAATTCTGTATATGACTTTTATTAGCATCTTTTTGGCGTTTGGTGTTTTTGTTAAACCGAAATGGTTTACAATGTCACCTAGTTTAGGTGGATTAGCAATTGAAGCGAGAAATTTTCAACTTCCTTTATGGATGGCTATCTTTATGTTAATCATAATGGGGTTGAATATTTTCTTACTTTGTCAAATAAGAGCTTTTTTCCGTAATTTAGTTCGCAATCAATTTTTTATTATAGAAAATGCGCATTATATGAGAAACGTTGGTTTTATTTTCCTCATTTTGTGTGTGCTAGAAAATATTCATTATAATGAAATTTCTAAAATGATGTTTTTGTTTTTTAAGCAAGAACCGGAAGGAGTCATTAATAAACTTATTACAAAACAGTATTTTATCTTTCCGAAAGAAAGTTGGGTAACAAGCTTAGAAAATGGTCAATTACTGTATTCGCTGCATCTTAATATGGGATTGTTATTTGCTGGAATTGCGCTTCTTTTGTTAAGTAAAATTTTTAAATACGCTGTTCAAATTGCAGAAGAAAACAAACTAACGGTTTAGGAGTTTTAAAATGATACGAGTAAATTTAGATGTTATGATGGCAAAAAGAAAAATAACACTTGGCGAATTAGCGAAAAGAGTCGGAATTACGAATAGCAACTTATCCATATTAAAAACAGAAAAAGCGAAAGCCATTCGCTTTTCCACATTAGAAGCTCTTTGCAAAGAGTTGCAATGTCAACCTGGTGATATATTGGAATACATTGAAAAGGAATAAAGTTGCACCGTCTTAAAACAGTCGTTTATTTGAAAGACTGTTTTTCGTCTTATATAAAAGGAAAAACAGAAAAGAATGAGAATAAGAAAATATAGGAACGTGAACAAACATCATGTACTCATAAAAGGTGAAATACGAAATGTGTATAATAATTTATCAATATAGTAAATTTCATTTATATATGTCATGGATGTCGGTGAAAAATGAAGAGGTTAAGAATGTATTGTATCCATTGGATTGTTGTTTTTTCAAATACAATTCCCCTCTTTCAAATATATATTCCTATTATATGATAAAAAGGAAAAAATTTCATACTGATATTGTGATTATCGTTTATCCCGCATTAACGGGCAGCCCGATTGGTGAAGGCTCATAATCCGTGGGGGATGAAGAAAACCCCCACGGATTAAAGTTTCACTTTATTTCAAGGGGAATATTTCCAAGTTTGTCCGTGTAAGCTAAATATAAATACAATCTTTGGTTGAAATGGATCTATAACGAGAGAATGATAAGGATGATGTATATGTGGCGAAAGATTATTATTGGTGCTGTATTACTTTGCTTAGCGAGTTATGCAGTGTATGAGCAGTTTAAACCGAATGAAAAGCAAGTAAGTAAAGGGCAAGTAAAGAGCGAAGCAACAATGAAAGATATAGTCGCTCAAAATGGAATTGTAGTTGGGAAGGCTGCGCCTCATTTTGAATTGGCGAAGTTAGATGGTACGAAGGTAAAATTATCAGATTTAAAAGGAAAGAAAGTAATTGTGAATTTTTGGGCAACGTGGTGCGGTCCTTGTCAGCAGGAGATGCCAGATATGGAAGCTTTTTATAAGAAGTATAAGGAAGATGTAGAAATTCTCGCAGTAAATTATACAGTGTCAGAACGAGCGAATGGGACGGAAAAGGTCAGACAGTTTGCAGAGGAAAAAGGTGTTACATTTCCCATTTTACTGGATACAGATATAAGTGTTACGACGAGATATAAAGTTATCACGATTCCAACTTCTTATTTTATAAATACAAAAGGTGTCATACAAGATAAATTTATTGGGCCAATGACACAAAAAGAGATGGAGAAACGTGTTGCGAAATTAAAATAGTGAAAAAGGCAGAATTGATATCATATCAGTTCTGTTTTTTCTTTTCCAAGAAAAGATTGGTTCATGATATGATTAAGGGAATAAAAATAATCAGTAAGGGGAGTATGTTGTGGGATATGTATCTTTACCAGCAAATTATGTTGTAATTGATTTTGAGACGACAGGTTTCCACCCATATAACGATCGGATCATTCAAGTAGCCGCAGTTCGGTATCGTAATCATGAATTAGTAGACCAATTTGTTTCATTCGTAAATCCAGAAAGACCGATATCGAGTCGGATTACAAGCTTAACAGGAATTACGAACTATCGTGTTTCGGATGCACCAACTATTCAAGAAGTGTTACCTTTATTTTTGGCGTTTTTAAGTAACGATACAATTGTTGCGCACAACGCTTCTTTTGATATGCGTTTTTTAAAGAGTAATATGAGTAGATTTCAATTAGGAGAGCCGAAAAATAAGGTGATTGACACAGTACCTTTAGCTAAAAAATATATGAAACACGCTCCAAACTTTAAGTTGGAAACATTAAAAAGAATGCTGGGTATACGATTAAGTTCCCATAATGCACTGGATGATTGTATAACATGTGCAGCCGTTTATCAAAAGTGTGCAAATATGCAAGGGGAAGGGCGAAAGAGTCCGAAAAAAGAAATAATGGAAGAAGATACGATATATACGTTCATAAAAGAAATGCTAATAAAGAATAATCGTACCGTAGAGTATATTCGCTATGTAAGTACCGGGAATTATTTAGATATTAAAGCTTTTCAGTTGGTTATGAGAATGAAAGTGAAAGGGCGAAAAAAATATGTATTAACAGAAAAAACAGAACGAGAAGTACAAGCAATCTGCACGGATTTAAAATGTGAACCAGCTTTAAAAAATGAATTAGGTATAACGAGAATTATGGTTGAAAGTTTAGAGGATGTCATGAAATTAGAAAGTTATATTTTAGCTCGGTATGATTTCGTACTACAAGCTGCACAAGAGTACAATGAAATATAAGTAGATACAAAAAATCCATTTCGAGAGTGGATTTTTTTGTATCATAAACTTTTCTTTACTAAAACAAAAAATTTTCTTACAAGTCTGATTAAAGAGATTTCGGTTTGTTCATACTAATAGCAAGAATGAGTAGGAGAAAGGATGAACAACATGAGAAGAAATCGCCGGAAAACATTTGAAGAACTTGTAAGGGAAAATAAACGGCAACTATTAAGCGATCGTGATGCAATTGACCGGATTGAAGAAAAGATTGAAAAGCGTTATGAGATGGAACTTTTTAAGCAGGCTGAATAATTCTTATTACTCGTATGATACTAGTAATAAGGAGGCGATAGTTATGGGTAATCCAAAAAAGAATTCGAAAGACTTTGTACCGAATCATATCGGAACGCAATCGAAAAAAGCTGGTGGAAATAAAGGGAAACAAATGCAGGATACGACTGGTAAACAACCGATTGTGGATAACGGTTAAAGAAAAAGGAGGATGTTTTCATTCTCCTTTTTCTTTATGTATATATTTCATGTTAGATAGGAACAACTAATAGCGTATGTATACTTGATGAGGAGGGAAGACATATGCCAAATCAATATCAACCAAATCCAGATGATCGCAGCGATAATGAGGAAAAGTTACAAAAAACGTTGCAAAATACGATTGATAATTTTAATGAGGCGAAAGAAACGGCGGAACTTTCTAATGAAAAGGATCGCGCTGCGATTGAAGCGAAAAATGAGAGACGTCTAGAAAGTATAGAATTTTTGAAAAATGAAATAAAAGACGAATCGTAAACACGAAAAAGGCTGACAAAAATCAGCCTTTTTTCGTGATGGTGAAGTTCTCTACTAATAAGCGCCAATTTTGCGGAAAAGGTAGACCGATTTTCCAATAGCTAATGCCGCGTATACCTTGTTCTTTTATCAAATTAAATTTACTTTGAACAGAGCGAGCGTCCTCGAACCATACTTCATGTTGCACACCGTTTTCGTCAAAGTAATTGAAATGAGGTGCTTGTGCAGTGAAATCATATCGAATCGGTACATTGTATTTACGTGCAAGAGAAACTGCAGCGATGGAACTCACTGCTTTAGCGGGAGGATTGCCTTCTTGAAATGGAAGTGTCCAGTCAAAGCCATATAGATTTTGTCCCATCATAATTTTATGAGGAGGCATTTGTGATTTGGCGTATTGGATTACTTGTTTGACAGGACCAATAGGAGAAACAGCCATTGGTGGTCCTCCTTGCCATCCCCAGTCATAGGTCATAATGACAACAAAATCAACAATTTCCCCTTGTGCCTTATAATCATGTGCTTCAAAAAACTTCCCTTTTTGTTCTGAGCTTGTTTTTGGGACAAGTGTCGTACTTAACGTATATCCTTCAGGTAATCGTGTTTTGACGTTTCGTAAAAAGCGATTATATGCTTCCCGGTCTTCTGGAGCGACATTTTCAAAATCAAAGTGAATGTCGCGCATGTCATATTTTTCAGCTGTTTGAAGGATATTTGTAATAAAGCGATTTTGAATCGTAGCACTTCTTAAAAAGATAGATGCTAATTCCGAACTGAAATTTCCATTTTCGATATTTGTAATGACGAGCATAGGAATTGTTTGTCCTTGCCTAGCAAGTTCAGAAATTCTAGCCGTTTCCGTCGGTTCTTTTAAGGTTCCATCTCTCTGTGGTTCAAAACTAAAATAAGCTAAATATGTTAAATAAGGGTTAATAGCTCGCGCAGCATTCACTAGGCTTTCTTTAATCGGGATTGTTGATGGTTGTAAATAGGCAATAGATTCCACTGCTCGTTTGGAGCCTTTCGGTACATAGAGTTGTTGTCCGACATGCAAAATAGATTTTAATGATAGATTATTTACCTTTGCTAAGCTAGCGAGAGGAACATTATACGTTTGTGAAATTCTATAAAGGCTGTCTCCTGGCTGGACATAATAATTATTTCCTTTCGTATTTACAATAAGTGCCTGGCCGACAACGAGTGTTTCGGCAGGATTCAATCCGTTATCTTTTACAATTTCTTCAGGTGTAGCGCCATATTTCATGGCTAAGCTATATACGCTATCGCCGCTACGAACGGTTACAATTTGAATCATATGCGTACTCCTTTCGGTGAAAGATCCATCGTTTCTATTTTATTTTTGATTTTCCTGTATTATGATTAAATGTATGTGAGGAAACAGAAGTGAGAAGGAGATAGAGATATGTTTGTAGCTGAACAAGAAATTGAGATCCGCTATGCGGAAACTGATCAAATGGGTGTTGTGTATCATTCTAACTATTTAGTATGGCTGGAGTTAGGGCGTACGAAATTAATACAAGATTTAGGATTCTCGTATGTTGAAATGGAGAAAGACGGGATTATTTCTCCTGTCTTAGATTTACAAATTTCATATCGTAAAGCAATGCGTTATGGAGAAAAAGCAATTGTAAAAACATGGGTTGATTCTGTAAGTCCGCTCCGTGTTATATATGGGTATGAAATTTATAATGGTGATGGGGATCTTTGCATTACAGCAACAACAACAAATATTTGTGCTAAGAAAGAGGGCTTTCGCCCAGTATCCCTTAAGAAACTATATCCAGAGTGGTATGCAAAATATGAAGAAATTAAGAAATAAAAAAACGTGGCATTTGCCACGCTTTTTTTATCCAGCTATTTTAGGACAGCCCGATTGGTGAGGGCTCATAATCAGTGGGGGATGAAGAAAACCCCTACTGGTTAAAGTTTCACTTTATTTCTCGTAATTAAATTGTGGAAAGTCATCGCCTTTGTTAAAAGTAACGGATAAATTATGACCATCAAAGTACCATTCATCATCACTTTCAATAAAGAATGTAATTCCTTCTTCTTGGGTTTTAGCAGCAGGTTGTGCCGGCTCATCTTTACGCATACCTAAAGAAAATCCTTTTTGTACTGTACTACAACCACCGTATTGTACGAAAAAGCGAATTGTATCGCCAGATTGTAAGTTTAATTCTTCTTTGTACCAAGTTGCAGCTTCTTTTGTTACAGAAAGATTCATGTATAGTTCCTCCAAATAATATGGCTTTTATATTAGTATAAAAAATAACGCAAAAAGACGCTATTAATATGCTTTGCGTTTTCTTTTTGCGTTATGTGGGTCATTATCTTACTTTTGTTTCTTCGTAAAATTTGCCTTTGGTTCAGTTTTATTTATAATTCGTCCAATATTTGCACGATGTCTATAAATTACCATACCAGCTAATAAACACATTGCAACAATAAAGATCTTATCCCCATTCACAATTGATGCGATAACAGCTACGATTGCTGTTACCATAGAAGAAAGAGATACATATCTCGTGGTAAATAGAAGGGTGAAAAAGACAACAGCTAATATTGCAAAAATAATGGGTGCATAACATAATAGTACCCCAGCAGAAGTGGCAACTGCTTTTCCACCGCGAAATCTTGCGAAGATCGGATATACGTGCCCGAGAACTGCGGCTAATCCAAACCAAAGCGGATGGATATCTAAGCTAAAAATAAGCGGCAAGCCTGTTGCTAATGTTCCTTTTAAAATGTCGGCAATTGTAACGAGAAAGCCGGCTTTTTTCCCCAATGTACGAAATGTATTCGTTCCTCCTAAATTTCCGCTACCATGTTCGCGAATGTCGATTCCATAACCAATCTTCCCGACTACAAGTGCAAATGGAATCGAGCCAAGCAAGTAGGCAACGATCAATAAAAGGTATGTAATAAACATAAGTTCAGTCTCCTTTATTCAAATGTGTTGATAAAGGGTAAAAAGAGTTTTTCCCGTATATTGTACCATACATTTGTAAAGATCACATTTCTTTTTTATAAAAGGATCAGTCAATGTTTCTTAAAAAAACTTTCACAGGAATGTTACATTTCTCACAGTATCATTACGACTATATGTTGTATCATTTTGTTATATGAGTAACAAGATGTAGTTGGAGGGTGTAATAATGATGACAAAAAGTAGACGTGAGGAAGAACTTATGAAGGTTTTTGAGACAATTGTCCACGGTCATGAACAAGATTTAATGCAAGAAAATGCAAATGTTGATGGACGATCTCCAATGGGAATGATGGGAACATTGGCTTCAGAAAGTGCAAAATATTATACAGTAGAAACATTATTATCGGATCAAGTGAGAAAAGCGATTCAGCAAAATATATTATATCCACATGATTTAGATTTTTATGTGACAGGTACGACAACCTGTTCACAAATCCCATTAGCACAAATGTTGAAGAATGGATTTCATACAGGACACGGTCATATGAGAGAACCGCAAGACATAAAAAGTGCATTGGCGCTTGCTTCTATTATTTTTCAGGCTAATCAAAATATGCAGCATGGTGGACAATCGTTTGCGTTATTTGATGTTGATTTAGCGCCGTATGTAAAAAAAACATTTGAGAGAAATAAAAAACGATTAGAGAAATATCCATTACAAGAGGAACAAATAGAAGAGTTTGCATGGAAAGAAACAGAAAATGATACGTACCAAGCATGTGAAGCTTTTATTCATAATTCCAATAGTATGCATAGTCGTGGTGGTGGGCAAGTACCGTTTATTTCTATTAATTACGGAACAGAAACATCAAAAGAAGGAAGACTATTAATTAAACAATTGTTACGGACAACGCAAGCCGGCTTAGGAGCAGGAGAAACACCGATTTTTCCTATTCAAATTTTTAAATTGAAAAAAGGTGTGAATTTTGAAGAGAGTGATCCGAACTATGATTTATTTGAATTAGCATTAGAAACGACAGCAGAGCGATTATTCCCGAATTTTTCATTTTTAGATGCACCGTTTAATGCTGCTTATTATGATGGAAGTCATGAAAGTGAAGTATGTTATATGGGGTGTAGAACTCGTGTTATGGCTAACATTCATGGGGAGGAAAATGCAATTGGAAGAGGAAATCTATCTTTTACATCTATCAATTTAGTGAAATTAGCATTGATTAGTGGATCAAAAGAAGCATTTTTTGAGGCATTACATTATTATATAGATCTTGGTGTTCGTCAACTGTTAGAAAGATTCGCTTACCAATGTACAAAAAAGGCAAGGGATTTTCAGTTTTTATATTCACAAGGAGTATGGCGTGGTGGAGAGAAGTTACAACCTGAAGATTCTGTAGCTGAAATTTTAAAACAAGGTACGCTTAGCATCGGTTTTATTGGCCTTGCGGAATGTTTAGTTGCTTTAACTGGTAAACATCATGGAGAAGATGAAGGTACTTGGCAACTTGGGTATGAAATTGTTCGGTTTATGAGACAGAAAATGGACGAGGCAACAGAGAAACACAATTTGAATTTTTCTCTCATTGCAACGCCAGCCGAAGGACTTTCTGGAAAATTCGTGAAAAAGGATCGAGAAGAATTTGGACGTATAAATGGGGTGACAAATCGTAATTACTATACAAATTCATTTCATATTCCGGTGTATTATCCTATTCAAGCTGTGAAGAAAATTCGATTAGAAGGTCCTTTTCATGCGCTATGCAACGGGGGACATATTACGTACATTGAATTAGATGGTGCTGCCGTTCATAATATAAAAGCATTAAAACAAATTGTACAAGCGATGTCGCAGTATGGAGTAGGATACGGATCAATCAATCATCCTGTGGACCGTTGTAAGTGCTGTGGTTATCATGGTGTAATTGAAAATGAGTGCCCAAGTTGTGAGAACGAAAATGAGCATGAAATCGAAAGGATTCGTCGTATTACTGGGTATTTAGTAGGAGATATGTCGAAGTGGAATAGCGCAAAACGTAGGGAAGAAGCGGATCGGGTGAAGCATAAATGAGAGTAATGAATATGATTCATGATAGTGTAGTAGATGGAGAAGGATTGCGGACAGTCGTGTTTTTTGCGGGCTGTCCGCATCGTTGTTTCGGCTGTCATAATCCACAGTCTTGGAATACTTGTAATGGGACAGAAATGACCGCAGAAGAAATTATAAAAGAGATTGCCAAAAATCCGCTTACTGATGTAACATTTTCAGGTGGAGATCCATTCCTTCAAGCTGCAGAAGTAAAAAAAGTAGCAAAAGGGGTAAAGGATTTAAGAAAAAATTTATGGATTTACACAGGTTATACGTTAGAAGAGATACAGAACTCTCAAAATAATGATATGATAGAATTGTTACAGTATGGGGATGTTCTGGTCGATGGAAGGTTTGAACTCGATAAAAGGGATTTAACACTTCCATTTCGCGGAAGCTCCAATCAACGTATTATTCGATTGAAAGAGTAAAAAGGCGGGATAGGTCAGATGAATAAAACGGTATTACTTGTTGAAGATGAAAGAAGATTACGCGAAATTGTGAGCGATTATTTTCGCAATGAAGGCTTTGAAGTAATCGAAGCAGAGGACGGGAAACAAGCGTTAGAATTATTTGCTGAACATACAATTGATTTAATTATGTTAGATATTATGTTGCCAGAAATTGATGGATGGTCTGTTTGTCGTCGTATTCGTAAAGAATCAGCGGTACCGATTATTATGCTAACAGCGCGCTCTGATGAAGATGATACATTGTTAGGATTTGAGTTAGGGGCAGATGAGTATGTAACAAAACCATTCAGTCCGAAAGTGTTAGTAGCGCGTGCGAAAACATTATTAAAACGAGCAGATGGGGCGGTAGGTGTTGCTGAAGACAATATGCTATCTGTAGCTGGAATTGATATCAATCGACTGTCGCGAACAGTCTTTGTAAATGGAGAGGAAATTATATTAACGCATAAGGAATTTGAACTTCTTGTGTATTTAATGGAAAACAAAGGAATTGTATTATCACGTCAACATTTATTAGATCAGCTGTGGGGATACGATTATTATGGTGATGATCGAACAGTAGATACGCATATTAAAAAATTACGTAATAAACTAGGTGATAAAGCAAAGCATATTGGAACCGTTATCCGAGTTGGGTATAAATTTGAAGAGTAATCTTTTTAACCTATGTAACTCAACTTGAAAATATAACAAAATGACACTTTCTTTTGCAAATGAATGTACAAATTCTCATTTTTTTGTCTAGAATAATGAATAAGAGCATTTTTTGAATTGGATTTCACGATGAGTTCACAAGAAGGACACAAAATGTGACTATACTGAAAATACGAATTCAGCAGAGAGGGGAAGTTAACATGGGATATTATGACGGACCAAATATGAACGGAGAATATGATGAAACAAGAGAAATGAGAAAAGCTGGTAGCAAAAAAGGATATTTCTTTACCGGTTTAGTTGGAGCTGTTGTCGGAGCAGTTTCTATTAGTTTTGCAGCACCTTATATGCCATGGGCACAAAATAACGATGTAGCTGTTTCATCTGTATCTTCTAATTCAAAAGTAGAAGGTACGGTTGTCCCAGTTGTGAATAAATCGAAAAATGAAACAGATTTACCTGGCATGATTGAAGGGGCAAAAGAAGTTGTTGTCGGTGTCATCAATATGCAAAAAACAATCGATCCATTTGCTATGCAGCCGATCGGTCAAGAGCAAGAAGCTGGATCAGGATCGGGCGTTATTTATAAAAAAGCTGGGAATAAAGCATATGTTGTTACAAATAATCACGTAGTGGATGGAGCCAATAAACTTGCTGTTAAATTAAGCAGTGGTAAAGAGGTTGACGCAAAATTAGTTGGGAAAGATCCTTGGTTAGATTTAGCTGTTGTCGAAATCGATGGTTCCAATATTAATAAAGTTGCTACGCTAGGGGATTCTAGCAAAATTCGTGCAGGCGAACCAGCCATCGCAATCGGGAATCCACTAGGCTTTGATGGCAGTGTAACAGAAGGAATTATCAGTAGTAAAGAACGTGAAATTCCAGTTGATATCGATGGTGATAAACGTCCCGATTGGAATGCGCAAGTGATTCAAACAGATGCAGCGATTAACCCAGGAAATAGCGGCGGTGCTTTATTTAACCAAAATGGCGAAGTAATTGGGATTAACTCTAGTAAAATTGCACAGCAAGAAGTAGAAGGAATCGGGTTCGCCATTCCGATTAATATTGCAAAACCTGTGATTGAATCACTTGAAAAAGATGGAACAGTGAAGCGACCAGCTCTTGGTGTTGGAGTTGTTTCATTAGAAGATGTTCAAAGATATGCTTCACAATTGAAATTACCAAAAGATATAACAAGTGGAGTTGTGTTAGGAAAAGTGTATCCAATTTCACCAGCAGAAAAAGCTGGACTAGAGCAATATGACGTTGTTGTTGCATTAGATAATCAAAAAGTGGAGAATGCATTGCAATTCCGTAAATATTTATACGAAAAGAAAAAAGTAGGAGATAAAATTGAAGTGACATTTTATCGCAATGGTGAAAAAATGACGAAAACTGCTACTTTAACGGATAACACTTCGGCTAAGAATTAATAAAGAAAGTCTCTTTCATATTGAAAGAGACTTTCTTTATCGGCTATACTAAAAGAATAGGAGGGATTTAATATGACAATTAAAAATCCAACTCGTCCGGAAATTGGTGAAATGTTAAAAAATAGTAAAACAATCGCGGTTGTCGGCTTGTCTGATAAACCGGAACGTACATCCTATATGGTTTCAAAAGCAATGCAAGATGCTGGATATCACATTATTCCAGTTAACCCAGCGATTACGGAAGTGCTAGGAGAAAAAGCAGTTTCTTCTTTAAAAGAGATAAAAGAACATATTGACATTGTGAACGTATTTCGCCGCTCCGAATTTTTAATGGATGTTGCCAAAGAATTTGTCGAGGTTGATGCGGATGTTTTTTGGGCACAATTAGGAGTACAAGATGAAGATACTTATCAGTTTCTCACAGAAAAGGGCCATACGGTCATTATGGATCGCTGTATTAAAGTAGAACATGCAATGACAAAGTAGCATTGGCTCTCAGAATGAAAGAGAGGTTTTCACTTTTGTTCTCTATTTAGAGACTGAGTAGATGGACGAGGTGTTCATCATGAGATTTTTTAAAGGCTGTTTTTGGGGATTGGTACTCGTTATCCCGTTTTGGATCTTTATCATTTGGGTAATGATAAAATGGTGGAATGTGTAGTTTTGGAATACATATCCATTTCTCGTTGACAAACGATTATTTTTCTGAAATAGTAGCCTAGAGGAATCCTTGTACAAAAACAAGGATTTTTCTTTTGAAAATGGTATATAAAAGACATAACATACCTTGCCAAAAACATGGTTAAGGCGTTATTCTATAATAAAAACATATGTTCTGATTTTGACTAGGAAAGGGGCAAGGAGTTTGGCAAAGCATCAATTTCAATATAATGAAGATGCAATTCAAGTGTTGGAAGGCCTTGAAGCCGTTCGAAAACGCCCGGGTATGTATATCGGGAGCACGGACAGCCGTGGGTTGCATCATTTAGTATACGAAATAGTAGATAACTCTGTTGATGAAGCATTAGCAGGGTTTGGCGATGAAATTTCTGTCATCATACATAAAGATAATAGTATTAGTGTTATTGATAAAGGGCGAGGAATGCCTACGGGAATGCATAAACTTGGGAAACCAACGCCTGAAGTTATTTTAACTATACTACATGCAGGTGGTAAGTTTGGACAAGGTGGCTATAAAACGAGCGGCGGTTTACACGGTGTTGGGGCATCGGTTGTAAATGCACTATCGGAATGGCTAGTGGTAACAATTAAGCGCGATGGAAACATTTATGAGCAACGCTTTGAAAATGGTGGCGTTCCTGTAACAACGTTAGAGAAAATTGGAAAAACGAAAGAATCTGGTACAACGATGCATTTTAAACCAGATTCATCTATTTTTAGTACAACAAATTATAATTATGAAACATTGTGTGAAAGATTACGTGAATCGGCATTCTTATTAAAAGGGATGAAAATTTCAATCAAAGATGAGCGAAATGATTTAGAAGATGTTTTCCATTATGAAACAGGTATTGAGGCTTTCGTTTCATATTTAAATGAGGAGAAAGATACGCTTCATCCCGTTGTCTATTTCTCCGGGGAACAAAATGGAATTGAAGCGGAGTTAGCATTTCAGTTTAACGATGGCTATTCAGAAAACATTCTTTCATTTGTAAATAATGTACGTACGAAAGATGGCGGGACGCATGAAGCTGGATTTAAAACAGCAATGACTCGTGTCTTCAATGAATATGCTCGTAAAGTTTCTTTATTAAAAGAAAAAGATAAAAATTTAGAAGGTACGGATATTCGGGAAGGATTAGCAGCGATTGTTTCTGTTCGTGTACCAGAAGAGTTACTTCAATTTGAAGGGCAAACGAAAGGGAAACTTGGCACAAGTGAGGCTCGTTCTTCTATTGATGCGATTGTATCGGAGCACTTAGCTTACTTTTTAGAAGAAACTCCTGATGTAGCTACACTTCTTGTGAAAAAAGCGATTAAAGCAGCACAGGCGCGAGAAGCTGCTCGTAAAGCGAGAGAAGAAGCGCGTACTGGCAAGAAGAAAAAGCGTTCAGAAGGGACTTTAAGTGGAAAGTTAACACCTGCACAATCACGTAACCCACAGAAAAATGAATTGTATTTAGTAGAGGGTGACTCTGCTGGTGGATCTGCGAAACAAGGGCGTGATCGTCGTTTCCAAGCAGTATTACCTCTTCGTGGTAAAGTAATCAATACGGAAAAGGCAAAACTTGCTGATATTTTCAAAAATGAAGAGATTAATACAATCATTTATGCAATTGGTGGCGGTGTTGGCAATGAGTTTTCTATTGAAGATATCAACTATGATAAAGTGGTTATCATGACCGATGCGGATACAGATGGAGCTCATATTCAAGTGCTGTTACTTACATTTTTCTATCGCTATATGAAGCCATTAATTGAAGCTGGCAAAGTATTTATCGCACTTCCACCTTTATATAAAGTAAGTAAAGGGAAAGGAAAAAACGAAGTGATTGAATATGCATGGTCAGATGAAGAGCTGGCTAGCGTAACGAAAAAAGTTGGGAAAGGCTATATCTTGCAGCGTTATAAAGGACTTGGTGAAATGAACGCCGATCAATTATGGGAAACAACGATGAATCCAGAGACGCGTACATTAATTCGTGTGAAAATTGATGATGCAGCAAGAGCAGAGCGCCGCGTTACAACGTTGATGGGAGATAAAGTAGAACCTCGTCGTAAATGGATTGAGCGCAATGTACAGTTCGGTATGCAAGAAGAAGGCAATATTTTAGAAAATGAAATGATTATGGAGACGGAGGTGGAATAACATGCAAGCAGAGAAGTTTCATGACCTCCCGCTTGAAGATGTGCTAGGCGATCGCTTTGCACGTTACAGTAAATATATTATTCAAGATCGCGCGCTTCCAGATGCGCGTGACGGTTTAAAACCAGTACAAAGACGTATTTTATATTCCATGTATGTAGAAGGAAATGTGAATGATAAGCCATTTCGTAAATCAGCTAAAACAGTTGGTAATGTTATTGGTAATTATCATCCGCACGGTGATTCTTCTGTATATGAAGCGATGGTGCGTTTAAGTCAAGATTGGAAAGTTCGAAATGTTTTAGTTGAAATGCACGGGAATAATGGTAGTGTAGACGGCGACCCAGCAGCGGCTATGCGTTATACAGAAGCGCGCTTATCGCCAATCGCCTCTGAACTTCTTCGTGATATTGATAAAGAAACAGTGGAATTTGTTCCGAACTTTGATGATACAAGTGAAGAACCGGTTGTCTTACCTGCGATGTTTCCAAACTTATTAGTAAATGGATCAACAGGGATTTCGGCTGGATATGCAACAGAAATTCCTCCGCATCATCTTGGTGAAGTAATCGATGCGACAGTGATGCGCATTGATAAGCCGAATTGTACGGTAGATGATTTACTAACAATTATGAAAGGTCCGGATTTTCCAACGGGTGGTATTATTCAAGGAATTGATGGAATTAAAAAAGCATATGAAACTGGAAAAGGAAAAATAATTATTCGCGGAAAAGCAGAAGTAGAAACGATTCGTGGTGGGAAACAACAAATCGTTATTACCGAAATTCCTTACGAAGTAAACAAGGCGAATCTCGTAAAAAAAATGGATGAACTACGTCTTGATAAAAAATTAGATGGAATTGCAGAAGTTCGTGATGAAACGGATCGTACAGGCCTTCGTATCGTTATAGAGTTGAAAAAAGAAGCAAATGCGGAAGGAATTTTAAATTACTTATATAAAAATACAGATTTACAAGTCACATACAACTTTAATATGGTAGCGATTAATAATCGTCGTCCAACGCTTATGACACTGCCGAAGATTTTAGATGCCTATATTGGACATCAAAAAGAAGTTGTGACAAGACGTTCGCAGTATGAATTAAGAAAAGCAGAAAATCGTCAACATATTGTAGAAGGTTTAATGAAGGCATTATCAATTTTAGATCAAGTAATTGAAACCATTCGAGCATCTAAAGATAAACGAAATGCGAAAGATAATTTAATTGCCAAATTTAGCTTTACAGAAGCGCAGGCAGAAGCAATTGTTTCCTTGCAATTATATCGTTTAACAAATACAGATATTACAGCGCTAGAGAATGAAGCGGAAGAATTGAATCAAAAAATCACAACGTTACAAGCCATTTTAAACAGTGAAAAGAAACTTCTTCAAGTCATAAAAGCGGATTTAAAACGAGTGAAGAAAACATATAGCGACGAACGCCGTTCTATAATTGAAGAAGAAATTGAAGAAATAAAAATTGATGTAGAAGTGATGATTCCACAAGAAGATGTTATCGTGACAGTAACGAAAGAAGGGTATGTGAAGCGAACTGGCTGGCGTTCGCATAATGCATCAAATGGGAAAGACTTCGGTATGAAAGAGGGCGACGTCTTACTCGAACGATTTGATACAAATACGACAGAAACGGTTCTCTTATTTACGAATAAAGGAAATTACATTTATTTACCTGTATATGAAATGCCGGATATTCGTTGGAAAGATTTAGGACAGCACGTTGCAAATATTGTTTCACTGGATCGCGATGAAACGTTAATATGGGCTACGGTTGTACCGAATTTTGAGGAAGAAAAACGATTTGTCGTATTTGTTACACGAAATGGTATGATTAAGAAAACGGAACTGAACCAATATAAAGTCCAGCGCTACTCTCGAGCATTTGTAGCGATAAACTTGAAAAAAGATGATGAAGTTGTTGATATCTTTGCGACAGATGGAACAAGTGATATTGTTCTTGCGACACATGGTGCATATGCACTTATTTTTGATGAGGAAGAAGTGAGTCCGGTTGGCGTAAGGGCAGCTGGTGTTAAGGCAATTAATTTAAAAGAAAATGATTATGTGGCTGCTGGTAAACCATTAAATGGTGAGAAAGATCAATTAATACTTGTTACACAGCGCGGTGCAGTGAAACGATTAAAAGCTTCTGAAATTGAAAAATCAACGAGGGCGAAACGAGGCCTTGTAATTTTTAAAGAACTAAAACGGAATCCGTACCGTATTGTTGGCATTGAAGTTATTCGAGATGATGAATTAGTATATATGAAAACAGAAAAACAAATTGTCGAAGAAATTGATCCAAAAGCTTTCCGTAATAAAGACCGCTACAGTAATGGAAGTCTTGTGTTAGATGTGAGTGAGACAGGCGAAGTGGTTGAAACGTGGACGCAAAAACGAACTGAATAAATAGGAAAAATCCTTGCTAGTTTCCATATAGCAAGGATTTTTTGACTATGAAGCAAAGTATTAGGCATATAACAGTAACCTTGCTATAATTTAAAAATGAAATCGTTCTCATGGATGGAGGAACAAAATGAAAAAAATAGGTGTAGGGATTGTAGGATTTGGATTTTCTAGTACAACATTTCATATCCCATTACTACAAACAATTGAAGAATATGATATTCGAGCGATTGTTTCTTCAAAAGAAGAAGTCGTAAAAGAAGCGTTACCGAATGTACAAGTAGAATCTACAATTGGGGGATTGGTTAAACGAGATGATGTCGATCTTGTTGTCGTTACATCACCAAATACAACACATTTTCCATTTGTGAAAGAGGCAATACGACATGGAAAACATGTTGTGGTAGAAAAACCTTTTGTTGTGTCAGTAGAAGAAGGAGAAGAACTCATTTCTTTAGCAAAGAAGCATCATGTCATTCTTAGTGTGTATCATAATCGTCGTTTTGATAATGACTTTTTAACGATAAAGAAGTTAATAGAGGAAAAACGCATTGGAAATATATATGCATATGAAGCGCATTTTGATCGTTTTCGTCCCAATGTACGCGATCGCTGGCGAGAAAAAAATTTACCAGGATCGGGCATTTTATATGACTTAGGATCGCATTTAATTGACCAAGCCTTATTATTATTTGGTAAGCCAGATCGTATTTATGCTGATGTCATTACACAGCGACCTGGTGCAGAAATTGATGATTATTTCCATCTTGTACTTCACTATGGAGTAAAGCGAATTAGTTTACATAGCAGCAGTTATGTGAAACATGCCGGGCCGCATTTCATTGTTCATGGTGACAAAGGCTCAATTGTGAAATATGGCATGGATTCACAAGAAAAACAATTAAAATCTGGTATGAAACCAGGCGATATTGGATATGGAGAAGATCAAGAAAATCAGTGTGCCATTTTAGAAACAGAAGAGAAGACAGAAAGAATTCGAACAGAAGTTGGGTGCTACGAGCAATATTACAAAGGAATACGAGATAGTATTATACATGGTGAACATCCACCTGTAACAGCTGAAGATGGTTTGGAAGTCATTCGAATAATTGAATCTGCAATGGAAAGTAGTAGAACGGGTAGAGTGATTTCATTATAATCATGAAATAAAATTGACTTAAAATGAAAAAGGATAGGTAAGCAGAAACATGATTTGCTTACCGATCTTTTTTTGTTCTATCGTAGTAATAATTGTTTAAAAGATTAAGCTTGTAAACAACAGAATGCCAAATAATAAAGCACTACCAATTACAATAAATAAACTAGCCATTATAAATTCATATATAAAGCCTTTACCCATTGAGAATAAATCTAAGAAAGCATTTTTCAAAGTATCAAATAGCTTATTCATAGTTATCTCCTTGATTAAAGTTTTAGTATTTGTTATTTTTTATTCTAAACATCTACTTAAAATCTCTCCAGGCAACCCTTCAATCTCACAAATTTTCTCTGATGAAAATCCGTATTTGATTAAAATCTTCCTAGAAGGGAGGTTTGCGGGTCAATAATTGCTTTCAATACATTCACGTTTGTTTGCTTAGCTAATTCAATTAATTGTTTAGCAATTGCACTCCCATATCCTTTCCCCCAGAATGTAGGTAATATCATATAGCCAATTTCATCTTCTTTGTTTTGTTTTTCATTTCGTATTAAATGTCCAAGTCCGATAAATTCACCATTTATAGGGTTAGAAACTTTATCCCGCATTAACGGGCAGTAAGACTCCCACCTCAAGATGCAGAGAGAAGCAAGGAAGATAGGTGGGAGTAGGGCTGCCCGTAACAGCCCGATTGGTTCAACTAATAATCAGTGGGGATGAAAAAAAACCCACTGATTAAAGTTTCACTTTATATGAACCATATATCTCATATTTTTTATTGCGACATAATAACTTTTCGTAATTTGCTTGTGCCTCTTCTAACGGAATGGCTCGTTCCGTAATTTGAGCCATAACGTCTTTATTGGATACAAGTTGAAAGTAATCATGAAAGTCCGATGCTTCGAATTTTTTGAAATTTAGCTGTGACGCATGTTTTCTATCTCCCTTACCGTTGTTCTCATTACTAACCGTTTTAAATATCTTTTTTATCAATCTCATTTTCAAGATTAGAAAGCTTGTAAAAAACATTGTGACGATATCTTCATCTTCAATATGTTTTTCACAATCTCCTTCAAGCCGTTTTGCCCTTAGCTCTTTTCCTAATGCATTAAACATTTGAATGTATAGCAATATCACTTCTTTAGACAAGTTTATCATTGTAAATAATTTAAAGAAGAAAGCTCACTGCATCAAGTGAGCTTTTTAGTTAGCTCTTTTCATTAAGTGATTCTTTCGAGTAGAAATTAAAATATAAAAATAAAATAGTATATCACTAATGTTTGATTAGGATATACTATTTTCAAAAATGATAGAATGGTGTAACATAATAATAGAGTTGAAACGGGTAAATAAGGGGGATTTTATAAAAAAGATTGAGGAATTCTTTTATATAAGCAGAGGAGAAATGAGGAAACAGGGGAGTAGGAACAAATGAGAATTGTAAAAAATTTAACATTTCAAGTGATCGTGGCAATTATTTGCGGGATTGCAGTAGGAGCAATTTGGCCTAGTGTTGGGCAACAAATGAAACCGATTGGTGAAACATTTATTAATATGATTAAAATGGTTATTGCACCGATTATCTTTTTAACAATCGTCCTTGGTATTGCAAGTATGGGAAATATGAAAAAAGTGGGACGCGTTGGAGGAAAGGCACTGTTATATTTTGAAATTGTAACGACATTTGCACTTTTAATAGGAATCATTGTTGCAAATGTTGTACGACCTGGTGATGGCTTGGATCCTTCAAAGTTAAAGGGAGGCGATGTTTCACAATATGTACAAAATGGTCAAGAAATGAAATGGCTTGATTTCTTTTTACATATTGTACCGTCTAATATGTTTGAAGCGTTTGCAAAAGGGGATATTTTGCAAGTTTTATTCTTTTCTATTTTATTTGGAGCAGGATTAACAATGCTCGGAAAAAATGGACAACCGGTTATCGATTTTTTTGAACGATTATCGAAGGTCTTTTTCAACATTTTATCAATTGTTATGAAATTAGCGCCTCTTGGAGCTTTTGGTGGAATGGCGTTTACAATTGGAAAGTACGGTTTAAGTACATTAATTCCGCTTAGTAAGTTAATGGTTTGTGTCTATGCAACGATGGCATTATTCGTTTTTATCGTTTTACATTTTATTTGTCGATTGTATAAATTTAGTTTATGGAAATATTTATCGTATATAAAAGAAGAGTTGCTTATCGTCCTTGGTACATCATCTTCCGAATCCGTATTGCCACGAATGATGACCAAGATGGAACAGTTCGGCTGCTCTAGACCGGTTGTAGGTTTAGTGATTCCAACAGGATATTCATTTAACTTAGATGGAACAACCATTTATTTATCAATGGCAACAATCTTTTTAGCACAAGTTTTTCATGTTGATCTTTCACTAGGTCAACAATTAACAATCATAGCTATTTTGTTAGTAACATCAAAAGGAGCAGCTGCTGTAACGGGTGGAGGTTTTATCGTACTTGCTTCCACTTTATCTGCGATGAATGTGATTCCTTTAGAAGGGCTTGCACTTTTACTTGGTGTTGACCGTTTTATGTCAGAAGCGCGTGCGATTGTCAATTTAATCGGTAATGGCATTGCGACTGTCGTTGTTGCAAAAAGTGAAAATGAATTTAGTGAAGAAAAATATAAACAAGTGTTAACTAGTATGTAGAAAGAGGCTATATCAAAAGTTGCTGGCGATTCAGCAACTTTTGAGAGCTTCTTTTATTTTTGTAATAAAAAAATATCATGTATGCATTTTTTATAAGTAGTAATTTATTTCTTAAAAACCTATAAATGGAAGAAGGTGCACTGTAACGCTAATGATTGTAGTATGAATAAAGTCTTTAATATTTTTATAATATTTTTATAAACATTACTGCAATAAAATAATTTTTATAAAATTTTCAATAATAACACTTTACAAAATACAGAAAAATAGTAGAATAATAGTTAATAGAAATCTTCTGATAACTATAATATAAAGAAAAATAGAATTTTCAGAAATTTCTCAATCTAGAAACGTACAGGTAATTGAGGAGGGTACAGAAAGTGAAAAAGAGAAAAATAAAAAAACTAACAGCAGTTGTAGCACCGGTTTTAGCAATGAGCATGGCATTATCAGCATGTTCTACAGGTGGGGATAAGCAGGCAAGTACAAATTCTAAGGGAGATAGTAAATCAGGTGAGAAGTTAGCGGCAAAGCAAGTATTTAACCGTACAGAAAGACAAGAAATTCCAACGATGGATACTTCCAAATCAACTGATACAGTTGGTTCTCAAGTGTTAGGGAATACAATGGAAGGATTATATCGCCTTGATAAAGATAATAAGCCAATTCCAGCAGCAGCAGAATCTAGCACGAAAAGTGAAGATGGCAAAAAATATACATTTAAACTACGTAAAGAGGCAAAATGGTCAAATGGAGATCCAGTAACAGCGAAAGATTTCGTCTTTGCATGGCAACGATTATTAGATCCAAATACAGCTTCGGAGTATGCATTTATTGCGTATCCAATCAAAAATGCAGAAGCGATTAATAACGGACAAGCAGAAGTATCTACGCTAGGTGTAAAAGCAATTGATGACTATACACTTGAGGTAGAATTAGAAAGACCTGTGCCGTACTTTTTAAATTTAACAGCATTTCCATCTTATTATCCGTTAAATGAGAAATTTGTAAAAGAAAAAGGAGAGAAATTTGGATTAGAAGCTGACACAGTTTTATATAACGGACCATTCGTTATGTCTGAATGGAAGCATGAACAAGGCTGGAAGTTGAAGAAAAATGAAAAGTATTGGGATAAAAAAACAGTGAAGCTTGAAGAAATTAACTACAGTGTAGTGAAAGAACCAGCAACTTTAGTTAATTTATATGATAGTGGTCAAGTAGACTTTGCGATATTAAAGGGAGAATTTGTAGATAAATACCGAAACAAAAAAGATGAATTTGGTGTATATGAACAACCAAATACATTCTTCTTACGATTAAATGAAAAGCGTAATGGTCAAGATACACCGCTTAAAAATAAAAATTTACGTGAAGCAATTGCGCTTTCTGTCGATAAAAAAGATTTGGCAAACGTTCTTTTAAATGACGGTTCAAAAGCTGTCGATAGCCTTGTTCCCAAAGGATTAGCGAAAGGTTCAGATGGAAAAGATTTTACAGAATCATTTAAAAATGGTTTGAAACACAATACGAAAAAGGCAGCAACTGCATGGGAAAAAGCAAAGAAAGAGCTTGGAAAAGATGAGGTTACAATTGAGTTATTAAGCTATGATGATGGAAATGCGAGAAAAGTTGCTGATTATATAAAAGATCAAATTGAGAAAAATTTAAAAGGTGTAAAAATTAATATTAAAATTCAACCATTTAAACAAAAATTAAAATTAGAAACAGCGCAAGATTATGAAATCTCATATGCAGGATGGAGCCCAGACTATTCTGATCCAATGACATACTTAGATATGTTTGAAACAAACAGCTCTTACAATCAAATGAGCTATTCAAATCCGAAATATGATGAAATCATTAAACAAGGGAAAACAGAGTTAATGGCAGATGCGAAAAAACGTTGGGAAGAATTAGGGAAAGCTGAAAAGCTATTACTTGAAGAAGATGTTGCTCTTGTTCCGTTATACCAACGTGCTGATGCTTATGTAATGAAGCAAAATATAAAAGGTGTTGTTCATCATAACATTAGTCCAGAATTTAGCTTTAAGTGGGCTTACGTAACGGAATAAGATGAAATAATAATATAAAGTTGAAAAGCATTTTGAAAGTAGTATTACTACTTTCAAAATGCTTTTTTGAATAGACTTTCACTAAAAATAGTTTTTTATATTCAAATGATTAATGGCTATTAGATTACTACATGAATATGGAAGAAGAACAAAGAAGTTAGATAGTTATTTCGTACTTCCACTGGTTATGAGCGCTTATGAATCATGCGATAGCAGGGAGGATTGAAAAGAGGCTGTGGTAGAAATGAAAGAAATAGAAAAGAATAAGAAGGGTAGTGATCACATATAGTAGGTGATGGAATCGTGATGTTGTACAATTTGTAAAATATAACTAGAAAAATATAAATTTTAATTTTCTAAAAATTTTTAAAAATAACTTTACAAACAACGAAAAAGAAGTAGAATATTAATTAATAAGAATTTTCTGATAACGGATAGTTACAGAAGATTTCTCAAGGTTAGTATTTTACATATAATAGGGGAGGGTATAAAAATGAAGAAAAAGAAGATGAAAAAGTTAACAACAGTTGCAGCGCCGGTGTTGGCAGTGAGTATGGCGCTGGCTGCATGTTCTGGATCAGGGGATAAAGAAAAAGCGAATACAACACCGAAAAGTGATGAAAAATCTGGCGGGAAATTAGCGGCAAAGCAAGTGCTTAATTTAACAGAGCCACAAGAAATTCCTTCAATGGATTCTTCAAAGGCAACAGATCAAGTATCATTTCTCGTTATGAATAACGTAATGGAAGGATTGTATCGTTTAGGAAAAGATAATAAAGTAACTCCTGGTGTAGCAGAATCTTATAAGAAGAGCGATGATGGTAAAAAATATACATTTACATTAAATAAACATGCGAAATGGTCAAACGGAGACCCTGTTACTGCGAAAGATTTCGTATTTGCTTGGAAGCGTGCTGTAGACCCAAATACAGCTGCTGAATATGCATATATTATGTACGACTTAAAAAATGCAAAAGCAATTAATGAAGGAAAAGCACCACTTGATACGTTAGGGGTGAAAGCTGTAGATGATTATACATTAGAAGTAGAACTGGAAAACCCAATTCCGTATTTTGTTGAGTTAACATCATTTGGAACATTCTATCCACTTAACGAAAAATTTGTAAAGGAAAAAGGGGATAAATTTGGTTTAGAAGCGGATACAACGCTTTATAATGGACCATTTACACTGAGTGAATGGCAGCATGAGGAAGGATGGAAATTAAAGAAAAATGAGCAATATTGGGATAATAAAACGGTGAAATTAGAAGAAATTAACTTCAATGTCGTCAAAGAAACTGGTACACGTGTAAATTTATATGAAAGTGGCCAAATTGATCGCGCAGAAATTTCATCTGAATTTGTAGATAAATATAAATCAAGTCCAGATTTCTTGACAGAAGAAAGACCTTCAGTATTTTTCCTACGTTTAAATCAAAAACGTGGCGGACAAGATACAGTGTTTACAAATAAAGATTTGCGTTTAGCGATTGCGATGGCATACGATAAAAAAGGATTGGCCAATGTTATTTTAAATGATGGTTCTAAGCCAGCAGACTATTTCGTACCAAAAGAATTTGCGAAAAGTCCAGATGGTAAAGATTTCCGTAAAGAGAACGGAAATATTTTGAAAACAGATGTGAAAAAAGCGAAAGAACATTGGGAGAAAGCGAAAAAAGAGCTTGGAAAAGATAAGGTTACAGTAGAATTATTAAATTATGATACTGAATCGTCAAAAAAAATAGGTGAGTATTTAAAAGGGGAATTAGAGAAGAACTTACCAGGCTTAACAGTAAATTTAAAAAACCAGCCGTTTAAACAAAAACTAAAGTTAGAAACAGACCAAAATTATGAGTTATCATTTGGAGGCTGGGGACCTGACTATTTGGATCCAATGACATTTATTGATATGTTTATAACGAACGGAGCGCATAACCAATCAGGATACTCCAATCCAAAATATGATAAACTTGTAGAACAAGGAAAAGGCGAGTTACTAACAAAAACAAAAGAACGCTGGGACGGATTGCTGAAAGCTGAGAAAATTTTACTTGAAGATGCGGCAATTGCTCCGTTATTTCAAGAGGGTAAAGGAATTATCCAAAAACAAAAAGTAAAAGGAATTGTTCGCCATCCAGTTGGTGGAGATTATAGTTATAAATGGGCATATATTTCTGATGATAAATAAGAATGAGGGCACGATGATGTGCCCTTTTTTCTATGCACTTTTTTCTTTTGCTCGAATATATAAAATGAAAAAGGAAGAATCCCATGAAGCGAAACACTTATATTGATTTTTTAGCTTATTACGGAATTGGGAGTGCTCACCCTGGTGGATTTACACTGACAAAACAAGTATTAGCCCAAATATCACTTGGAATGCATGCGAACGTACTAGAGATCGGATGCGGAACAGGACGGACAGCAGCTTATATGAGCAAAGTGTATGGCTATCAGGTGACGGCGGTAGAAAATAATGAAATGATGATTCAAAAAGCGAGGGATAGATGGTTAGCTCAAGGGCTAAGTATAGACTTAATACAAGGAAAAGTGGAACAGTTACCATGTAAGGATGAGACTTTTGAACTTGTTCTTGGGGAATCCATTCTTGCGTTTACGAATAAGGAGCAGTCTATTCCGGAATGCTATCGCGTACTTCAGCACACGGGAAAGCTTGTTGTGATTGAAATGGTTCTAGAATCTCCTCTAGATAAAGAGGCTGAAACAACTATATTACAATTATATGGAATGAAGGAATTGTTAACGGAGACAGAGTGGATTCAGTTGTTTCAAAAAGCAAACTTTCAGCGCATGATCGTTGGCGGGGGTGGTACAATTGCAGAAACGGTTGCGAGTCAAATGGAACAACCGGAATGGAATGTATCGCAATGTATTCCAGAAGAACTTTATCATACGTGGGTGCAGCATGAACAGCTATTGCATAAATACCAACATATGTTAGGACATCGAGTCTTTATTTGTGAAAAATAAATATGTAAAAAAGTTGGCTATTCGATAGCCAACTTTTTTATAATTAAATGAAAAATAGCGCTGCTAAAGTAATGCCGAAAATGAATCCAAAAGCAAGCTCATATCCACCATATCCGTAGCCCCAGCCATCGTAACCAAACCCACAGTAATTACATTTACTTAATCCTCCGCAAAAATCGCAGCCTCCGTATGGATAAGCATTATAGTATCCGAACCCTGTATCAAAAGATGGACGATGAATAGGATCAATCCAAACAGAGTCTTGTGTCACATCTACGATTTTTCCTAAATGAATGTAGCCATCACGATCTTCAATTCGTACGACTTTCCCAAAGTAACATTGACATATATCATAGCACTTTTGTCTATGCACGTTCTTTCCTCCTTCTGTATTACAGTAATACGATATGTGAATAGGACAAGTGTGGCTTGTACGAACGCCTTGTATCTCATAATTGTGAAGGAAATGGGGAATATATGTAGGATAAATCGGTAAGGAGTGAATGAAATGAAAGCGACAGATCAATTTCAAATATTTGAGGTGCCTTGGGAGCGTTTTATTACTGCTCTCCGAGAAGAAATGAAGAAACAGGTGGGAGCGGATATTATCGATCAAGTTGTTTGCAATTTGAAAGATGGATTTGAAGTGTATACATATATACAAGGGGATTTAAAATTTGAATACAAAGAAGCACTTGAAAGAAAATTTGGTAGTGATGCAAAAACGCCAAATGTGTTAACGGTGTTGCTGTTAGCAAGTATGTATCAGACAGGTGAAGAAAATATTCGCTTACATGCAGACGATAAAGAGAACCCCGTTGTAGAAGTGTATGTGAAAAAATAAAAAACGTTATAAATAATGTATACGTTTCAACAAAAGGTAATCGAACTTTTGTGACGTTTTTTATGGGAAAAGTGGTCAGATCCTGCTTCTCGAAGCAGGATCTTTATGTAGAATATCTTTTTTGTTTATGGATGAAAGGGAAGCTTTTATCCTGCTATTTTAGGGAAGAAAGACTCCTTCTCAAGATTCAGAGAGAAGCAAGGAAGAAAGGTGGAAGCCTTACTGCCCGTAACAGCCTAATCAGGGAAGATGAAGAAAATCTCCGCGGATTAAAGTTTCATTTTACTTTTGTAATATTGTTTACATAATGATGTTATTGTAATGTTTATCTTGAAAATACAAGTCATATATCTTGTTTCTTTTCATAAATTTAAACATAGGAATTTGTCTACAAAGGTGGCGAAGCATCCATATGAAGATTCGAATCTGTGCCACATTCATTTTTATTCTATTATTATGTTTGATTCCTTTTTCAACTTGTGCAAAAGGAGAGGGGGCAAAGGAAAGGGTCGTTTCACTTGTATATGATGATTCTGGCAGCATGAGAAATAACGATCGCTGGAAGTATGCAAATTATGCTTTGCAAAGTTTAGTTGCATTATTAGATGAGAAAGATACATTTTCATATGTGCTCATGAGCCGTCCAGAAGAAGCATTTCAACTCGCGCTAACAAATGAAAAAAGACAAACAGAAATAAATCAAATCGGGGCTTGGAAACATTATTTGAATACACCGTTTCGGGCTGTGGAAACAGCAATGCAATCTATAAAAAAAGAAGCCGAAAGAGATGACAAACGTGAATTTTGGCTCATTGTATTAACAGATGGAGCTTTTAATGAATTAGAAAAAGAAAAGAATGGTGGAAAAGAATACATGACGCAGCAACTTAGGCAGTTTAAAAAAGAAATGGAAACGAAAAAAATATCTTTGCATCCGGTTTTAATCACGATGGAAGAAAACTTAGGACTGCAAGAACAGCAACAAATGAATCTATGGAAAGAAATGTGGCAGAAAGAAATAAACGGTATCATCATGCCATCAAGTGGTGAAGATGGGGTGATTCAAAGTGTCAATCAAGCTGCGGCTTTAGTTGCGAATCGGGATCCATTTTCTTCAGTCGAATCAATTGTGAAAACAAAAATAGAAGGGAATACAGTGGAGATTGCTACACCATTTCCATTGCGACGACTGACTTTGGTCAAACAATCTTCTCATGCCTCACAATATCAAATGAAAAAGCTTGAAAATCCATTAACCGTGCAAAGTTCTTTTTCTATTCATGCACCAGGAGAATCTCATTTATATGGTGAAATTGCACATATTCAAGCGGAAAATCAAGCTGTGATTAAGCCTGGAACATATAGGATAGAGCTCGACAGAGAAATTGGAAAAGAAGAGCTAAAAGCGCTTGTAGAACCAGCGCTCGATTATCAGCTTTCGATTTATGATAAGGAAGATAAAGAAAAGAAAGATACGGAAACAATGTATGAGGGAACGACCGCTATAATTGAAGCAAAGCCTACAGAATTACCTATTCAATCTTCTTATTTTCAAGCAGAAATAGAAATAGATGGTAAGTTGTATCCGATGAAATGGGATGATAAAAGAAATGTATTTTATTATGAAACAAAAGTTGAAAAACAATTTATTCGCGGAAAAGTTCATATGAATATAAAAGGATTTTATAGACAAACAAAAAAATTTCGTATTCAGCCTGAATCTAGACCGAAGTTATCATTACAAACTCTTACAAAAGACTATCAAGAAAAGGTAACAAATTTAACGAATAGTAAACCTTTTGTCATGCAGCCGCTGTTAAATGGGAAACCGATGACGGAAGCAGAAGTGAAAAGGTTATTATCGTCTACTCACATCACATCTAATCAATCGATTCACTATGAATTAACGCAGCATCGTAATCGAATCTATGTATACCCTCGTCCGTATTACTCCGATACATTTAATTTCACAGATACAGGTAACGTAAAGGCTACTATTACAATACGCGATTCAAAGTTGCAAAAAGTAGAGAAAACAATTTCTTTTTATATTCAAAATGCACCGTTTTGGGAACGGTATGCAGTCATTTTTCAATTTGTAATACCAGTTACTTTATTCCTTTTTATTGTCGGCATTTTTATTTTAGGCTGGATTGTCCGGCCGAGATTTCATCGGAAAGCAATGCTTTATTACGAATGGGATCAAGAGGTGGCAAAAGATTGGTTATATCAATCTGAGCCAGAGCTTTTAAGAAATAAATGGTGGAAACATTATTTTGGCATTCCATTTCGTGCAGAGCGCAAAACAATTCAATCCATTACATTTATTGCGAAAAAAGGATCGAAATCGATATTTGTAGCGAAGGACTCACAAGTAATTGGCATGATTATTGACGGCATGTTTATTGCGGAAGAAGAGGCTGGATATGAACATAAGACGTTATATCCAAATGAAATTGTTGTAATTGATAGAGGATATGGGAAAGAAATTTATCGATACGAGTGTGAATAGAGGGATTCAAAAACTATACTTCGCATACTTCTAGTAGACATGTCGCGCCCTGTTAGGGAGGGCTATTCCTTTTTTAGTTGATTGTATCTTTTCATCTTTTGAGCATGTACAAACAGGAAGGTGGTTTACATGACATTACAAGTTCCAACGATTTTAATTGGTTTAGGCGGAATCGGGAGTACTGTTACACATCAAATATATGAAAAGTTGCCAGAAGATCGTCGGAAAAGAGTTGCGATGCATGTATTTGATACGGATGTGAATACGTTAAGTAAGTTTGAACATATTCGAAAATTTAAGACACAAACGAGTTCAAGTAAAACACCAAGAGAATATATTGCAGGAGATCCGACGATTCCAGAATGGTTCCCGATGGATTCGACAATTTTGGATAAACCGTTAACAGAAGGTGCGGGGCAAATGCGCGTGATTTCACGTTTAGCTTTACGTGCTGCGATGAAAGAAGATAAATTAACAGCCTTTTGGCAAGAAATCGAAAATATTTTTCCTGTGACAAGCGATCAAACAGAATATGGCGTTCGCGTTATTATTGTCACATCCCTTGCTGGTGGAACTGGATCAGGGATGTTTTTACAAATTGCATTATACTTACGTGAAATGCTTCGGAAGAAATTGCAACATCATAACATTTTAATTCGAGGCGCCTTTTTAATGCCAGATGTGCTTGTGAAAACACGTACGGTTAGTGCGAAAGAATATGAAACGGTGCAAGCAAATGGATATGCTTCTTTAAAAGAACTGCATGCGATTACACTAGGTTCAACTGGCGAGCTATCAAAGCGTGGTGGTGTAACAATTGAACTTGAATATCGTCCCGATCAAGTAGATGAGGATGGAAGAACGAATCATACAATTAAGCAACATCATTTACCTTATAATTATTGCTTCTTATATGATTACGAAAACTTGCACGGGCATCATCTACACAATTTGACAGATTACATGGAGCAAATGACAAATACAATTTATTTACAACTATTTAGTCCAATGTCTACCAGTCACTTTGCACAAGAAGACAATCAAATTCAGCAATTAGCCGAGTCAAATGGTAAAGCACGTTATTGTGGGGCAGGCACGGCTAAGTTAATTTATCCATATGAACATGTATTGAAATATTGTGCTTTAAAATGGGCTGTGCAAGGTTTAGATGAATCATGGCTTCATTTAGATCAATTGTTTCAGGAGAAAAAGCAACGCTATGAACAAGATGTGCGCCGCGGTATGCAACGGGAAAAGCCTGAGCGCGGGAAAAGCTATTTAGAGGATTTAGAGCATTTGGCAACGCGTCCTGAGCAAGCGCATATTTTCTATAGACAAATGTATAATGAAACGCGTGAAGGAGCAGAAGGTGGAAAAGTTGGCGTTGCCAAGTCGAAACTGTTTTTAGAAGCGGTGGAAAGTTATGTGCAGCGTACAGTACAAAAGGATGAAGAACTTAATCGATTGCAACATGAATGCAAAATTTCAGCAGCAAAACTGAAAATTCCAGAGCAAATGAAAGGGGAAGTAGCCAGGGTAGACCATGCTGTTCGATTGTATGCATATGCAATACCAAGCCGCGTACATGAACATGTAACGACCTTGCTTTATGACATGATTGAATCAGATCGCTATGCACCTAGTGGTTCAGAAGGACAGTCGTATCAATTAAATACATGGTTTTTAAAGAAAACAGAGGCAGTTCATCCAGTGGCTGCTCGTTTTATGTTATATGAAATTCGAAAGCAGTTAATCGAAAAAATAAATCGCTTACATGAGAATAATGAACAAAAGCGAAATTTAATTCAAAATTACGATAAGAAGTTTAATGTGAGCAATATTGATGGGACGGTTACAGCGGTGCGCCGCGTTGAACTTGCACAGCAGCAAAGTTGGTTTGGAAAAATGTTTTACAATCAGCAGCGTATGTTTCGAAAAGAATTTGAAGATATCGTAACGCAATATGTGCATAAACTAAATGAATATCGTAAGGAAATGTTGCTAGAACTTGTATATCAGTCGCTCTACCAAACGATTCATAAGATGATTCAACATTGGGAGCGCTTCTTTGACAACTTACAAGAGACACGTGAAAATTTATTATTTGAAATTCAAAAGCGGAGTAAAGAATTTGAAGGAAAAACAAACCCGACAAATGTGTATGTATTAGCAGATGAACAGTTACAAGAAAAAATATGGAAAGATATGCAGCAACATTTAAATTTAGGCGTATTACCAAAAGATATATCGGCAGAAATATATATGAGTTTATATGGGGAATATTGCCGCGATATACAAGCGGAGGAAAGTCAATCACAAAAGGTCGAGGATTTTTACAGGGAACATATATTAACGTATTGTTATAAGGAACTTCAAGTGCGATATCGCGACAAGTTAGAACTCAATATTATTGAAGCGCTCCGCAAAGAGGCTGACTTTAAAAAACGAGATCGGAATGAATATGTAAGAGAGAAAATTGAAGATTTGTTCCATTTAGCAAGTCCGTTTATTCCAAAAGTAGCTCATCATCGAGAATTGCAATATTGGGGTGTTCATCCTTCCTTAAAGAAAGAATTACAAGAGGAGCTTTTGCAAGAATTATTTCAAGAAAAAGATACAGTGAACGAAGCTTTCTCCCCATTTGAAGTAATCTGTTACAGAGCGCATTATGGTTTGTCATTGCAAGATTTTCCAAAGTTATCGTCCGGTCATATCGCGAACGGTTTTCTGTATGATAAAGGAGACTATTTTCAATCGTATTATCGACGTGTCAATAAGTTGAATAGTAAAAAGTCAAATTTGACACCGCATTTAGATAAATATTGGCACTTACCAGCCTTTATGCCCGACTTAAATGCAACGCAAACGAAGCTAGATTATGATAAATGTAATCGCGCTTTACTGTATGCATATATATACCGGTGGATTAGCTTAGTTGCTGTGGACGGCCAATTTGTTTATCAATATAACGGTGTAGGGAGAAGTTTTTTAATACAGTCTATGGGGAAAAACATTCCAAGTGAAATTTATAAATTGCATCGCGCTCTGCTTCATAATCCGTTTATTTATGAAAATATTTTATCTCGTTTTGAAGAAGAGCAAGAAAAAGCGATATTGCAAGGAGGACACTTGTATACGCAAACATTTGTATTAGGTGCTCAAGATGTTAGATGGCTTCGTAAAGAGCATGTGCATAATATTTTAGATGTAATTTTAATGTATGACCGTGAGGCGAAATATGATCCAACGTTAGAAGAAACATCAGATGAATTATTGCGTTTACTTCTAGATGAAATCCTTTTATATTTTGAAAATTATTATGGAGCAGGAGCAGAAACTGTTGCGAAAAAAGAAGCAGAATTATTTGTGAAGCAGTTATGGGATCGCTCATATGCGAAAGGGTATGTGGATCCAAATAGTGCCCCTTATAAAAAATGGCAGCATATATTACGCGTGTTAGATGAGGAAGAAGAAACAAAAACGAATGTGTAGAAGGAAGATAGGGAATCCTTAATCATGCCGAGATTATTTTGAAAAGAGGGGTTTTAGGTGCCGTTTTTAGGAAGTGTGTATCAAATATTTGGGTTATATCCAGAGATTTATTATGGGATGGTTTCATCGGATATAAAAGAAGAAGTGAAGCAAGATGTCGAACAAGAAGAACAAGAACAGACGTATGAATGACCATGCAGGCTCGCCTGCATGGTTTTTTCATGATACAATAAAGCGAATTTTGAGAAGGAGAAAAAGGAATGAAGTGGATTTATTTTATCGTGATCAATATGATTGCATTTAGTATGATGGGATTAGATAAACGAAAGGCAAGAAAGAAAAAATGGCGCACGCCAGAAAGTACATTATTTTTAGTAGCAGCGGCTGGAGGGGCACTTGGAGCATGGTTTGGTATGTATGTTTTTCATCATAAAACACATAAGAACCAATTTGTACTTGGGATTCCACTGCTTGTTTTCATTACAATTGGCCTGTTTTTTGTTGTATGAAAAATGAGAATACAAAGTGTGTCGAAAAAAATGCAGTTTCAATATTGGAAAAATTCATATAAGGCAACGTATAATGGAGAGAAAAAGAGAAGAGGGGAAAAGGGAAGATGGAGAGTCAAAAAGCACTGCAAAGAAAAGGAATTATATATGCGGCTGGTGCTTATACGATGTGGGGAATCCTACCGATTTATTGGAAATGGGTAGAAGAAGTTCCTGCTGAGGAAATATTGGCACATCGCATCGTTTGGGCTTTTGTTTTTATGTTAATCGTTCTTGGTGTATCAAAGCGATTTGGTCAATTTATGAGTGAACTACTGAAACTTTTTACACGACCTAAATTGTTCATCTCATTAACAATTGCTTCTATTTTAATTAGTGGAAACTGGTTTGTGTACATATGGGCGGTTAATCATGATCATATTATTGAAGCCAGTCTTGGTTATTATATTAACCCGCTAGTAAGTATTTTACTTGGAACAGTTGTTTTAAAAGAGAAGCTAAATTTTTGGCAATATGTTGCTGTTGGGCTAGCTGGAGTAGGGGTAGTGATTTTAACGGTTCGATACGGCGAAATTCCATGGATTGCACTTTCGCTTGCATTTACATTTGGTTTATATGGTTTAACGAAAAAATTATTGAATTATGATGCAATGAATGGCTTGACGTTGGAAACAATGCTCGTTACACCGGTTGCTGCTATCTATTTATTTATGGTTGGAGCGCATGGATTCGGTTCGTTTGGATCGATTTCTGTAGCGGCAACATTACTTTTAATGGGAGCCGGAGCTGTTACAGCGTTGCCACTTTTTTACTTTGCTAAGGGAGCGCAAAGGATTCCACTATATATGATAGGATTTCTGCAATATATTGCACCAACAATCAATCTTATTTTAGGTATTTTTATTTTCCATGAGCATTTTACGCCTGCTCATATTATGGCATTTTCATTTATTTGGATTGCATTATTTATATTTTCTATCGCAAAAACAAAGTTTTTACTAAAAAAACAGCCTAAGTTTTTAAAAAATAAATCAGCAAAGTATCATAATGCGTAGTATTTTCTGCGCATTTTTTCTTTATACTTATAGTATGGAGTTTCCATTACAGTAAGTGGGGAGATGGAAATGTGGAAACAATTCTACATAATGAACCGCTTATGGCCGCTGTATTATCGTGGTTTTTAGCACAATTCACGAAAGTAATTTTTAAACTGGTTAAGACAAGAGAATTTGATTTTGCTCAATTCTTTGCTTCTGGCGGTATGCCAAGTTCTCATTCTTCAACAGTTACTGCCTTAGCAACAGGTGTTGGAATTGTGGAAGGGATATCGAGTGCCGTGTTTGCTGTCGCAGTGATTTTCGCCATTATTGTTATGTATGACGCTTCTGGAGTCAGGCTTGCCGTAAGTAAACAGGCGAAGATTTTAAATGATTTTTTTCATGGGAGACAGACGAATTATAAAAAATTAAATGAACTTGTCGGTCATACACCTTATCAAGTTGTTGTAGGTGCTATTTTAGGAATCGTTGTCGGAATTTGGTACTGTATGTAAGCAGAATGTGTATGTTACATGTTCTGCTTTTTTTGTTTTATACATAATTGTTATAAATTGTGAATATCGTGTATGGATTTCGAAAAGGCAGGTGAAGAGGGTGTTATTATACGGAAAAGTGTGTGAAGAAATAGAACGGAAAATCACTGCGCTTCATACAATGCAACAGCCAGATGGTGCATGGCGCTTTTGTTTTGAAGGATCGCCATTAACAGATTGTCATATGATTTTTTTACTTCGATTATTAGAAAAGGAAGAAGAAATAGAGCCGTTTGTAGCAAGGTTAATGTCTTTACAAACAAATGAAGGAACTTGGAAGTTATATGAAGATGACCGTGCTGGAAACGTATCTACTACGATTCAAGTATATGCGGCGTTACTTGCATCTGGCATGTATACGAAAGAAGACATCAATATGAAGCGTGCCGAAGTTTTTATTCAAGAAAGAGGAGGGATTGCACGTTCTCATTTTATGACGAAATTTTTATTAGCACTTCACGGAGGATATGAATATCCTAAAATGTTTTATTTTCCAACTCCTATTTTATTCTTACCTGAAGATTCCCCACTTAGCATATTTGAACTCAGTAGTTCTGCACGTATTCATCTTATGCCAATGATGATTTGTATGAACAAAAGATTTACTGTATCAAAAAACATACTTCCAAATTTAGATCATATTTCAGGAAACAGTAAGTCTGAATGGTTCCGGGAGGACCGCTCATCATTATTTGAAACGATTCTTGGAGAAGTGAAAAAATTTGTAACGTATCCTTTATCTCTTCATCATAAAGGGGACAAGGAAGTAGAGCGCTTTATGATCGAGAGGATTGACAGAAATGGTACATTATATAGCTATGCGAGCGCTACATTTTATATGATTTATGCACTTCTTGCGCTAGGACATCACATTCAATCTCCCCTTATTCAACAAGCAGTCGCAGGACTCCGAACATACAAATGGAATATGGAAGTGGGCATTCATTTACAAAACTCTCCATCTACCGTATGGGACACGGCTTTACTAAGCTATGCATTACAAGAAGCGAATGTAAATGAGAGCACACATATGATTCAAACAGCAACAGAATATATATTGCAAAGACAACAGCATGAAAAGAAAGACTGGAGTTTGCATGCACCTACACTTTCTCCTGGAGGATGGGGATTTTCAGATGTGAATACAACAATTCCAGACGTTGATGATACAACTGCTGCTTTAAGAGCGTTAGCACGAAGTCGAAAAAGAAATAGAAGAATAGAGGAGGCTTGGAAAAAAGGAGTGAACTGGGTTAAAGGATTACAAAATAAAGACGGAGGATGGGCTGCTTTTGAAAAGGGGGTAACAAATCGGTTTCTGACACATTTACCATTAGAAAATGCTGGTGATATGATGACAGATCCTTCTACTGCCGATATTACAGGGCGGGTTTTGGAGTTTTTTGGGACGTATGCTCCTCATGAATTACAAGATCATCAAAAGAACCGAGCGATTACATGGCTAATAAATGCGCAAGAGAACAATGGATCATGGTACGGAAAATGGGGGATCAGTTATATATATGGTACGTGGGCTGCTCTTACAGGATTGCGAGCTGTTGGAGTTGCGAATACACATCCAGCTTTAAAAAAGGCAATTATATGGTTAGAACGTATACAACATCGCGATGGAGGATGGGGAGAATCTTGCCGAAGTAGTATAGAAAAGAGATTTGTTCCGCTATCCTTTAGTACTCCTTCCCAGACTGCATGGGCGATTGATGCTCTTATTTCTTATTATGATGAAGAAACACCAGCCATTCGAAAAGGAATTTCTTATTTATTAGAGCGCGCTACGAGTCATCAAGAATATCCTACGGGAACAGGATTACCAAATGGATTTTATATTCGTTATCATAGTTATTCTTATATATATCCATTACTTACATTTGCACATTATATAAACAAATACCGAAAATAAACCGAGAGTATTTCTCGGTTTATTTTCGTGGGTAGTAGGTCCCAATTGAAAAGAATGAAAGATAGGATTTATTTTTTTGTCGATTGGCGTTTTTGGCGTGTATAGGCGGCTGCTGCACGCTCGTTTGCTTCTAGGTCATCATGGTCAGCTAGTTCACGAGAGAACTCAACATCAATACCATCAGAAACTTGTTTCTTATTTTCGTTTTGTTTGTTCATTTGACACAATCTCCTTGTGCATTATGCTATGTTTCGGTTTTAGTTTGACACAAACAGACTTTTTTATACAAAAAGGATTTGGAATTACTTGTAATGCTATTTGTCTAGGATTTATAAATACGATATGATGAAAACTATACCGGATAAAGTGAAGAACGGAATTCCAGTTGGTCGGATTAGAACCCTTCAATATATTGGAAATGCAGCTGCATGTTTAGCGTTAGATTATGCTCTCTATATTACAGAATGTTAGCGGTAGCTTGCATGTGTGAAATAACTTTTTATGTTTACATAACATGAAAGAGCCTAGCCGTATTTGGCTAGGCTCTTTCATTAGTTTAAGTTCACCCAAACGCTTTTTACTTCTGTATAGTTATCTAGTGCATATGATCCCATTTCACGGCCTAAACCAGATTGTTTATATCCACCGAATGGGGATGCTGCATCAAAGACATTATAACAGTTTACCCAAACGGTTCCTGCACGAACTTTACTTGCGATATAGTGTGCATTTTTAATATTTTCTGTCCAAACGCCAGCAGCTAAACCAAAGGAAGATTTATTTGCACGTTCAATTACTTCATCGATATCGTTAAACGGTAATGCTGAAATAACAGGACCGAAAATCTCCTCTTTTGCAATGGTCATTTCGTCATTTACGTCAGCAAACACAGTTGGGGCCACGAAATAGCCTTTATCGAATGGTTTATTGCCTCCGCAAAGCACCTCAGCGCCTTCTTCAATCCCTTTTTCAATGTAGCCCATAACCCGTTGTTGCTGCTCTTCAGAAACGAGAGGGCCGATTGTTGTTTCCGGATCTAACCCTGCACCTTGTGTTAAATTTTTTGAATAAAGGACAAGGTCAGCCATAACATTATCGTACATTTTTTTCGGGATAAATAAGCGCGATCCAGCGCAGCATACTTGTCCTTGGTTAAACATAACACCCGACAGTGCTGCAGGAATTGCGCGAGATAAATCAGCATCTGGTAAAATGATATTTGGTGATTTCCCGCCAAGCTCTAATGTTACGCGCTTTAACGTTTCAGAGGCTTGTCTCATAATCTGTTTACCAACAGGAGTTGACCCTGTAAATGCAATTTTATCAACGAAAGGATGATTTACAAGAGCTTGTCCAGCAGTTTCTCCAAATCCTGGAACGATGTTGACTACACCTTTTGGAAATCCAGCTTCTTCAAATAATTCGGCTAAATATAGAGCGGATAGAGGAGTCTGTTCAGCGGGCTTCAGTACAATTGTACAGCCTGTCGCCAGAGCAGCTCCCATTTTCCACATGGCCATAAGGAGAGGGAAATTCCATGGGATAATTTGTCCAACAACACCAACTGCTTCATGGCGTGTATAGTTAAAGTATTCGCCGGATACTGGGATGGTTTGTCCGACAATTTTTGTAGCCCAACCGGCATAATAACGCATATGCTCAATAGCAAGCGGAATATCTGCCGCTAATGTTTCACGGATCGGCTTACCGTTATCTAATGTTTCAAGCTGAGCTAACTCATTTTTATGTTCTTCCATTAAGTCTGCAAGTTTGTACATCAAGCGACTGCGCTCTGCGCCGCTCATACGTGACCAAGGCCCTTCATCAAAAGCTTGTCTTGCAGCCATTACAGCTTTATGAATATCTTCACGACCAGCTTCTGATACGATTGCAAGTGTCTCACCAGTTGCCGGGTTCGGTGTTTTAAATGTTTTTCCGGATACGCTTTCAACAAACGTTCCGTTCACGTATAACTTTTTTGTTCCTTGAAGAAACTGTTCAACCTTTTCATGAAGATTTACAGCTAATTGACTCATTGCATAACCCCCTTGAAAATATATTGTAAACGCAGTACGAGACAGCGTTTATCCCTGTAACAAGGTTGTAAAGAACAAGTTGAAAGACCTCTAATTTTAATCATAAATAATAAAGACTGAAAATTCAAATTTCATTTCTGTTACAATTGTAAAAAATATGTAATGAATACATGATTTTTACATCATGATACAAATTCTTGCTTGTTTTTACTTTCTAGTAGGAAAAATAGGAAAAAGAATGGTACAATTATACCTCGTGAGAGGAGGGAGACAATGAAACATGATCATGAAGATTCGCGTTTTCGGTTTGCTCATAAGGAAGCGTTAATCGGACTAGGTCTTGCTTGTATAAATTTCGTTATATGGTATGGGTTTGCTTATGGACTAGGTAGTAAAGATCCGAGTGAATATACATATATATTCGGTTTTCCAGCTTGGTTTTTTTATAGCTGTATCGTTGGATTTCTTATCATGGTTGTCCTGTTAAGTTTAGTTGTACGCTTTGTATTTCAAGATATTCCACTCGATGAGGAAGAAAAAAGTGAGGAATGATAGATGAATTGGTATGTAATAATTCCAATGATAATTTCTTTTATCATTGTATTTTTAATCGGTGTATATGCGTCACGGCGTGTACAAGCGACAGCACATCATAAATTTTTGCAAGAATACTTTCTTGGTGGACGTGAACTTGGCGGATTATTATTAGCAATGACAATGATTGCGACATATGGTAGTGCAAGCAGTTTTATTGGGGGGCCTGGTATTGCTTACAATATGGGACTTGGATGGGTACTACTATCTGCGATTCAAATAGTCACCGGCTATATTGTATTAACGGTTCTTGGTAAAAAATTTGCTATTATTGCGCGCAAAATGGAAGCCATTACACTGATCGATTATTTAAAAGGGCGATATAATCATAAAGGTGTTGTCATTTTATCGGCATTATGTATTATTATCTTTTTATTTTCTGCAACTGTAGCCCAGTGGGTTGGCGGCGGACGGTTAATAGAATCGTTAACAGGACTTTCCTATACAACATCTTTATTTTTGTTTACATTTTCTGTTCTTGTGTATGTTTTAATCGGTGGATTTCGAGCAGTTGCATTATCCGATACATTACTAGGAATCATTATGTTAGTGGGCACAACAATTATTTTAATTGCAACAGTAATTGCTGGGGGCGGAATTGAAAATATTATGCATGAACTTGTGCAAATAAATCCGAAGTTAATTACACCATTTGGAGCAGACGGCAGTTTAACGAAAACATATGTGACATCATTTTGGATTTTAATTGGGATTGGAGTAGTTGGGTTACCGCAAATTAGCGTACGTGCCATGTCTTATAAAAATTCAAAAGCGATGCATCAAGCATTAATCATTGGTACTGTTGTTGTAGGAACGATTATGATTGGCATGCATTTAACGGGTGTATTTGCTCGCGTTGTACTTCCAGGCATAGATGTGCCTGATAAGGTGATGCCACTTTTAGCAATGGAAGTATTGCCACCTTGGCTTGCAGGAATCTTTTTAGCAGCACCAATGGCGGCGATTATGTCTACGGTGAATTCGCTCTTATTACTTGTGAGTTCGTCTATCATTAAGGATATATACGTAAATTACATAAATGAAAAAGCTACAGATAAAGCGATTAAAACAGGGAGTCTATGGATTACAGGAATCGTTGGCTTATTTGTTTATACAGCAGCGATTAAGCCACCAGACTTCTTAATTTGGTTAAATTTATTTTCTTTTGGTGGTTTAGAAGCAGCGTTTATTTGGCCGATTGTTTTAGGATTATATTGGAGAAAAGGAAATGCGATTGGTGCTTTTACATCTATAATCGTTGGAGTAGGATCTTATATGATCATTCACCTTTGGTTCCCCAATCCATTCCAAATTCATACGGTAGTATTTCCAATTTGTTTTGCGCTAATAGCTTACATACTTGGCAGCATTATGACAATGAAAAAAGAATAATAAGAAAAACGCGGTGTTTACAAAAAACACTGCGTTTTTTTATGAGAAAATAAACTTTTTCATTCTGTAATTTTTTTCTATTCATAAATTAATAACAACTGATAGGATGGAGTTGAAGTTTATGAAGAAAGTACTGTTTTTAGGAGATCCAGGAATTGATGATTCGTTAGCGATTATGTATGGGTTGTTGCATCCTGATATTGATATTGTCGGTGTTGTTACAGGATATGGAAATGTATCGCAAGAACAAGCGACGAGTAATGCGGCTTACTTATTACAATTAGCTGGGCGGGAAGATATTCCGGTTATTAAAGGAGCAATGATTCCACTGTCAGGAGAATTTACAACGTACTATCCAGAAATTCATGGTGCAGAAGGAATGGGACCTATTCGTCCTCCAAAAAGCATTTCACCAAATGTGAAACCTTTTTGTGAATTTTTTTCTATTTTGGAAAAGTACAAAGGAGAAATTATTATTGTTGATGCTGGGAGATCAACAACGTTAGCAACAGCTTTTATTTTAGAAAAAACGCTTATGCAATATGTGAAAGAGTACTATATAATGGGCGGAGCCTTCTTAATGCCAGGGAATGTTACGCCGGTTGCTGAGGCAAATTTTCATGGAGACGCAATTGCTTCGCAGCTTGTTATGCAAAATGCAAAAAACGTAACATTAATACCGCTTAATGTTACCTCGGAAGCGATTATAACGCCAGAGACAGTAAAATATCTTGCAAAGCATTCAAAAACTGGTTTTCATACATTAATTGAACCGATTTTTACGTATTATTATAAAGCATATAAAAAGTTGAATCCGAAAATAACGGGAAGTCCGGTTCATGATGTTGTAACCATGATGGCGGCAGCTAATCCTTCTCTTTTAGACTATGTATATCGCCGCGTTACGGTGGATACAGTTGGAATTGCAAAAGGGGAAAGTATTGCGGACTTTCGGCCACAGCCCGATGCGAAGGCGCTAAAAAATTGGGTGAGAATTGGTTGGTCGTTGCACTATAAAAAATTTCTTAAGGATTTCGTTAGAATTATGACATAGACATAATAGCGGCATACAAGTTAAAATAATAGAGACGACTGATTGATTAGTCGTCTCTATTATTTTGACTATGAATATATAAAATAGAGAAAAGATATACGAGTAGGAGAGGAATTTCACTTGAAGAAAGTTATAGTTTGTGCAGGAATTGTGGCCGTTTTGATGTTGTTAGTATCAGGTAACTTTTTAGCGAAAAAAGTTTGGAGCTCCAATAATGATGATGCACAGTATATCGCTTCATTTGTTGAAGAACATAAAGATGAAAAAAACAGCGCTTTACTCATAAAGCGAAATGATAAAGTTGTGTACTCTGTAAATCCAGATGTTGTTTTACCGGTGGCAAGTACAATGAAATTAATTGTTGCTCTTGAATTTACAAAACAAGTGACAGAAGGGAAAATTGATCCAAATAGCTATGTCTCCATTCATGATGTGAACCGTTATTATGTACCAAATACAGATGGTGGTGCTCAGGAACGATGGCAAAAATATTTGCAAAGAAAAGGAAAAATAGATGAAAATGCAGTTTCTTTAGAAGAAGTAGCAAGAGGGATGATGAAATTTAGTTCCAATGCGAATGCGGAATACTTGATGGAAAAGCTTGGATTAGACAATGTGAACCAAAATTTAAAAAACTTAGCACTTCCTTCACATGAACCGTTATTTCCAATTGTTTCGTCTTTGTATATTCCAGGATATTTGCATAAAGAGTTACACGTTCCTAAATATCAAATAGAGAAAAAGTTAAAAGAAATGTCTCAAGAGCAATATCGTCACTATGCAATGGTGATTCATGAGCGTTTGAAAAACAAGGGTCCGATGTTACAAAAAGAAATTCCGCTATATTTAGAAGAGCGATATGATAAGATATGGTCCGATCGTTTGCCAGCTGCTTCGGCAAATGACTATATGATTTTGTTACAAAAGGCAAATCATAAGACAGGTTTTGAAAAGGCTGAGGCAAAAGAATGGGCGAATCTTGTAGAGACAGATATGAGTACGAAAAAGTATCGTAAAATATTCAGGCATGCTGGACAAAAAAATGGTTATACACCATGGACATTAGCAAAAGCTGTTTATGCTACAGATAAGTTTGGGAATTGTACGGAAATTGTGTTTTTAGCAAATCATTTAAATGAAGATGATAGTGCGGAATTGCGCAAGCATTTACGAAATTTACATTTTCAAATTTTACAAAATGAGAAATATAATGCGACTGTTATTAAATAAACTGGGTGCAATATGCACCTGGTTTATTTTTGTACAAGCACCTTTTTATATTTATTGGGTATGATGGGTAGTAATAGCTCTTAACGAAGGGGAGAGAATGAAGCAAATGAAAGAGGAATTTATAGAGGAAGAAGGCATTGAGTTCCCTGGAAAGACCTATATGAATTGCGTGTTGAAACATGTGTTTGAGTTTCAAAGGGACCATTTGTTATATGATATGTTTATGGTTCACAGAGCTCATATCATTATGTTAATAGAGGAAAAAATAATAAGTTTACAAGAGGGAAAAGAGATTTTAACAGCAGTCGAGAAAGTTGCACAAATTCCGAAAGACGAGCTACATTACAATTCGAAATATGAAGATCTTTTCTTTTTAATCGAACATTTCATTATAAAAGAAGCAGATGACAATACGATTAGTAATATGCATATTGGCAGAAGCAGGAATGATATGGGAGTGACAATGTACCGGCTGAGTTTACGTCGTTATGTATTACGTTTTATCGAACATTTTATGTTATTACAGGAAAGTATATTGCAAGTTGCGCATAATCATATCGATACAATTATGACTGCTTACACGCATACACAACCAGCTCAACCAACAACATTTGGTCATTATATGGTAGCTGTTTATGATGTGATGGAGCGAGACTTGGAGAGAATTTGGAAAACATATCATTTCTTGAATAGTTCACCAATGGGAGCTGCGGCTCTTTCTACAACGAGTTTTCCGATTAATAGGAAAAGAGTAGCTGAGTTACTTGGTTTTTCAAGCGTGATTGAAAACTCTTATGATGCAGTTGCGGGTGCTGATTATTTGTTAGAAGTGAGCTCTTTACTCATGGTGACAATGACGAATATGGGTAGATGGATACATGATTTTTTACTGCTCGCAACGAAAGAATATAACGGTATCACGGTTGCGAATCCATATGTACAAATTAGTAGCATTATGCCGCAAAAACGTAATCCGGTATCGATTGAACACGCTCGTGCTCTTACTAGTAGCGCGATAGGAGAAGCCTTTACAGTCTTTCAAATGATCCACAATACCCCGTTTGGCGATATTGTAGATACAGAGGATGATTTACAACCGTATTTATATGAGGGAATGGAAAAAGGAATTCGTGTATTTTGTACGATGAATGCAGTCGTTCGAACAATGAAGGTAGAGGAGAAAGTTTTAAAAGATCGATCATTTCAGCACGCTATTACTATTACGGATTTGGCAGACACATTAACAAAGAGTTATCATATTCCTTTTCGTCTTGCTCATCATGCTGCAAGCGAAGTTGCAAAAATGTCTTTGAAACAAAGCAAAGAATTGCATGAATTAGAGCTAGAAGAAGTAAACGTATACTTACAAAAGCAATTTAACATAAAGCTTTCCAAGGAAGAATGGGAAAATAGTATATCGCCAGAAGTATTTGTAAAGAAACGAATTGTATATGGAGGACCAAGTCACCAAGAGATGGAGCGTATGATTTTAAAAAGAAGAACAGCATTTGAGCAAGCAGAAAAGAATTTTGAAAGAGAAAAACAGCGCATTTTTAAAGTAGAAAAAGAAACAATGCAACTTGTTACAGACATTATCGGATTGTAAAAGAATATTTTTATATACAGACTTAGCAATAGATTAAGACATTAGATAGGAACGAATCATGGAATTAGTATGACTATTTTTAGAACCGATTAAGTGAGAATAGTAAGAACTACAAAGATAGCCTGCTAAGAAACTGATGGTTATATTGGCGTTCTTATAACGAAGTAAGTGGAGGTATTCAAATCGTAAACAAAAAAGCTCGTTTACAAGCGAGCTTTTTTGTTATGAACGTGTTATTCATCAATACGAATAACGCCGCCTTGTTTGAAGTTTTCGGTTTCTAATAGATTGACAACCGCTTTAGCAACATACTCAGGTGAAAGTAATTTTCCTTCTTCTTTTAAGGTAATAAAGCGATCTAAATTTGTAAAATCTTCTTTGTTTGTTTGGCGAATTTGTTTTTGCATATTTGTATCGACAACACCAGGCGCAAAGGCGATGATTTTGACGGGAAATTCTTTTTCAGCTTCCTCTGTAGCAACGCATTGTGTAAACATATTGATACCAGCTTTTGTCGTACAATAAGCTCCCCAACCAAAATAAGGATTTTTCCCAGCGCCTGAAGAAATGTTAATCACACGTTTATCAACTTTCCAATTCTTTGTATGTTTCATAAAAGTAGAAGTAAGAATCATAGGCGCAATTAAATTAATTTGCACATTGGCGATTAATTGTTCACTTTCCGATTTTTCAATTGGCTTCACCGGTGCAAGTATACCGGCGTTATTAATTAAATGAATAGATGAAACATCTTCTAATTCGATAGAGGACAAGATTGTTTCAAAATCTGATTCTAATTGATGAACATTTTGAAGATCCATCGGATGAAAGGATAAAGAACCTCCTGTTTGATTTGCTATTTCAACAAGATGTTCATTTGGTCTTCTAGAAATACAAATGAGCTTTGTATGTTCCTTTAATAATTGTGTGGCAATGGCTTCACCTAAACCTTGTGAAGTACCTGTTATAATCACGTAGCGCATTTTGTATGGAACTCCTCTCTTATGTATAGAATTTTTAGAACAATGTACATTTTATAGTTTGTCTTCATTTTATAGTATAGAGCATTTTTTATCATAGAGGAAAGGAGGAAGAAGGTACGGTGCTTTTTAGAAGTACCGTTAAAGGTTCTAATCATTATACCAATCGAGCAAAACGATATGTGTTGCAAATCATTGCCTGAGAAAAACGTTTTACGACATGTATATGGATATTGATAAAGAGTTGATGGACTGCACAAATTGGAATATAGAAGAAATGCCTGTAAGTACATATGAAATTTATATAAAAGAATAAGAACAACAAAGGGAAACTGTGGCGATTGTGATTGAGGTGATAGGGTAATTCGAGAACGTGGTGCAGTCGTTATAATTTATAATTGAAGAGTCGTACTTATGAAACGTATTCGAAATGGAGAAATATCTTTTGTATTTTCTGAAGGCGGAAGATAAGGGAATAAAACACTTGAAGATACGACGATTTGTGAAGCATATAAAGAGTTAGGAGCACATATTGAAATTTAAGGGTTGATTACAAAGTATAGCCATTATGGTCCTCAATTCTTATTATAAAGCTTGTATAATCGGCGGTACGTTTGGTACTGGTAAGGTGGTAGAATTTAAAGAAGCCTCTAGAGGGCAATATGTTCCAGTTTGGGTTCCGCTAAAAGAATTATTACATATCAATATTAAATCTTATAAAATCGCTCCATACATAGTTCAACGTGAAGTTTGACAATATAAAATAAAAAAATCTTTACTTTTATACGATTGGTATGATAGTATGAGTTTAAACCATTTTACTTTTAATAATATAGAGATTTAAATGAGCTGTAACTTCAAAGGAGGAAAGCAATGTTAAATCTCCTTTGTGGTTACAGTTTTTTACTGTCTTCGTTATTTTTGTAAAGTGGTTGAAAATCAATATGTACATATAGGTACATTGTAGGAGGATTTTTTCATGCAAAACGGTAAAGTAAAATGGTTTAACGCAGAAAAAGGTTTCGGATTCATCGAAGTTGAAGGCGGAGAAGACGTATTCGTTCATTTCTCAGCAATTCAAGGCGAAGGATTCAAAACATTAGAAGAAGGTCAAGAAGTTACTTTCGAAGTTGAACAAGGTAACCGCGGACCACAAGCTACTAACGTAGTTAAGAAGTAATTGAACTAAAAAGAGAAGGGATTCCCCTTCTCTTTTTTTGCGCTTGTTAGCTTGTTCTCTCATCTATAATGGAGAAAAGTACGGTACTTTAATTACGAGCTACAAGTTGAGAAATCCGTTTTTAGAATATACAAAATGTATGTAATGTTTCTTAGTTATAATAATATGTACAATATAAAAAAAGACCTGTATACGGAAACAGGTCTGCCGAAAAATATGTCTATCTCATTATTTATATTTTAACAATTATTATGAAGAAACTCTAGGTTTGTATATTGAGAAAACTTTTTTAGGAAGCTTTGTTCTCACTTAATAAGTTTCCATATTGTACAGCCTTATTTGCGTTTACTCTTCCATTTTTCCAATAGGTTCCTGTTCCCGGGACTTTATCGGCTGTAGTTTCCATGATTTGGCGAATTTGCACATTCGTATATCCTTGATTTGCTAGTAATCCTGCAACACCTGCTACATGAGGTGTTGCCATAGATGTACCGCTTAATGAGCGATACGTACTACCTTTATAGGTAGAATAAATACTTGATCCAGGTGCCGCCACATCTACCCAACTTCCATAATTTGAAAAATAAGATTTTTGATCATTTTGATCTGTAGATGCTACTGCAATTACTTCAGAGTAGTAAGCAGGATAATTCGGTCTCGTGTTTCCATCATTTCCTGCTGCAGCAACAATGACAGCACCTTTGTTCCAAGCATACTGCACAGCTTGTTGTAAGGCAGTTCCTCCATTAGAAGCTCCTAGACTTAAGCTAATCACTTTTGCACCCGCATCAGCAGATTCTCTAATGCCTTTTGCCACAGCATCAAGAGTACCACTTCCTTGATTGTCTAGTACGCGTACGGCATATAGAGAGGATTGAGGAGCAACACCTGCAATACCAATATTATTATTTGTAATCGCACCTGCAATACCAGCGCAATGTGTACCATGCCCATTTCCATCATCCGACTGACTATCATTATCAATGTAATCGTAACCGTATATAACTTTGGATGATAAATCAGGATGATTCCCTTGTACGCCAGTATCAATAATTGCTATTTTCACACCAGGGTCACTTCTTTGTGCATCCCATGCTTGAGGTGCTTGAATTTTTAATAGTCCATATTGATTATTAAAGTAGGGGTCATTAGGAGTCCAAAACGCATAGAAATAATAATTTGGTTCAGCGTATTCCACATTAGGATTATTTTGATACATTTTTATTTTATCTTTGACAGTGCCTTTAGTGAATTTGACAACTTCAAAGCCCAATACATCATCTTTTGACACCACTTCCGCTCCGACTGACTTATGAAATTCTTGAGATTTAGAAAGGGAAGTATTATCTTTAAATTTTACAATAATCTGGTTTGGTGCGTATTCTTTAGATGAAGGTGCTGCATTGGATGAAGAAGGATGAAAAAAGAAGCAACCAAAGACTAGAGATACAGTAAGCAGTAAAAATTTAATTTTCCTTTTCAATAGCTGTCTCCTCCTTGTTGATTTCTCTTTTTAAAAACACATTCCTTTTCAACTATATAGTTGGGTCCTGCGATTTATGATTAATTATTTGTTTTTGTAAAATTCTTACTAATGGTTCTAGCTATTGTTGTTAGAGTGAAAGTTCAAGGAGTACAATAAATAATAAAGGTTATGTAAAGGTCAGATAATTAAAGAGGGATGAGGCGGATGTAGCGTGAGTACGGGCATTTTTGTACATGAAACAGTCATGAAATAATTAAATAATCTGTATCAATTGATGTTATCTCGACAATTAGTCAAAACGAAAGAATTAAAAAAGAAATCATAGAAGAAAGTGGTCAGACTTTCGATCGGTCAGTAATACAAAAATGTCAAAAATAGGTGGTTTGAATATCCATATTCTTTTTGTGACCACAAAAATAGACAAATAAATGTGACCAAAATAAAAGAGCGCTTGTTAATAGCGCTCAGTAAAATATAGTTATATGGAAGCATTTATTCAATGTTAGAACCAAAAATTTGAGTATTGTATGGTCACAAACGTAGTCACACTTATGGAAACATAATTGTTATTTTAAACACCTTAGAAGTCATTTTTTATAAAAGAGTTTTATTCAATCCCGCTCGGATCGTAAGAATACTGCTGCTTATTCTCAATCCGCTCAATCACATCTTGCAATTCATCTGGTTTTAGAAACTCAATCGGAGAAAACCCTTTTTCAAACGTCAGTGTATCAGCTTCAATCATAAGTACATATCGATCATTTACTTTCGCGATATGTATTTGATCCCCGAAATCAGCAAGCAGAGCCTTTACAGAGATATGATCCGCTTTTACCTTTAATTCCACTTCAGGAGCATGCTCGACAATTTGAGCAGTCGCTTCCATTACTTCTTCTGTTGAAAATTGTTCCATAATTTCACGTTTTGGACTAGCGGCCCATACTTCCATTGCTTGGTCAAATTGTTCACGTTCTTCCGTACCTTCTTCAAATACATCTTCAATTTGATCATATACCATGTCCATTACTTGTGTTTTCATAATTTCAGGCATGGAGCGTTCGTATTCGACAAATTTTAAGAAGTCTTCAAAGTAGCGTGCGTGTGATGCTTGGTGTATTTTTAACTCGCCTAGTTCTACCATACCTTCTTCAGGCATGTATGGATATTGAATGGACTTCATATTTTTTGTCGTAATAGCCATTTCGACGTTACGAATTAAAGTAGTTTCATCAGAAATCGATGCGACTTTTGGTTCAAAGTCACATTTCATAACGAAGACAAATGGGTCATCAAAGTATTTTCGCAATTTTGCCTGTGCAATTAAAAAGACACCGCCTCGAACGGCGCTTGTATCAATATAAGTATAAACGAGTGGTTCGCTCATATCTTTGAAGTCCTCTTTCGTTTCTGCAAATCGAATCCGATTAAATAAATTGTAATGAGGATTTGAATCTAATTCATGTCCAACCTCGACAATAAATCGACCGATTTTTGTTGGAGCTTGTTCTGTTTTTGCATGGCGTTCCACTTTTCGTTTTGATATTTTTAATAATTCTCCATCAAGAAATTCTTTTAGAGAGCTATTTTCATATTCTTCCGCATCTAATGTTTGGAAGTGCTTATATCGCTTATCCGCTTGTTCTCCTTTTCCTTCTACTTGTATAACATAAAAAGAAAGAAAATTTATTTCGAAATCCATATTTATCACCTTATTTCATTTCGTTAACTCTTATCAGTATAGAGATGGAGAAAACATTCGTCAATTTCACAAAAAGAAACGTTAGTTCGTAGAAAAAGGAAGGGGAGTTCCCTTCCTTTTTCTTTGGTTTGTGGATTAAAAGCCATCTTCAACTGCTGAGAATGGTATGTTCAATCTGTTTTCAACAGTGCGCAAACGTTGGTTTAAGCGGTTAAGTCTACGCGTATGGCGTTCTAAAGTGTTTTGAAGTTGGTTTACTTGCCTATTTAATTGATTAACGCGTTGCTCAAGTTCATTTACTCGTCTTTCTAATTGTCGACCGCCACTACCAGGAAATGAAATTGGAATTTGAAATTGTCTATTTGGATCATATGGATCAATTTCTTCTGTTTGCTCTACATATGGCTGATATTGTAGCTGTGGGTCGTATTGCTGTGGATAAGCATAAGGATTATATGGAGCATATGAATTGTAGGGATACATATAACATCCTCCGTTCTTTCAAATTAGGTTAAATTCACCATAATGTATGTGCAAAAGCGGATGGGTGACACGGCAAATACCCATAAAGGAAAATTTGATATGCAAAATGATTATAAAAGAGGATTTTTCGTATGAAAGTCTAAAATATAAAATACAGATATATTACATTTGTTTTTCACATATTACATGGTATATACTGGTTACAAACGATAAAGGTTACAATCTTAACAAACTTATGTTTTTTATGCAAATATGTGTAGACATTTTACGAAGAAAAGAGTAATTTTAATAGAGTAGAAATCAAAATGTAATATTTTATAATCATATTGTAAAGTAAAACAATCATACATACATAAGATAGGAAAAAAGAGAAAGAAAAGTTGTTGGGGAAAAGGAGAGAGTATATTGTTACGTAAAGCAAAAAGTATTGTAATAGGGGCACTATGTATTGGTGTAGTAAGTGGCTGTGGTACAAAAGTTAGTGATGTAGCGTTAGTTAGCGATATTGGGGGTCATACAGTAGAAGCGAAAACAGACGTTAATGATAGTATTAGCTTAGTAGATGGTCGCACAGGAACAGAAGTGAAAAAGCTAGATTTATCCACCTTAGGATACTTTGAAGATGAAAATAAATTTAAAAAAGAAGTAACAAAAATTGCAAGTGAAGTTGGAAAAAGCGTTGATAAAAAAATGGTTCCTTCACGTATGACAAGTGATGGAACATGGCAAGAAGGTAAACCTTCTTATGAGTTAATGGAAAAGGAATTAGTAGAAAAGTTAATGAATGTCGGTATGTGGGATTCTTCATATCAGTTACCGATTGTTGAGAAAAAACCAGTAGCAACACCAGCTGATGCAAGCGGATCTGGTACGGTTATCGGTCGATATGAAACAAATTTAGGTGGCTCGACTGGTGGAAGAATCGAAAATATTCGTATATCTGCTAATCATATTAGCGGAGTTGTATTAGGAAAAGGAGATCGCTTTTCTTTTAATGCATTAATTGGAGATACAACACCTGATAAAGGGTATCAATTAGGAAAAGAAATTGTTGATGGGAAATTAGTAGATGGATATGGAGGCGGAGTGTGTCAAACTTCATCCACTTTATATAACGCGGCAGATCAAGCTGGTTTAAAAATGGTAGAGAGAACAACGCATTCTAAAGCAGTTGGATATGTACCAAAAGGAAGAGATGCGACAATAGCCTATCCGTATTTAGACTTAGTATTTGAAAATACAAAAGATGTACCTGTAAAACTGTATATGGGTGTCGAAGGTGGAAAGCTTGTTGCTGAAGTACGTGCAATGAAGTAAGAATTTGACTTTACTTATTATAAACTTGGCCATTCTGTTTAGTATCATACTAAACAGAATGGCTTTTTATCTATTTTCCGAAAGGAGACGCCCGCCTCAAGGAATGAGAAGGGCGATAATCCTATGAGTAGGTGTGAGATATGAATGTCAGTTGGCATTAGCCAATATCTTTGTGCTACAATACATGTAGAACGAATTCAAGCGTGGTTGCTTGTTGCGTAAATGAAACTTATTTGGTGGCTGTCGTTCACCTACACCAAAGGGAAACTTTCATTATTGGGGTAGTTCAAATAATGAAAATGATGCACGACGACCAACTAGAATTGGTTAAGGGGCTTGCTGTTTTTTATGATGATTTTTGATACACTGGTAGGAAAGAAATGACGATAGCGACCTGCTTTTCCGTTATATGAATTGGACTACAAATTTCTAGTAAAGAAGTTTGTAGTCATACATTTTAGGAGGAAGCATGATAGATTTTATTTTAGAAACTATGGCGTTTGCTGGAATTATATGTATCATTTTAATCTTAAGTGTAAGTAAAACATTAAGAGATGCAAAGAAAAAGAGACAGAATAAAAATGATAAATGAAATCAGTTTAGAAGAAGGCCCTTGCGTATGGAAAGGGCCTTTTTGCTATAATTCAATCCAATACCTTCGAATAACATTTCCATTTTCTTCAATGAAATCCTCATCACGGCGGCCACCATTATATAAAATGGTTTTCTCTGAAGCAATATTCCATTCATCACAAACGATAAGAACTTTTGTGACACCTAATTCTTTCAGCTTTTCTAAAGAGAGAGTTAATAATTTTTTAGCATATCCTTTTTGTCTTGCGGAGGGACGAATCCCATATCCGATATGGCCACCAGCATGAAAGAGATGCTCGGTTAAGCCGTGACGAATATTTACCGCGCCAACTATTTTTTGATCAGTTGTCACGAGCCAATACGTTGTGTCAGGGACCCAACCTGGAGGAAGATTTTTCCCTTCTGCTGCATCGAGTAACTCTTGAACCATTGTAGGAAAATCGGAAGGATCCTTTTCAATGACCCAAGGAATCATTGTTTCACCACTATTTTTCCACTCTTGATAAAATTGTAAATATTCTTCTTGTAAATCAACTGTAGGAGTAACTAATTGAACATTCACTGCAAATATTCTCCTTCCGTAAATAATATTTATAATCGTAACATAATTCAGAAAAAATAAGGTGTTTTTTGAAGATTTAGAAATGAAGGTAGAAAGGAGAAGTGCTTTGGTAGTAGAGTTAGACTTCGTTGCAAAAATAGGTGTTGCTGGATTAATAGAGGCTATGGTTGGCATAGAGTGAGAAATTCTTACAAAAGGAGCAGGATGAAAAACTTGAATTATTATATTTTTCAGATTATTATGTACGAAATAGTTAATCTACGTTAAAAATAAATTGTTAGTAAAGGGGAGACAGAGATGGAAGTTACAATAGAGCGCTTAGTGGTGAATTTAAACGAAATACTTTCTGAGGAGCGAGTCGTAGTTAATATGACAGTAAGAGAACTGCATGGTAAAGACGAATCGTATCATGAAAGTAGTTTACCTGATGTTGTTGTGTTTCCGACAACGACAGAAGAAGTGAGTCAAATTATGAAGCTGGCAAGTCAATACGGAAAGCCTGTTGTCCCGTTTGGCGTGGGATCTAGTCTTGAAGGGCACGTGATTCCGTATGAAAAAGGGATTACAATTGATTTTTCTCTTATGAATAAAATACTCGAAGTAAGAGAAAAGGATTTTCTCGTAAAAGTACAACCGGGTGTAACACGCTCACAGCTTAATAAAGTATTAAAAAAATATGGTTTATTTTTTAGCGTGGATCCAGGTGCAGATGCTACGTTAGGCGGGATGGCTGCAACAAATGCGAGCGGAACGACAGCGGTAAAGTACGGAGTTATGCGAGATCAAGTGCGAGATTTAGAAGTCGTTCTTGCGGATGGAACTGTGATACATACTGGTAATTTAGCTGCAAAGTCATCATCAGGTTATCATTTAAATGGTATTTTTGTAGGATCGGAAGGGACATTAGGATGTTTTACAGAATTAACGTTAAAAGTATACGGCATACCGGAGCATATAGTAGCAGCAAGAGCATCATTTCCGACGGTAAATGATGCAGTAGAAGCAGTTATTCATATTTTACAAGCCGGTATCCCTATCGCGAGAATTGAACTTGTTGATGAACTTTCAATGAAACAGGTGAATCGCTATAGTGAAACGAACTATAGAGAAGAACCAACATTATTTTTAGAGTTTCATGGCAATAAAGCAGGATTACATCATGATATTGAATTTACGAAAGAGATTGCTGATGATCATAAATGTAAAGAATTTGTGTTTGAAGTAGAAACGGCAGCGCGCAATAAATTGTGGGATGCAAGACATAATTTAGCTTATGCATACGTTCATAGTTACCCTGGTAAAAAACTGATGAGTACAGATGTTTGTCTTCCGGTTTCAGAATTAGCAGATGCGATACAGTACGCAAGAGAAACATTACATACAACCGGAGTAGTTGGAGGCATTCTCGGGCATGTAGGAGATGGGAATTTTCACGTCCTTTTAATGGTGAACCCAAATGATCAAGAAGAAGTGAAAAGTGCAGAAGAAATAAATGAAAAGATTGTTATGTACGCACTAGAACACGGAGGAACATGTACGGGTGAGCATGGTGTAGGGATTGGGAAGCAAAAATATCAAGAGAAAGAGCATGGACCAGCACTTCTTGTTATGCAAAAAATGAAACAGGTCCTTGATCCGCAAAATATTTTAAATCCAAATAAAATATTCAAAATGAAGCAGTAGGGGATGACTTGATGAATTTTTTAGAGGGAATGGAATCGGAAAATATTTTGCTGTTTGCCTCGCAATACTTACTTTTCATGGCCCCTGTTTTTTGAGAGAAATGTAAAGGATAGGAGAAGAATAAGAACCCCCGAGAATCGTATATGTTCTCCGGAGGTTCTATTTACTATGTTGAAAGACAACTGTCTCACGTGCCACAAAAAGTACGATAAGGTTGAGCGGAAGGCGCGGGCACTGTAGCGTATTCATATTGTTCAGGTGAGTGGGCATAAGGAGTGGAAAGAGCAGCCAGCAGTCGTTCCATTACACGATAATCCTCTTGTTTTACGGCAGCTTCTAATGCCTCTTCGACACGATGATTACGCGGGATAATCGCAGGGTTGTTATCTCGCATTAGCTGTTGTGAAGAGGATTTTGATTCTTCTTGTCTGCTTAATCGTTCTTGCCATTTTTTATTCCAAGATATAAATGCTTCACTTTTAAAAAAATCAGTATCTTTATTTGTATCGAAAGTTAAAGCAAGGAAAGTATTTGTATAATCTGCACGATATTTTTCCATCATATTTAACAGTTCTTCCATTAGCTCTTTATCTGCAGTTTCTTCATTGAATATGCCTAGTTTTGCTCTCATTCCAGCAAGCCAATACTTCTCATATAACGGGCCAAATTTTGAAATGGTGTTTTGAGCAATTTGAGCGGCTTGTTCTATATCTGTATGGAGAAGTGGTAATAGAGATTCAGCTAATCGTGCTAGATTCCATACCCCAATATATGGCTGGTTTCCATACGCATATCGGCTTTGCATGTCAATGGAGCTAAATACGGTTGCTGGATTATATGTATCCATAAAGGCACAAGGGCCATAATCAATCGTTTCTCCACTAATGGTCATATTATCAGTATTCATCACGCCGTGAATAAAACCAACAAGTTGCCACTTTGCAATTAAGCTAGCCTGTCGTTCTATCACTTCTTGTAGCAGTGCTAGATACGGCGTTTCATGTGATTCAATATGCGGGAAATGACGTTTTATTGTATAATCAGCCAAACTTTTTAAGTTTTCAATTGAGCGGGTAGCCGCTGCGTATTGGAATGTACCGACACGTATATGACTACTAGCTACTCGTGTCAAAATGGCGCCTGGTAATTCTGTTTCGCGAAATATAGATTCGCCCGTTGTCGTCACGGCGAGACTGCGAGTGGTCGGAATCCCAAGTGCATACATTGCTTCGCTAATAATATATTCACGGAGCATTGGCCCGAGTGCAGCTCGTCCATCTCCACGACGTGAGTATGGTGTTCGTCCAGAACCTTTTAACTGAATATCAAATCGTTGGCCAGAAGGTGTAATTTGTTCACTAATTAGTAGTGCGCGTCCATCTCCAAGCATGTTAAAATGTCCGAATTGGTGGCCTGCATATGCCTGTGCAAGAGGAGAAGCACCTTCAGGAACTTTATTACCAGCAAGTACAGCTACGCCTTCTTCTCTTTTCAACGCCTCCGCATCTAATCCTAAAGCTGTTGCTAAAGAATCGTTAAGAACGACTAACTTTGGTGCACGTACAGGTGCTGGAAGAAGTTTTGAAAAAAATGATTCCGGTAGATGAGCATAACTATTATCAAAATTCCATCCAGTTTCTTGACGTTTTGTTTTCTTTTCCATTGTATCCCCTTTTCTCATTTTGAATTTGAATTGTTTTTCTAGTTCCTTATAGTTATGTGTAGTATATGTAAAACAATGAGATGAAAAAACGTTTTTTTTTGTTTATTACGCTACCTACGGACGGTGCGACTTCCGCATTAAATATAGTGAAAAAAGAAGTGAGGTAGAAGTATATTTGCTTATAAAATCCTTCACTTCATATTGTTCTGATATTTATAGTAACACTTTTAGGCAGGATACTAAAACATAAATCCTTTTTTACTTTTCATTTCTTATAATCCCTGCGACTCTGGTACTTATTCAATTATTTTATTAAAAATTTCTTTATACTTGTATTCTTTTGTCCCTTTTGTGAACTGCTACTCATTCATAACTTGCATAAAAATTTACATAATTGATAAAGGAGCATCTTTATACTTGATAGTATCTGATCATACATAGGATTATGATTCCTTCTAATTAGAAGGGGAGGGTTATAATAATTTAATTATATAGATAACTCTAAATAGAAGAAAAATATATGCAATTATTCATATTTGTATGCTTTGTCTAAAAAATAATTGTATATTTAGTTATGCAATTTTATTTTGATATATTACTAATATTGAAAGGAGAAACAAAGATGAAGAAAACGGTTGTTACATTGCTGACTGCTGGTGCAGTTTTAGGGGCACCATTTTCAACTGCTTTTGCAGAAGAACAAGCGTCACAACAAAAAATTATGGATCAAATGGAAGTCGTACAAAAAGATTGGGATGAAGAAAAAGGGAACCCGTCTTTCCTAGCGGGAGAATTATCAGCTAAAAATGTACAGACTCAAAAAGAAGTCGAGAAATTTTTAGAAGATAATAAAGCTTTATTCAAACTTGACCCAAAAACAGACTTGACACTTAAAGAAGTGAAGTCAGATGATTTGGGAATGAAACACTACGTTTATACTCAATCTATCAATAAGGTACCAGTTGATGGTGCAAGATTTATGATTCATACAAATAAAGAGGGTAAAGTAACAACAGTAAATGGGAATATACACCCAGATGCGGCGGAGAATGTAAGAAAGAATACAACTGCTAAAATTTCGAAAGAAGCAGCTCTTTCAAATGCGTGGAAACATATTAATCTTACAAAAAATGACACGTTAGTCGAAGGTAATGGGAATGTATTAGATAAAGTAAAAGACAACTTAGAATCTACAAGTGAAAAAGCTGATTTAGTCGTATATGAAAAAGAAGGAAAATATTATTTAACTTTTAAGGTACAATTGCAATTTGTTAAACCTTATGGAGCAAATTGGCAAATTTATGTTAACGCAGAAGATGGAACAATTGTAGATTCATATAATGCAGTTACCGATGCAGATATTGCTAAAAAAGGCTATGGTTATGGTGTATTAGGTGACCGAAAAGAACTAAACACTACTTATAATAGTACAAAGGGAAAATATTATTTACGTGATATGACAAAGCCTATGAATGGAGGAGTCATTGAAACATTTACAGTCAATCATAGTGATGCAGATTATCCAGTTAACTACTATCTATTAGATGATGATAATGCATGGATCAATAAAGATCAAAGACCTGCCGTTGATGCTCATTATCATGCAGGAAAAGTCTATGATTATTATAAAAATATTCATAACCGAAACAGTATTGATGGAAAAGGTAAAACGATTCGTTCAGCTGTCAATTATGGAACTAATGTCAATAATGCATTTTGGAATGGACAGCAAATGATTTATGGAGATGGAGACGGTTATGAATTTATTCCACTTTCAGGTTCACTTGATGTTGTTGCTCATGAATTAACACATGCGGTAACTCAATATTCAGCTGATTTGCAATATGTGAATCAATCTGGTGCATTAAATGAATCTTTCTCTGATGTATTTGGATACTTTGTCGATCCAAACAACTGGGATTTAGGGGAAGCTGTATATACACCTAGAGTTGCTGGAGATGCACTTCGTAGTTTATCAGATCCAGAAAAATATGGACAACCTGCCCATATGAAAAATTATCAATTTTTACCTCCTACTGAAGAAGGAGATAATGGGGGCGTGCATATTAACAGCGGGATTCCAAACAAGGCGGCTTATTTAACAATTAACGCTATTGGTAAAGAAAAAGCGGAAAAAATCTATTACCGTGCTTTAACAACTTATTTAACGCCAACAAGCAACTTTAAACAAGCTCGTGCAGCTTTATTACAATCTGCAGCTGATTATGATGGCTATGATAGCGCAACATATAAGGCAGTAGAAAATGCTTGGAATCAAGTTGGTGTAAATTAATTTATTTTTATATTAAAATGAAACATTTTACAAAGTACAATATTAAAAATTAGAAAAAGGAATCTATCACGGATTCCTTTTTCTGATTGCGTTTTTTAGAAAGATTTTTCTTTTTAATTTTTTGCATCAAAACCCATTGGATTCTTTAATAGTATATGACTTTATCTTAAGTGGTTTCCATAATGATAAAGAAAATATCCATCCTGAATCTCCATTATCTTGATAACTGTGAACAGCTTCATATAATTTGCCGTGGTGTTCTGCTTTATTGCGGAAAAGATATAAGCTTAAGTATAGACTAGTGCCAAAATATATAGATTAATTGTGTCATATTTGTTACATATTGGAATTCAAAAAGGTTTTATGTGTAAGGAAGAGTAAATAGTATGAGGGATAAAAATTTTAGCTAAAATTCTCGTTCTAAATATCATGTATAAGGATGTGGGAAGATGAAGATTGTGCAGAAAATTTTCATTCTAGTTGTATTTGTTTTATCTATTTGGAATTTTTCTAGTATGAATAATGTATTTGCGGATGAAATACAATTTTCAGGTGTGACAGCTCCTATTGGAGTAAATGTACGCGATAATAAAAATTTGGCTGGAAATATAATAGATCGTCTTCCGGGAAACCAGACTGTTCATTTTAATGGTTGGGAATATGGAGAAGCAGTAAAGGATTATTGGACAGGCAATTTAGATAATCGCTGGTTTTATTTTTATAAAAATGGAAAGAAAGTGTATATTGCTTCAGCCTTTGTGAATGGAAATCCACCTAATTCTGCAGCAAATTATAAATTATATGTTCCTAATATTCAACAACAGCAATCGAATTGGTGTTGGGCAGGTACTGCTGTGTCTGTTTTAAACTATTTTGGTCAACCTACTAGCCAACAACAATTTGTTGGGTATGTAAAGGGAGGTTTATATAATAATCCAGCTACTTCTAGAGAAATACAACATGGTCTTGCTTATTTTGGTCTTACTTCAACAATTAGTAGTGGGGCTCTTTCTTATGATTGGTTTAAAAGCCAAATTAATAGTCATAAACCTATGATTACGCTAATTAACTGGAAAAATGGAGGGAATGTTGGACACTTTCTTGTGCTAGATGGTTATTTTAAAGGGGGCGACGGGACCGACTATATTACTTATATGGATCCTTGGTATGGCGATCACTATAATCATAACTTTGAATCATTTAAAAATAATAATAGATTTTGGTGGAATGAAACGATTCAAAATATTAGTAGAGGGTATTAGATCACAATAAAGGGGAGAATGGTTTTATGAAAAAAATACTAAAATTTGTCATTCCATGTGCGTTGTTAAGTGTTGCAATCATATGTATAAATAAAGCCTATGCAACAGATCGTCCAAAGGAAGCTCCTGAAAAGATGGCATTAAAAGATTATCAACATAGTAAACATATTTCATCGAAAGACGGAAAGCAACTTTACCAAATTAGTCATTTTACTTCTAATTCATCTGTAGAGACATCTACATTTTTCTTTCGTGTGTATGAACCAAAACAACCACAAGATATGATAAATAGTGCTTCTGAAAAAGTGTCAGAACTTTTAATACCTACAGATGAAAAATTATGGTTTATTTTGAATAGAAATAACCCGGAAGGTTTGATTTTTACAAATGATCAAGCACCTATACGTATGGGGGGAGAGAACCGTAGTAAAGATTTATATAAAATCTATCAGTCTATCCAATCAAATGTAGAACAAATGAAAGAAATTGCTTATTTTGAATTTGAAGGACAAGGGTTATTTCTTGTTACTCATGAAAAAGGAGAGGAAGTATATGCTAGTGAGGGGGCTTCCTTTATTTTAGGAGTTCCATCCGGAGAGAAGCTTGCACCTAATGAAGTTATTTTAAAAATGAAAGAAAGAATTCTAGCATTTCAATAAGAAGAATGATACTGTTGTTTCAGTTTTAGTCCAGAAATTTTATAACAGATAGGAAGCATCTCTAAGCGAAATGTAAAATTGCATAAAAACTATTCTTGATAATTCATAACAATCGTAACTATAATAGTTACAGTATTCGGTTATAGAAACGAGCTATTCACATACAACAGGAATGGAGATGTTATGAAATGAAAAAAGTTATTTTAGCGAGTACGTTAGGGTTTGCAGTACTAGCAGGTACAAATGTGGCAGGCGTAGAAACAGCAAAGGTAAGTGCAGCTTCTTTAGAAACACATACGGCCACTATGCAAGGAAATCAATTGTTACATGAGGGTGAGTATCATCCTAGTATTGAAGCATATGAATATGAGATAGGGCATGTTGTAGAAGTTTACACAGATATTACATCAGGAGTAACTTCTGTTCTTTTTGAATACACTGGTTTAAATGGTGAAACATTAGAAATGGAAGTACAGTTACGTGAGGGACAAACATTTCATGTTGGTGATAAAGTAAGGGTTCATACAGGACATGCATTTCGGGGAATCTCTCTTGGTGGCTTTGTAGTACTTGGTGAAATCGAAAAAGTGAATAATTAAAAATGTATAATAAATCTACTACAGGGAATGAATTGGTCATTCCAGAGATTTGGAAAACAGTTCTATTAGATGCCCCTGAAGGTATACTCGTTATTTTAGGTGCAATTGCTTTATATCAATTTACTAAAACAAAACCAGAAAAAACAGCATCTATGTAAATCTGTTGTTCTTATAGTAAAAATGCATATGAATGAATATAAAAAAACCTCACGATAAAGTGAGGTTTTTTTATATTCATAGCACAATATGTATAGGGAAGGCAGTTTAGTATGCTGAATCTGTTCCGTATAAAAGGATACGTCCGAATTAATCAAACGTATTCGAATCGTGTCCTCCTAAAAAGGTATCATACTTATGTAGAAAGATAGACATCTGTATCGTTGTACACTTGAGAATAGCTTATCATTTTTTATCCCGCTATTTTGGGGCTCATAATCAGTGAGGGATGAAGAATTTCACTGTATTAATAATCGCATACTTTATTTTGTATACTTAGAGTTACTTGTATTTTAATATTTAAATATAATATAATAGTAAAAAATATGAATAAAAGGGGTTTTTTTCTTATGGGTATTTCTTCTAACATAAATAGTAGCACTCAAGTATTAGATCAATCGCTTGTTTTGGCTGGATTAGAAGCGAATTTAGCGATGATTGAATTTAACCTAGATAAAGAGGTAATCTGGGTAAATGAACATTTTGCACAAGCTTTAGGGTATACAGTTAATGAAATGAAAAATAAAGTTCATCAACAATTTTGCGTTCCTAATTTTGTAAATAGTAGAGAATATAATCAGCTATGGGATAATTTAAAACAAGGGATTAAGTTTCAAGAAAAAATTCAAAGAGTTACTAAAAAAGGGGAGTTAGTTTGGTTTGAAGCTACATACATTCCAATCTTGAATGAGCAGGGAGCAGTAGAGGCAGTACTAAAAATTGCAACAGACATTACACAACGTGAAAATCAAACAAGAGAAGTTGTTTCTCAGCTGAAAGATTTATCAATAGACTTAGGAAATAGAGTAAATGTTAATTCTAAGGAAAATATGGAAGCGCTTTATTCGTTGGGGGAAAAAGTTACTTTAGTAAGTGATATTGCTCAAATCATTAAAGATATTTCTTCCCAAACAAATATTTTATCTTTAAATGCAGCGATTGAAGCAGCAAGAGTAGGAGAACATGGACGGGGATTTGCAGTAGTAGCGGAGGAAGTGAGAAGATTAGCTAACAATGTGGAGGATGCAATAAAAAAAATAAATTCAAATGTAGAAAGTATCGTAAAGGGAGTAGCTACTGTTAACGATGTGAATAAAAAATTACAAGAAGAAGTGATTGATAATCAAGAGAAAATAAGTAAAACGATGGACAAGTTCGAAAAAATTGTAAATTGATGATTGAAGAATAAACTACGTTGTATCAATTATTAGCTGGAAAAAGAGCCCCAATCATAGAATGAGTAGGTAGAACTTTTCTATGAGGATAATGTGACGAAAACATAAAATGAAGTTTTTCTATTATGATTAGAAGTATACATACACTTATTTGCAATTTTGTCTATATCTAAAATAAGAGCAACTAGCAAAAAAAGCGGATTGCTCTTATTTTAGGCAACAGAAGTAGGTTATATAGTAGTCATGTGAGAACTTATTTGGATCCCTTTACTATAATAAGCTACTTCTAACCGAGTGAATGCATTTTTAAGCGGTAGTTAATTTAGCATAGATAATAAAAAATACAGCTAATTCTCCTATTATTATTATGTTTGGAACGATTATTAATACATTAAAAATGAAAAAGAAGGCTAAAATGCCCAAAAATAACCCTAGATGGTAAACTTTCAAACGTTGTTGTTCATATCTATATTGATGAAAAACGATAGTAGTCGCAATAAAATAGAGCAATACGGAACCAAATGTAAAATATAAGAGAAATGAATATTGCACCTCTTGTAAAAATAATAACTTAATGGATGCGGCAATCATACTTAGTGCCATTAAAATAAAAAGATGACCGTATATAATCGTTTGGCCAGCGGTTTGGATTGATTTATTCACTTTTTTTTCGATGTTATCGAAATATTGCCACCACATGGAGATAATGAGAATAAATGAAATGATAGAAAATAAAATGGATTCCCAGTCATCCTGTTGTGGTTGTAATACAGAAAGTGTACTAATTACTGATTCTCCAAATAAAATCAGCGTCAATAAGGCAAAACGTTCTAATAAATGAGCTGTATTAGTTGGAGCCTTTACTAAATACTTCCGTCCTAAAAATGGTATCATCATGTCAAAAATAATTCCTGCATAGAGTAGAACATATCGAATCCATGAATCAAAAAACATAGAACAACACGAGATTATAATTCCAATCCAAAAGCGTGTCCCTAAAAATGAGGCTACCTTTTTTTTATAACTTGTTTCTATATTTTGAACAACAAGATATTGGATTGCTGTTAGTGCCCTAAGTCCAATATAGCCAATAAGAAAAGAAAGGTAGTATGCATCAAAATCAACCGATAAACTCGATATCATAATAAGGACAAACACCATTTGAAAGATCATAAAAATGCGTTGATGAAAAAAATCTTGTCCAAACCGATTAATAAACATTGTTTGTCCAGTCCAAGCCCACCATATAGGGATGAAAATAAGAACAAATTTTAATATGTACTCTGAATGAATCTCCCCTTTTTCAACATGATGTAATACTTCAGTAGCGGTTGCAACGGCTGCAACAAATAGTAAGTCATAAAATAGTTCTAGCCATGTAACTTTTTTTCTTCCATGTTTGCACCTCTTTCTATGCCTACCATAGTATAAGAAATTATAAGGAATTTAAACTCTTTTTTATATGAAATATAGGATTGGTAATAAATATAAAAATATGGAATATGAGTTGAATCTTTCGTTTTTCGTTTTTTTGTATGAACTGTTAGAGGAGGCTATCACACTTTTTTAAAAGAACATGATTAGGAAAAGATATTGACAACCAATATTTATTGTTATACAATTATCTCGAATTCAAGATAATTAAAAAGGAATGGATGCTATGGATAGGATGAATAATGAAGATTTGTCTTTAAAGTTATTCGTTATTTTTTCTCGTGCAGGGCAGTCAATAACGAAGCGTATTGAAGAAGATATAAAGGGATATGGAATTCATCCTACTGAATTTGCAGTTCTTGAGTTGCTATTTAATAAAGGGGATCAACCTATACAAAAAATTGGTGACAAAATATTACTTGCAAGTAGCAGTATTACGTACGTTATTGATAAGTTGGAAAAAAAGCAGCTTTTAGTAAGAAGGCCATGTTCTAACGATCGCCGTGTGACTTATGCTGCGATTACGTTAGAAGGAATTGAATTTATGAAAATGATATTCCCTAAGCATAAAAAGGCAATTCAACAAATATTTGATGGTTTAAGTCATGAAGAACAAAAAATGATGATGGAACAGTTAAAGAAATTAGGATATTATGCACAAAGTCTATAATTTTTTAGGTTTTATCTCGATTTCGAGATAAAATAGATTTGGTTGAAGCTATAAAAACGAGTGTTCTTTTTATAGCATGCCCAAATTGTTATGAGCGTGTAGGGAAGAGGTCATTTGTATTTTTATAACTAATATCTCGAATTAAAGATAAAAATATTCGAGATAAAATACATAAGTATGAATGCAACGATCCCTTATAGATAAGATTAAATATGAATGTAAAAAGAATAAGACAATCGTTACGTTTTAAATAATGAAATAAAAAAGGAGAGTATACAATGAATAAGAAAACGATGGGAATTCATCATATTACAGCAATTGTAGGTCACCCTCAAGAAAATGTTGATTTTTATGCAGGAGTTTTAGGATTACGTTTAGTGAAACAAACGGTTAACTTTGATGACCCAGGAACGTATCATCTTTACTTTGGTGATGAAGGTGGAAAACCAGGAACGATTATTACTTTCTTCCCATGGGCAGGTGCTCGTCAAGGAATCATTGGAGATGGTCAAGTAGGAGTAACTTCTTACGTAGTTCCAAAAGGTGCAATGGCATTTTGGGAAAAGAGATTGGAAAAATTCGATATTCCTTATACAAAAATAACTCGCTTTGGAGAAGAATACTTAGAATTTGATGATCCACATGGACTACATTTAGAGATTGTGGAAAGAGAAGAAGGCGATTTAAACAATTGGAGCTTTGGTGAAGTGAAACCAGAAGTTGCTATTAAAGGATTTGGTGGAGCAACTCTTCTTTCCTCTCAACCAAATAAAACAGCTGAGTTATTAGAACATGTTATGGGACTAGAAAAAGTTGGAGAAGAAGGAGATTTCGTTCGATTCCGTTCTTCAGCTGATATTGGAAATATTATTGATCTAAAATTAACATCGATTGGACGCGGACAAATGGGAGTCGGTACCGTGCACCATATTGCATGGCGCGCTAGCGATGATCAAGATCAATTGGATTGGAGCGAACATGTTTCACGCTATGGATACGGTGTAACACCTGTGCGAGATAGAAACTATTTTAACGCGATTTACTTTAGAGAGCATGGAGAAATTTTATTTGAAATTGCAACAGATCCTCCAGGATTTGCACACGATGAATCACAAGAAACAATGGGAGAAAAATTAATGTTGCCGGAGCAATATGAGCCACATAGAAAACAACTGGAACAAATGTTATTACCATTTGAAGTAAAAGAACTAGACTAATTTCATGAAGGGAATGATTTCTTTGCTATCGATAGATCCATCTCAAAATACAGAAAGAGAAAATTATAAATTTCTCATAGGGAGTATTATTCCAAGACCGATTGCTTTCGTTACAACACGTTCAAAAGACCATGTTTTGAATGGTGCACCTTTTAGTTACTTTAATATCGTTTCTTCTAATCCGCCAATGATTTCATTAGCCATTCAGCGGCCGGATGGAAGACAGAAAGATACAGCAAAAAATATTTTCGATAGCAAGGAATTTGTAGTCCATATTGTTGATGAACAAAATGTAGAAATGGTCAATCAGACAGCTGCTAATCTGCCACCAAACCAAAGTGAGATTGAATTAGCCCGTTTTACACCGGTAGAAAGTACAAAAATTTCGGTGCCAGGAGTGAAAGAGAGTAAAATTCGTATGGAGTGTGTATTAGAGCATTCTGTACAATTAGGAGACACAGATTCGCCAGGGTGTGATTTCATTATAGGGAAAGTGGTTCAATTTCATATTGATAATGAAATCTATGCAAATGGAAGAATCGATCCAAAAGGATTGGCAGCAGTGAGCCGATTGGCAGGTCATAATTATGCTAAAATAGGTGATATCTTCTCGATTGAAAGACCTCAGTAAATGGGAAGAAAGATTCATAACGAAATGGAGAGAAAACAATGTCCAATAAGATAGCAGGTATTCATCACATTTCTTCAATGGTAAATGACGCACAACGGACAATTGATTTTTATGCAGGAGTTTTAGGGTTACGACTTATAAAAAGAACAATTAATTTTGATCGCCCAGAAGTGTATCATCTGTATTTTGGGAATCAACCTGGCGAACCAGGAACGGTTATTACTTTCTTTCCGTGGCCTAAACAATTAAAAGGACGTATTGGAATGGGGCAAGTTGGCGTAACTGGTTATATGATACCAACTGGATCGATGTCATTTTGGGAAGAGCGTCTACAAAAATTTCATGTAGAGTTTCAAAAATCAACTCGGTTTGAAGAAACATATTTACAGTTTCAAGATCCAGATGGTTTGCAAATTGAACTTGTAGAACGTGATGGTGGTAACTCACAAAATGCTTGGAGTTTTGGAGGAATCGGAGTAGAAAATGCGATTCGAGGGTTTAGCGGCGCTACTTTATATTCTGCAAAGCCGAATAAAACATCAGAACTACTTGAACACATATTTGGACTAGAATGCATTGGAGAAGACGATGGTTTTTTACGATTTCAAGCAGAAGCGGACATTGGAAATATGATTGATATTAAATTAACCGCTTCTATTCGAGGGCTTATGGGAGCGGGAACCGTGCATCATATTGCATGGCGAGCAAGAGATGAAGAAGAACATCAACAATGGTGGTCTATGCTGAAAGAAAAAGGATATTATCCAACTGAAATTCTTGATCGAAATTATTTTAAGGCTCTTTATTTTCATGAAGAAGGTGGCATTTTATTTGAAATCGCGACGGATCCACCAGGTTTTACAGTCGATGAATCGATAGATGCGTTGGGTGAAAAGCTTATGCTACCATCTTGGTTAGAGGAAAAACGAGACGAATTAAAAGAACTCTTACCTCCTATTGAGGTTCGAACTTTGGAAGGGGATTAATGATGAAACATATTTTTCATAAAGGAAAAGATTTAACAAAACCAACATTATTATTACTGCATGGTACAGGAGGAAATGAATTAGATTTGTTACCGCTTGCGGGCAGAATTGATGAGGAAGCTTCTGTATTAAGTGTACGCGGGAATGTATTAGAAAATGGAATGCCACGTTTCTTCCGTAGATTAGCAGAAGGGATTTTTGATGAAGAGGATCTTATTTTGCGCACAAAAGAGTTAAATGAATTTCTTGATGAAGCGGCTGTAACATATGGTTTTGATCGAGACAACGTAATCGCAATTGGTTATTCGAATGGGGCAAATATAGCAGCAAGTTTGTTATTCCATTATCAAGATGCGTTAAAAGGAGCGATTCTTCATCATCCTATGGTACCAAGAAGAGGAATTGAGCTTCCTAATTTATTAGGTAAATCTGTATTTATTGCAGCTGGAACAAATGATCCGATTTGTTCACCAGAGGAATCAGAAGAACTACAAACATTGTTAGAAAAAGCGAATGCGAATGTAACAGTACATTGGGAAAATAGAGGGCATCAGTTGACTGTAAGTGAAGTAGAAAAAGCAGCTGAGTGGTATCAAGATTTGGAGAATACGCTATAAAAGGTGGTAGCGTATTCTCCAAATCTTCTTGCAATCAAAAACCTACGGAAAATATCAATCATTTTCCGTAGGTTTTTTTGTTTATCTTGCTATTTTAGAGCAGTAAGACTTTCTGTACGTAATAGCCCAAAGTTTCACTTTATATAAGAACATAAAATGAGAGTAAGCGTATGAGGAATCATGTATAGAAGTGGTCCGTGTCCTATTTATGTGAAATGAAAAAGACACTTTCTGTTTCTATAAGTACAGCTTATGTACGGGTGATGAATAAGTATGCAGAAACGTAAAGAAGCGTTAACACAAATTATTTATCTCATGTTTATAAATATAAAATAAAATTCAAAAATATGAGCTGGATATTTGAATTTGCGTAAGTTTGTCGATATAATAAAGTTGTAAACTTATTAATTGTAAGTTTCAGGTTTTATATATTACATATTTATAAACCACAAAATAATAACAGGATAAAGACAAAAGTAAGCAATTAAAACTATTTTTCCTTATATAAAAATTTAATGTTTTATATAAGGTTGCTTAAAGTGGAATGATAGAAAAATATATTTGTTTTTCTATATATTTCATATTATATTTATCCTGCGAAAATGGAGGTAGTAATGATGAAAGCAGCAGTATGGTATGGACAAAAAGATATTCGTATTGAGGAGAAAGAATTAAAGCCTTTAAAAGACAATGAAGTAACTGTTCGTGTAGCATGGGCAGGAATTTGTGGCTCTGACTTACATGAATATCAAGAAGGACCAGTTTTTGTACCTGTAGATGCTCCAGATGAGTTAACAGGAGAAGTTGCTCCAATCATTATGGGACATGAATTTGCAGGTGTAGTAGAAAAAGTTGGTCCAGCAGTAACAAAATATAAAGTTGGAGACCGCGTAGTTGTGAACCCTACTATTACACATGGTAACAAACCAGAAGACGTTGATTGTTATGACGGTTTCAGCTTTATTGGTTTACATGGTGATGGCGGTTTTACAACTTTTGCAAATGCTCCTGAACATAATATTTATAAATTACCTGATACTTTAACTTTACAAGATGGTGCATTAGTAGAGCCAACTGCTGTAGCAGTTCAAGCTGTTAAAGAAGGCGGCATGCAATTTGGTGATACTGTAGCTATTTTTGGTGCTGGTCCAATTGGTTTATTAACAGTGATCGCAGCAAAAGCAGCAGGTGCAAGCAAAATCCTTGTATTTGATTTATCTGAAACACGTCTTGAAAAAGCGAAAGAACTTGGAGCAACTGAAGTATTTAACTCTGGAAAAATTGATCCTGTTGAAGCAGTAAAACAACATACTCAAAATGGTGTAGATGTTACATTTGAAGTAGCAGGTGTTGCACCAACATTTAAATCTGCTATCGATGTTACAAGACCTCGTGGTACAGTTGTTATCGTTTCAATCTTTGCTCATTCAATTGATTGGAACCCAATGCAATTAACGAATACAGGTGTTAAAGTAACTTCAACAATTGCTTATACACCAACTTCATTCCAACAAACAGTTGATTTAATGGGAACAGGACAATTAAAACCTCAAGGTATTGTAACTTCACAAATTGAGCTAGATGATATAGTAGAAAAAGGTTTTGAAGCATTAACAAATGATAAATCACAAGCTAAAATTTTAGTTAAATTAAGTGGAGAAATGTAATTCAATCTACTTTTTATCCAAAGAAGCTAGAAACGCTGTTTTCCTCAGCTTTCTGGCTTCTTTTTCTGTCTAATGATTATTTTCTTATTGATATGAAATAAAGTTGTGAAATGTTAAATAGGCAAATTTTTATCAATTAATAACCGAATGTTTAGAGAATTAATTATTATAAAAAGCAATGTATATTTCACCGAAAATCTTTCCTTAAGGAAAGATTTTTTCTATTCGGAAAAATGTAGAGGTTAATGAATATACACTTTTTGAAAAAAATGTAGATTGTCGTCTAATTATATTCATTTACAGATAGATAGAAACTATCTAACAATTGAAGGTGTACAAAATCATTAGAGGAGATGAGAATATGTTTAAAAAAATTGTTATGGGGACTTTATTATTTGGAGGAATGATTGGGATTCATTGTAATCCAGTATCGGCAGCTAAAATACATTCAACATCAGAAGTAAAATCTTTAGATCACAGCGGTTTATATGCCATTTCTTCGCCATGGCAGTATTTAGGTCAAACTTCAAGAGAACTTCACATCAACACCAATGATCCAGAGATTTTAGCTGCTGAATTAGCGAAAGAAGCACCATTTTATGCGGACGAGTTGCTTACAGTATGTTCTACCATTTTAGACACACAAGTGAAAGTTGTATATTGGACAAGTAAGGAATGGGTAAGAATGCAAGATGGGAATTATGTATTCAAACATGAAATTAAATTTTATAGAGATAAAGAACGTACGCAACTCATTACAGAAATGGAGTCTTAACTTCTTCTTTATTTAATAGCGACTAGAAGAATCATTATTTTATATTTTAGAGATGTAAATAAAATGAATTAGCTTAAGGATAAGTTTTGAATCATCGTTTTCAAAACTTCCCCTTCTTTGTTTGTCATCTATCTCCTAATAATGAGATAGAGTTTTACTGCTTATAAATAGCAGGATAAACGAAATATAATGATAATACTACAAGAAAGAATGAATGCACATGTTAAGAGAGGAGGTCATTATGGAACTATTCGGAAAAAAAGTATTGCTATCTAAAGTAGCAAGTCACGATGTAGATTTTATTTGTAGGATAGAGTGTGATTCGAATTTATGGTATTTTGAAGAATACGTAGAATCAGATAAAAATGTAATATATGAAGAGTATATAAGGAAAATTAAGGATACGGAACAACCAACAAGTTATGATTTTATTGTAAGTATAGTTGTGGATAAGAATAAAATTCCAATTGGTTTAGCGCAAATATGGAACAATAGTGAATATAGAAAGAGTTGGGAAATAGGCTTTGCAATACTTCCAAGCTACCAGAGAAAAGGGTATGGAACTGAGGCAATTCAACTTTTATTACAGTTTGCTTTTGAAAAGTTAGACGCACATAAAGTGGTAGGGATGTGCAATGAGTATAATATAAGCTCGGCAATTTTAATGGAGCGTGTTGGTATGAGAAGAGAAGCTATTTTTAAGGAAGAGCTTTTTTGGCAAAATAAATGGGTTGATCAATATTATTTTTCTATTTTGGAAAGAGAGTATTTTGGTAGAAACTAAAATTCAAAATAAATTCAAATAAAAAACCTGAGGCTTGCGGAAGTAATGTATAAAGCTTCTCTAAAGAATAAGTAAATATAGAAAAGCTCTTTATTTATATATAACAAAAAATATCATGAGTTGTTAAAAAATATTCACAAATTTTCATAGATTTGGTATGATTAAGTACGACAAGTTAATAGAGGCCGGAGATTTTGAGACAAGCCATAAAACAGTTTTTGGGTGCTAGTAGTGCGCTCTAAAGCGTTTTATGGCTTTTTGTTTAGGAAAATAAGCACAATAGGGAATACGATTACGATAAAGAAAGGAGTGACGATAAGAAGGTTTTTAGTTACATAGAGTAGTAGATTGAAATGCTTTAGCAAGGGTGCAATGTTAGGATAGGTTTATAAAAACATATATGGGGTATTTCTTCTATTTCGTGCAAATCTCATTAACTTGTTGAAATTTGCAATATGGAAGGAAAGAAAAAAATGAAAAAGATAATAAGTTTTCTAGTTATTTTCTTGTTAATTGGGAGTTTTGTTTACGGGGGAACCGTTGATGCGAAAACAAATATGAAAAATAAGGTGCATTCAAATAAATTTTTAAATATTGCTCATCGAGGCGCAAGTGGACATGCTCCTGAACATACTTTTGCTTCATATGATTTAGTCAAAAAAATGAAAGCGGATTATTTAGAGTTAGATATTCAATTGACAAAAGATGGTCAATTGATTGCGATGCATGATACTGCTGTTGATCGTACCACAAATGGAACAGGTGAAGTGCGAGATAAAACATTAAGTGAAATAAAAAGTTTAGATGCGGGTTCTTGGTTTAATAAAGCTTATCCAGAAAAAGCAAAACAAGAATATGTGGGACAAAAAGTGCCTACACTTGAAGAGATCTTTCAAAAATACGGCAGAAGTATGAAATATTACATTGAAACAAAATCTCCTGATGTATACCCAGGAATGGAAGAGAAATTATTAGGATTGTTAGAAAAATATAATTTAGTTGGACAAAATATGTCCTCAAGTCGTGTTATGATTCAATCATTTAGCCAAGAAAGTTTAAAAAAGATTCATAGTATGAATCAAAACATTCCGTTAGTTCAATTGCTTTGGTACTATCCAAATGAAAAGAATGAAATTGTTGAAGAGTCAAAAATTACATCTGCTCCAGGGCATGTAACAAATAAAGAATTCCAAGAAATTAAAAAATATGCTGTTGGTATTGGACCGAACTTACGCAATGATAATGGAGAGTTAATCATTAATAAACTATATATGAAAATGGCTAGAGAGAATGGACTACTCATTCATCCTTATACAATTAATGAGAAAGAAGATATGAGACTGTTAATCGGATGGGGAGCAACAGGTATGTTTACAAATTACCCGGACCGATTACATAGTGTTTTAAAAGAAAAATAAAGAGAAATAGAATAAAAGGTATACCATTTATCTTGAAGTGACCCCCGAAAGTTAGACAGGTCGTTTCATTAGGCAACCTCTAGGGTATGAGCCCGGTAGTGTACCGGGCTCATACCCTTTAATTTTGTCTTAATTCTTTTATGATTATAGTAGTCTATGTACTTTGCTAATTCTTGTTTGAAATGTGTTATACTTTCAAATTCTTTTCGATATAGAAATTCTGATTTCATGATACCGAAAAAATTTTCAATAACGGCATTGTCATAACAGTTTCCTTTGCGAGACATACTTTGTGTTATGCCACATTTCTTAAGAAAATGACGATATTTTTTCATTTGATAGTGCCATCCTTGATCAGAATGAATGAGGAGTTTATCTTGATCTGTTACACGTTCAAAGGCTTGGTCTAACATCGTTGAAACAAGGGAATAGGTCGGTCTGGAACCAATTGTATACGTAATCATTTCACCATTAAATAAATCCAACATTGGTGATAGATATAATTTCTCCCCAAATAACTTAAACTCCGTAATACCTGTAACCCACTTCTCATTTGGTTTTTCAGATTGGAAGTTGCGATTTAAAATATTCGGTGCAATTTCCCCAACTGTCCCTTTGTAAGAGCGATATTTTTTCATACGAACAAGACACTTTAACCCTAATTCTTTCATAAGGCGATACACCTTTTTATGATTTATTTTGTGTCCACGATTCATCCGCTCATCACGAATACGACGATATCCATAACACCCATTGTGTTCATTATAAATATCTTGAATCAATTCTTTTATCTCAGCATTTGGATCAGGACGATTGAACTGTTTCATCCAGTAATAGTATGTACTACGTGGAATGTTTGCGAGTTGAAGTAACTCCTTGATAGGAAATTCATGCCTTAACTCATAGATTACTTGCGCTTTGTCTTGCTTCTTGATTTTTCCTTGTTTTGAACTAAGGCATTCAACTTTTTTAAATATGCATTTTCCATACGTAAACGCTCATTTTCCGCTTGTAGTGCTTCTATTGAGCCTTCTATTACTGGTTTTATTTTTTATCTTTCATGGCTGGATGCCCCTTTTTCTTTGATTTTAGAGCATCCAATCCTCCTGTTTCATAAGACGGAATATTGAAAAGTCCCGCTGTTTCTCCGATAGATGTCCCTTGTTCATTCATATAATTAAGTACATCTAGTTTATACTGGGTAGAGTAGGATGTATAGCGTTTTTCAAAAGCATTTTCACCTGAAGATTCATATCTTCTAATCCACCCACGAAGTAAGCTAGGAGTAACTCCTATAGATTTAGCAATTGTTTTTCCACTTTCTGAACCATCTAAATATCGTTTCACCGCTTGGATTTTTTCTTTTGAAGAAAATTTAGCCATAAAACATGCACCTCCAATTGTTAGACCGTGTCTAACAATTGGGGTGCACTTCATCTAGGTATACCTTTTATTCTATTTTCATTTCTTTAGAACTCCTTAATTCACTATGCCTTTGAATACCTAAGAAAAAATGTCTAATTGTATCTTTCTTTTCGAGAATAAATATGGCGATGAAGAGGGGGACTGTTACTCCTACAATCGTATAAATTATATTTCCATAATCTATAAATTCAAGAAGAATTTTATTAACCCCTATGTGCATATACATAATTGCCATACTTTTGTTATTCATGAAAGAACAAAGTGATAGCATTTTTTTTGATTTTATAAGTTGAAATATTCCGCAATATGCTATCGTCATGATTAGCGGAATTACTATATCTAAACCATAATGATTATATGATACATATTTCATACTTAAATGATAATCCAGCCAATTTAGCTCTTGAATCGTAATCAGTCCCATAATCAATAGAGTGCAAAGTCCTGTAAGTACAGGGGGAATTTGTTTTAAATATGGTTTTACATAATATCCGATACTATAATATACGAGGGCAAGCATAGATACATCTATATTCCAAGGAATCCAAACGTGTAGAGAAGGCTCTAAACCGCCCAAGGTGCTAATATATCTCCCTTCAATATGCGATACTATATATAAGAAAGCAATAAATAATAAGCGGGTTTGTGTTCTTTTAAAAATAAGAAATATGATGAGGAATAATACTTGTGTAAAGAACAGACAAGTTATAAACCAAAAGACACCGTAATAGCTTGAAATAAATCTTCCACCAAACAGTACTTTTCCGATATCCTCTATATACCAACTGAAAGAAATATTTCCATGCATTAGCTCCTCTGCATAACGAATCATTGTAAAAAGGCCTAAATATGTTATATAAGGGATGAGTAGACTATGTGCTCTTTTCTTTAAATAAGGTTCGACTTGTGACCATTGTTTTACCGGTTTAGACACATAACCACTAAACAGAAAAAAGGCGGGCATATGAAACCAATAGATATAAGTTATAAAGTTATTATGATTATAAGCATGCCCAGCAACAACAAGGATGAGCGCAAACCCTTTTGCTGAATCAAGCCACAATTCATGTTTTTTATCTATCATGTTTTCACTCCCAAATTGTATTTACAACATCTATTTTAGAGGGAATGAAAGCAAATTTTCCAACATGTTATTAGAGCTTAAAGCGCTGGTAAGCAAATAGAAATATTAGTAATCAAATAATGATTTTGTAACGAAAGAGAAAGATACATTTACTGTCAGGAAATTCTCCTAATGGAATGACACATTTTCATTTATTTTATCAATAAATTTACGTAAAGCATTTGAATAAAAGGTATCTTTGCGAACGATAAACATAGTAGGGACCTTCGAAACACTTTTTGGTAAAAGTGTAAGTTCAAAAGGATGTTCATTATTTTGAATGAGGGATTTGATCATGATTGCAACTCCCATACCTGATTTGACGCAAGCGAGAATTGCTTCAATCGTTCCAAATTCTAATACTCGTTTTGGAATAATTCCCTTTTCATAAGCCCATTTCTCAAATAAATTTCGATAATAACATCCTTGACTAAAAGCGAGTAGATTCATTTGCTCAAGTTCTTTTAGAGAGGATAAAGGCGATTTACTAACGATAACGAGCTCTTCTTCTTGAATGAAAAAGGAATCAAGGTCAGCATGATGAACTTGACCAGCAATACATGCTCCGTCTAGTTTTCTTTCAAGAACGAGCTGAATTAATTGCTCTGTTGAGTGAGTTTCTAAAATAAGATCAACTTTGGGATACATGTCATAATAGGATGATAATATAGATGGAAGACGCACTGCCATTGTTGATTCCGTAGCTCCAATTTTTAATGTCCCTGTTGGATGCAATACATTATTTTGGACAGCTTGTATAGATTGATCCATTAAGGAAAGGATTTGCTGTGCATAAGACAATAAAATTTCCCCATTTGAAGTTAAGGAAACACCTTTTCCGTTACGGTAAAATAGCGGTACCCCAAGTTTATTTTCTAATTGTTTAATGCGCATCGTTACATTTGACTGCACATAATTTAAGTTTTGAGCAGCGTGAGATATATTTTTTTCTTTCGCAACTTCGTAAAAAACAGTAAGATCTTTTATATCCATGGAAGACCTCCTAAAAGATATCAATTTTTTTGATGATTTTTATCATTAATACTTATTTTACATGATATCTGAACATTCATACAATAAAGAGTGTACAGGAGGGATGAACTTGTTAAAACAAGAAAAAATGACGGAGAGTACTCATTTTTATAAATGGATTGTATTGCTTTTAGCGACAGGAGTGCAAGCTAGTGCAACGCTTGTTACATATGGTGTAGGACTATTATCTTTCTTTTGGAAAAAACTGTATGATTTAAGTGATATGCAAATGGGATTGTTGTTAACTGCTGTTAATATTGGACCGCTTTTTTGTATGCTTTTTGTAGGAAGATTGCTTGATCAATATAATGAGAAATTATTAATGGGAATGGGATCTATCTTACTTGGTGGATCTTTACTACTTGTTCATTTGGCGGATGGATTTATAGGACTATTCATTGTTCTTAGTTTTGTAGGAGTGTTCTATAGTACAGCGCAACCTGGTGGGAGTAAGGTCATTTTAAAATGGTTTTCAAAAGAAAATAGAGGGTTCGCTATGGGCATTAGGCAGGCGGGTATACCGATAGGAGGAGCTGTTGCAGGGTTTATCATTCCGTTTCTCTCTGTAAAATTTAGTTTATCGCTTGCTATATATGTGCTTTCAAGTATATGCGTAATTGGGGGGATTTTGTTTTTCCTGTTTTACAAAGAACCTTTTCATTCTTCTAGTGAGCGTGTATGTAATAAGAAAAGCATTTCGTTTTTGCAACAGTTAAAGATGGTCGCAAGTAATAAAAAATTATATCCTGTTTTGTTTACTGGAATTTGTATGATTTCGTTACAACTGATTGTAGTGGGACACTTTATGAAATTTTTAATTGCTACAACTTTTATATCACCAATTTTGGCAGGAGAGATATTTTCCGTTATGTTATTTTGCGGGATGATTGGCCGCGTTGTTCTAGCGGCTATAAGTGATCGTCTTTATGGAGGAAATCGAACTAAGCCGTTAATGATTTCTGTATTTGTTGCATGTTTCTGTGTCATTGCTATATTAAATATCAAGATAATGTCAATCGGATATATATGTATTGTAAGCGGATTGTTAGGCTTCTTTAGTCTCGGGTGGTTTAGTCTTTTTATCGTTGAAGTTTCAGAAAATGCCAAAGAAAATGAGGTTTCTTTCACGGTTAGTTTTGCTTTAACATTAAATCAAGTCGCAATTCTATTGGCGCCGCCTATATTTGGTTTTGTAGTAGATAAAGGTAGCTATACAGCGGCCTGGATTGGAATCGCTTTATGTATATTAGCATCAGGAATCAGTCTGTTTATTCACTTAAAAAAAGAACATAGATAGAATATTTTTTTGCGATATACTACATGTTCCATTTTAATAGGAAAGATATATCATTTAATTTGTTTTATGTAATATTCTATTAACATGTATGTTTTTAGTAGGAATGTTATACGAAAAATTATGAATCGTATAGAAAGATAGAAATATAACGGGTACCGCTGTATGACAGGCACCCGTTATTTGGATTATAACGTTGAAAACTCTTCAACAAGTTTCTTAAAACGTTCTAACGCGCTTTCAATTGGCTTTGGTGTTGTTAAATCGACACCCGTTTTTTGTAAAAGCTGAAGCGGATAATCGGAACTTCCACTTTTTAAAAATGCAATATAGTTTTGCTGGGCAAGAGGGTCGCCGCTTAATAATTGCTCGGCAATTTGGATGGCAGAAGCAAATCCTGTTGCATATTTATAAACATAAAATGAACGATAAAAATGTGGGATTCTCGCCCAACCATATTTTACTTCTTCATCAAATACAACGGCTTCTCCGTTATATTCTCTAAATAATGTTTCGTATACTTCGTTAAAACTTTGGGCATTAAGTGGTTTGCCTTCTTGTGCCATTTCATGTGTAATTTTCTCGAATTCTGCAAACATAACTTGTGTAAAGAAAGTGCCTTTAAACTTTTCGATAAAGTGATTGATTAAATGGTTACGCACATCTATATCTTTCGCTTCTTTTAATAAATGATGAATAAGTAATACTTCATTTACGGTTGAGGCAACTTCTGCAACAAAAATGGAGTAATGGGCAGAAATTCTCGGTTGGAAACCATGGGAATAATAAGTGTGCATGCCATGTCCACATTCATGCGTCAATGTAAAGAGACTATTTAAATCATCGTTATGATTTAAGAGAATAAAAGGGTGAATATCGTATAAACCGAAATTATAAGCACCAGAACGTTTACCAGGTAGTTCTCTCACATCAATATAGCGTTTATCTTTAAAACTTCGAAGTATTTGAAGGTATTCTTCGCCGAGTGGAGATAGTGCTGTAAGCATGATTTCAAATGCTTCTTCATAAGAGATATCTTGTTTCACACCTTTCACTAAATCTACATTTAAATCGTATTGTCGTAATTCATCTAGTTGTAATTTTTCTTTTCGTAAATTGTTATATGTATGAAGCGATGCTATATTTTGTTTCGTTGTCTCAATTAAAGTATCATATACTTCCTTTGGAACATTATCGCCGAATAAAGACTTTTCTAAGGCAGAAGGATAATTTCTAATTTTTGAAATGGTAACATTATTCTTTATTGCCGCTGATAAAGTGGAAGCAATAGAGTTTTTCAGTTGTAGATAAGGTTGATAGTACGCTTTATATGCTTCTTTTCTTTTATCCCGATTTTCATCTTTTATTAATTTCGCATACATGCCGCGTGTTAAAGGTACTTTTTTTCCATCATTTGCTGTAACAGTTCCAAATACAATATCTGCATTGTTAAGCATACCGTATGTATGCTGAGGGGAAGAAAGAGCTTCACCCATTTGGGACAAGATTTCTTCTTTATCTTTATTTAACACATGTTTTTTATAACGATATAATTCTAATAAGTCTTCTTTATAATATTGTAGCCCCTCGTTTTCTTCTATGTAAGAATGTAACGTTTTCTCTTCTATACTAAGTAAAAATGGAGAGAAAAAGGAGCTTGCTGCACTGATTTTTACTTGCAATTGCGATGCTTTGTCTAGAAGAGACTGTGCCTTTGTATCACGTGTGTCAAGGTCTGACTGAAGGCGTGCATATGCATAAATAAGACTGAATAAACGAGATATTTCTTCGCGTTTCGTTAAGTAGGCAAGGAGACTATGGCTATCATGAATATTCCCGTTGAATGTCTGTAAGTCGTCTACGAATGTTTCCACCTTTTGATAGTCATTTTGCCAGTCTTGAATTGTTTGATAAATATCCGTTAAATCCCATTTTTCTTGATCGGGTACGTCTAATCTACTTTTGAATGTTGTCATAATCATGTCCTTTCTAATGATATAGTTTATCTACTCTCTATATAACTATGAAATACAACAAATTGCAAAAAATACCTGCTATATATAAAAAGTCTTGTCAGAAGCAACAAAACCTTTTAAAGATAAATTATAATCGGATGCCAAATATTGAATACAGTAGGCTTGAATATTGTTGCTTTGTTATCTTTTCTTTTCTCTTTTCGCCTTGTTTCGTTACAGTTAAGCTATCTTTTGTTAAAGAAACATGCCCGTCAGAAGTTAGTTTTGCGATAAGAGGTACTTTATTAAAAGGAGAGTCTTTATGTTCGATAATTGTTTTTTGTGCTTCATTTACAATGTTCTCATCTACTTTTTCTATATAAAATGCATACCCTAAAGACCACTCTTGAGAGGAAGCAGCATCTAGCAATTCATTATTTATTCCCATTTCTAAAACATAGTTTCCTTTTGCAGTCGTTTCTTTTCGGATACGATAGTCGCCTGTAACAGAATGGACGATTTCACCAGAGAGAGGAACAGGTGCAAGCGGAAGGTATGAGCCAAAACCGACTTCAATTAAATAAGATTGATTGTTGTGCTTTAGAACAGTTGCTATATGTCCAGAATCGACAGCCCAAGTAGCCGATGCAGCATTATAAACGGTCCCAGATACGAGATGAACATCAAATCCGCAATCTTTAAGGAAATAATACATCATTGGACCCAGTTCATAGCAGAGGCCACCTCGGTTATTTACTAAAATTTTTTCTTGGAGATGTTCTTTTGATATTTCTTTCACTTTACCTTGAATAATATCCAAATTCTCAAATGGAACTGTTTGCGCCATCGCGTAAAGGATTTCATTTAAATCTTCAAATGAAATCGATTCTTTTTCCTTTATATGCAATCTAGAGAAGAATTGTTTTTGGAGATCTGTCATGGGAATCACTCCTTATTTTTATTATATACTCATTGTACTGAAAGTAAGGAAAGAAAGCATCTGTCATGCATGGAGTGAAGTATACTTACGATGAAAGCATGACAAAATGACACCTTTACATGGATTGGAACATATAGTATGATAATTGCAATAAATTAGATTTTAATGAGTGGAAATAAATGAATGAGAGGTGCTTTTTGTGAGTGTGGTAGGTTCTAAATAGGAACAATTGAATGAAATAAAGCTGGTAATAACAAGGGGAATTTTCTATTAAGTATACCCCTTAGTTTGCCGTGGATTTATTTCGAAACCCTATGAAGATACCTACTATACTTTATAAAGCGTGTAATGATGATGGGATTGCCATATTTTTTATGGTTTCTTTCATTATATTTTACACATGCCTTGTAAATGTAACGAAAGCTGCGGTATCTCCGCAGCTTTTTTGCGTCTATTTGAATAAACCAAAATATATGACCAGCTCATTAAAATGTAATGAGTAGGTATCTTCATTTATGATGTGAATCAATCATAGTGAGGAGAAATGAAAGTGAATCAAATGACTTTTGAAAAGTTACAGTATAACGAGTTGAAGGACATTGTTAAATCTTATTGTGTGAGTGGGTTAGGAAAGCGATTATTGGATCAATTAGAGCCAAGTACGAATATAAAAGTAGTACGAAATCGATTGAATGAAACGACGGAAGCGCGAGCGATATTAGATGCAGAAGGGCATGTACCTTTTTTAGGTATTTCTAATATTGATAACATCATGCAAAAACTAGAAAAAGGAATGATTCTAGAGCCAAGCGAGTTCGTGAGTGTTGCAGATTTTTTGCGGGGCTGTCGCAAGATTAAAAAGTTTATGTTAGATAAGGAATTTTTTGCGCCAATGCTCGCAGCGTATGCAAATTCTATGTCCGAATTTAAAAGCATAGAGGAAGAAATACAATTTTGTATAAAAGGAAACCGTGTTGATTCTGCTGCAAGTAAAGAATTAAAACGAATTCGAAATCAAATAGATTCGGTAGAAGAAAAAATAAAAGAACGATTAAATAAATTTTTAAACAGTAGTGCAAATAAGAAGTATATACAAGAGTTCTTTATTAGTAAAAAGGACGACCGATATACGATTCCGGTGAAAGCGTCTTATAAAAATCAAGTTGCAGGAACAATTGTTGCAGTTTCTTCTAAAGGTTCTACTGTTTTTATAGAACCAAATACTGTTACAAAATTAAACGTGGAACTGGCAAGCTTACAAGCAGAAGAAGCGATGGAAGAATATCAAATATTAGCAACTCTCTCAGGAATGATATTAGAAAACATATATCAAATCAAAATAAATATAGAGCTAATGAGTCAATATGATTTAGTATTTGCCAAAGCAAAATTTAGTAAGCAAATTGGCGGAATAGAACCAAAGTTAAATGATTACGGCTATATAAAGTTCGTTCATTGTAAGCATCCGCTTTTATCAGGAGAAGTGATACCGCTAAATTTTGAAATTGGTCAAAAGTATCGAAGCTTAATTATTACAGGACCAAATGCTGGTGGGAAAACGATTGTTCTGAAAACAATCGGATTGTTAACATTAGCGGCAATGTCGGGGTTTCATATTGCAGGAGGGCGAGAAACGGAGATTGCTGTTTTTGAACATATCTTTGTAGATATCGGTGATAATCAAAGTATCGAAAATGCGCTTAGTACCTTTTCATCTCATATGAAAAATCTTTCTGAAATCATGCGGAGAGCAACGAATCATACACTGTTATTATTCGATGAAATAGGAAGTGGAACAGAGCCGAATGAAGGGGCAGCTCTTGCGATTTCTATTTTAGAAGAGTTTTATCATATGGGCTGTATCACTGTTGCGACGACGCATTATGGCGAGATTAAGCGATTCTCAGAAATGCATAGTGACTTTATGAATGCAGCGATGCAATTTCATAGTGAAACATTGGAACCGATGTATCAATTATTAATTGGAAAATCGGGAGAAAGTAACGCGCTTTGGATTTCTCGAAAAATGAATGTACGAGAACATGTATTGCAAAGAGCAAAAGGTTATATGGAAAACAAAGAATACCGTTTAGAAAAGCTACATGAAGGAAAAGTAAGAAAACCTAAAATTGTAAAGCAAGCGGTAGAAGAGGCATATGCATATAAAAAAGGGGATCGCGTGAGATTATTAGATGATGATGACTTTGGAATTATATACCGAGAGAAAGATAAATTCTCCAATGTTGTCGTATTTTCCAAAGACCGGTTTATAGAAGTAAATAGTAAACGGATCGCTTTAGAGGTAGAAGCGAAGGAGTTATATCCAGAAGGTTACGATTTAGATACGTTGTTTGTAGATTATAAAGAACGAAAAATGCAGCATGATATAGAGCGTGGATCAAAAAAAGCATTGCGTAACATTCAAAAAGAGATGAGAAAGAATAAAGGTTGAGAGGCTATAATATGGGTTATTGTTTCCGATGAATGGAATGGTTTCATAAAATGATTGAAAGAATAGATCAATGTATAGGATTCAGAAGAGAATATGTAAGGAAACGTTATATTCTCGGTAGTAAAAAAAGGTGGCATCCTTTGTTAAGGAATGCCACCTAAATATTTTGTAAATCAGCGCTAGTCATTTATATTTATAAATTTCTTATACGAGAGGACCATGATTTATTTGAGTGAGTGGTTCATTGATCTTGAAAATTTTTCTATTTACATCAACGATTCCAAAGCCAGCTAACCTTTTCGTATGCATATCTAAATATTGTTTAGCTGTTTCTTTTGTTTCGAACATATAAATTCCACCCGCTTCATTTGTTTCCGGATTTTCTGTCCAAATTTTCCATATGAATCCTTTTTCTTCATTGATACTTTTTGCTAAATCAGAAAAAGCCTCTGCCATTTCATTTCCGAATGGTCCTTGCATTTTGAAATCAACTTGTAATATATATGCCATTGTAATTCTCCTTTGTAATTGTATCATGTATGAAACATTCGTATAGTTGCTGTTTTACAATTCTCATTTTATAAAACATGCTTCTCCTAGTATTTCTTTTTCAAGTAAATGAGGAAGAGCAGATTGTTGTTTTGGGCGAAGCGCCTTTACATTTAGAACTTGTTTGAGTCCGTTCGCATAATGTATTAAAGAAAGAGCGCCAACAAGCTTTACACCTCTATTTTCTTCATTCAACATAATAACAGTAGGGACCCCTCTTACACGTAATTTTGTAACGAAATCAAAATCCTTTTCTAACAATGCTTTCGCATATCACAATCAATGATTAACATGTCATAAGGGTGTTGTTCTATCCAACGTTGCTCCCGAGGGATTTCCATTTATCAGAAGATTGGAAACCTCTGAATGTTTCCTCATCCTAAGTTAGAACGGATATTTCTTTACGAATTCATTTCCATACCACCAGATACAGGAAGATAAGTTCCTGTAATAAAGGAGCTTTGATCACTTGCAAGGAATAAGGCAGTACGAGCAATATCCTCGGGATTTGCAATTCTTCCTAATGGAGTAAACATCGCTACTTTTTCCTTTTCTTCTACAGGAGTATATTTTGTAGCATCTGTTTCAACCATACCAGGTGATATTGTATTTGCTGTAATATGATATGGGCCTAGCTCTTGAGATAGGTACTTTACAAAGGAATTAAGCGCTCCTTTTGCTGTTCCGTGTGCAATAAAGCCAGGCATAGGTTGGTTACTTAAACCACTTGAAATATAGACCAACTTTCCATATTTTTGTTTTTTCATAATAGGCAATACTGCTTTTGTGGAAATGAAAGCAGCTTTTACTTCTTCTTCAATTTTAGGGAGAAATTCATCCCATTCCATATCAGAGAAGGGCTTTATAGTAAACCCAATTGCTGCATTACTTACTAAAATATCAACTTTTTTAAAATGTGAAATCGTTTGATCTACAAGAGAATTCATTTGTTCTTGATTTCTAACATCAGCTTGAATAGCGATTGCTTCTCCGCCTTTTTTATGGATCGATTCGATGACCTCTTTTGCTGCTTCTATATGATTCATATAGTTTACAACTACTTTTGCCCCATATTGAGCAAATAATTTTGCTGTTGCAGCTCCAATTCCTCGGCTTGCTCCTGTTATAATTGCTACTTTCCCATTTAGCATAAATAATTTCCTCCTTAGTATATCTTTTGAAATGAAAGTAATGGATATGACTAACTTATGAAATATAAATAAAGTGAAACTTTAATCAGTGGGGGGCTTCATCCTCCGCTGATTATGAGTCATCATCAATCGGGCTGTTACGTATCTTCCTTGCTTTTCTCTGAATCTTGAGGTGGGAGTCTTACTGCCTTAAAATAGCGGGATAAAAATATATGCTACAGCATATATAAAATAATAATTTGATCCGTATAAATAAGTTGTCCTTTATACGGATCAATTAGGAATAATGTGTATCATATAACTTATTTAATAATAATTTTAGCTGTTGCGTCTCTTCTGTGCTTAAATTACTCGTAACGAACTGATGAGCTTCTTTTACAACAGGTAGGACAGACTTTTTAATCGCTTCACCTTTTTCTGTTAAAAATAGGTAATGAGAACGCCTGTCTTGATTATGAAAAGTTTTTTTGACCATTCCTTTTTTCTCCATTGAATGGATCATTCTTACGACAGTCGTTTGATTCTTATCGATGGCTTCTGCCAGCTCTTTTTGAGTTGTTCCTTTTTGGCTAGAAAGAACACTCATAATGCTCCATTGTTCGGGTGTAACTCCATAAGGTTTTAACCTTTGTGTAAAATAATTTGTCATTTTGACATCTGTACGATGAATAAGATATCCAATTAAATCATGTAAGACCATATGTCACCTCTATAATAAATATATAGCATCTGAATCCAGTAAATTTTTAAATACTAAAAATATATGCTATAGCATGTATTGTGTGATAAATGCTTTTCCTTGTCAAATCATTCGTTGTATAAACGAAGTAAAAGTAGAGATAATTGTCTACTTGGGTAAAATTGACAAAAATATACATATGATTTGCAGGAAAAAGATGGGGGGTAGCGGAATTTTACAATAATATGAATAGAATAAGGAGTCGTTACAAATGAATTTAGAAAAAACGAAGCCGGTAAATGAAGAGGTTGCAGAGTTAAAAGAATTGATGAAAGAATTGCATGGTAGTGTGCATCAATTGCAAAGTGAAGTTCAACAGCTTAGACATGAAAGACCAGTGGTTGAAGTGAAAAAAGGGGTTCAATTATCGCCAGTAATTGTTGGGCAAATTGGAGGAATTGTTTTAGGAGCACTTGCGATTATTGGGATATTCTTTCGTTAAAAAAGATTGCAGCTTCACGCTGCAATCTTTTTACATTAAATAACGTACATATATATAAACATGTGATAATAACAATGCAATGATTGTTAACGGTAATCCGATTTTTAAGAAATCAAGGTATGAGAAACCATGTCCTTCACGGTTCGCAATACCTGCTACGACCACGTTTGCAGACGCTCCGATTAAAGTTCCGTTTCCGCCTAGGCAAGCGCCGAGTGATAGTGCCCACCAAAGTACTTCGATTTGCGGTGAATCAACAGATAAGCCAAGTCCTGCTGCTAAGTCTTGAATAAGCGGGATCATTGTTGCGACAAATGGAATGTTATCAATGGTTGCGGATGCAGCTCCTGATACCCACAAAATAAGCATAGCTGCAAAACCAATATCACCATTTGTTACATCAATTACGTCTTTAGCAAGAGATGAAATGAGCCCAATATCGATTAATCCACCAACAAGAACAAATAGTCCGGCGAAGAAGAAAATGGTTACCCATTCAACATGGGCGAATATATCTTCTAATTCGTGCTGCTTCACGCCAATTAGCATAAGGAGCGTCGCGCCAGTCATTGCGATCACCGCTGCATCCACATGAATAATAGAGTGAAGAATAAAGCCGAGAATCGTTAAACCTAATATAGAAAGAGATTTGACGAGTAAGCCTTGGTCACGAATATAGTCTTTTTCATTTAAAGCCATAAGTTTTGCAATTTGTTCAGGTGTTGTTTTCAATTTTTTCCTATACATAAAGTAAATAATACTTAACGTAACGGCAGAAATAATAAGAACAATAGGTGCTAAATTAAGTAAGAAAGCATTAAAATCTAGATGCTTATTTGCCGATCCAATCATAATATTTGGTGGATCGCCAATTAACGTCGCTGTACCGCCAATATTTGAAAATAATACTTCAGAAATGAAGTAAGGAACAGGTTGTACTTTTAACATGCGTGTAATGGATAACGTAACAGGGACGATTAATAAAACGGTTGTAACGTTATCTAAAAATGCGGAACCGACGGCAGTTAATAGGGATAAAAATAATAAAATGCGAATGGGCTTTCCGCCTGCTGCTTTTGCTGCTTTAATCGCCACATACTCAAATACGCCTGATTGACTTGTAATATGGACAAGAATCATCATGCCGATGAGAAGGGTAATTGTTTCCCATTGAATATGAGAGGTAAAAGCAGTATGTAAGTCTACAATACTAAAAATAATCATAATAGCAGCACCGAACAGTGCAATAACAGCACGGTTCAATTTTTCAGAAATAATAAATCCGTATGTAATTAAAAATACGGCAATTGCAAAATAATATTGCAGGTTTGTTACTTCATGTGCTGAATGTTCCAATATGTCACCTTCTTTAAAATATGTATTCAATTGTCGAATTTATCCCTCCGCATAAAATATATTGTAGCAAATTCAAAAAAGGAAAGAAAACGTTTTGCAATTGTAAGCGGAAACAAAATTTCACATACTATAAATTTGTAAAATAGAGTGCAAATTATTAGGAAAAGTGAGCATTCTCCTCTAATATAGAGATAGCAATTTACATTATTTTTGCGTAAAATGTTTTAAAGAGGTGAAATCCGATGGAAATAGTAAAAGATAAAGCAGTTGTTCAACATGAAATTGAACGTTTTGTAAATAAAGATGTATATATTCATTTAGAAACAACAAATGGAGCATACGCTTCCCATTTTAATGAAAAGATGATGACAGTTGGGGCATTCATTCGTAATGCTATCATTCGTTTTGAACGTGGTAAAATTGTGGGAACGAATCCGTATCGAGTTGGTCTGAAAATGGATCACGGCTGGGTATATGCTGAAGGTATTACACATTGGGAAGTGGACGAGCAAGGTCGTTTGTTACTTTCAGGTCATGATAATAAGGGGCGTCTAGCTGTAGCCCTTGAATTAAGCTTAACACCATTTAAATAAGAAGGAGGGAAAAATATGGAGAAACATGTATTAGTTGTATTTCCACATCCCGATGATGAATCTTTTGCAGCAGGAGGAACAATTAGTTTATTAACAAGACAAGGGGTACCTGTAACATATGCGTGCGGAACGCTTGGTCAAATGGGAAGGAATATGGGGAAAGATGTATTTGCAAACCGTGAGACAATCTCAAGTATTCGCGAAAAAGAATTAAAAGATGCATGTGAAGCAATGGGCATTACTGATTTAAGATTGCTCGGATTTCATGATAAAACATTAGAATTTGAAGATGTAGATTTTGTAGCTGATAAAATTGAAGCTGTCATTCGTGATGTACAGCCATCAAGAATTATTACATTCTATCCAGAACATGGTGTTCATCCAGACCATGACGCATTCGGGCGTGCTACAGTTCGTGCTGTATCTCGCATGCCAAAAGAAACGCGTCCAGTGATACATGCTGTTGCGATTACGAAAAATCGTGAAGAAGTATTAGGAGAGCCAGATGTCGTAAATAATATTAGTGAAGTCTTTGATCAAAAACTAGCAGCTTTGCGTGCGCATCGTTCGCAAACAGAAGCAATGCTAGAAGAAACAGAAGTGAAAATTCAAAATAAAGATGCTGCAACATTAAAATGGTTGCAAATTGAAGAATTTTGGATTTATAAATGGGAATAGACAAGAAGATCGTTTCTTCTCATATTTTTTACGTATGAAAGAGATACCGCATAATGGTGAGGCCACTGAAAAAGTCCTCATAAAAAAAGGTGAAAACTTCTTCGATGAAATCAAAGAAGTTTTCACCTTTTTCATGTATAATGATTGTACTAATTCTAGGTGGTGTCTCGGATGAATCATTCAGTGTTCCTGTTGTATGATCATCTTGTTCTGGTCATAAAATATCGCAGAAAAGTGATTGATGATACCATATCTGACTATGCAAAAGATATGTTTGTTCGATTGGGCGAAAGTTACAATATTTCCTTAGTCGAATGGAATCACGATATTGACCATGTGCATATTTTGTTCAAAGCACATCCGAATACTGAAATGTCAAAGTTCATCAATGCCTATAAAAGCGCAAGTTCACGACTGATCAAAAAGCATTTTCCATAGGTGAAAAAGGAACTGTGGAAAGAGTATTTTTGGTCAAGGAGTTTTTATTTGCTTACAACAGGTGGTGCTCCCATTGAAGTGATAAAAATATATATAGAAAATCAAGGTATAAAGTGAGGTGATTCGATATGGCAAACAAAGCATATAAGTTCCGTCTGTATCCAACGCAAGAACAAGCGCAACTCCTTACCAAAACCTTTGGTTGTGTTCGTTTTGTCTACAACAAAATGTTAGCTGAACGAAAGGAAACATATGAACAATTCAAGGGTGACAAAGAAGCGCTAAAGAAACAAAAGTTTCCTACTCCTGCTAAGTACAAGGAGGAGTTTGCATGGCTCAAAGAAGTAGATAGTCTCGCATTGGCGAACGCCCAACTGAATTTGCAGAAGGCATATGAAAACTTCTTCTTTGGTCGTGCTGAATTTCCGAATTTCAAAAACCGTAAGGCCAGACAATCCTACACAACCAATGTGGTAAATGGAAACATTATGCTTTTGGATGGCTATATCAAATTGCCGAAACTGAAACTTGTAAAAATGAAGCAACATCGGGAAATTCCGTCGTTTCATATTATCAAGTCTTGTACAGTTTTTCGAACAAAAACAGGAAAATACTATGTTTCGATTCTCACTGAATACGAACATCACCCTGTACAAAAAGAAGTGTAAGCTATTGTAGGAAGAAGAATTATAGTTGAAACGATTCGAGGAAGCGTTAACGGAACGTTAAGAAGTGTTAAACCAGATCATATTACATTAGAAGAAAAAGAAATACCTATATTTGTTCGCATGCAACAAATTGTATGGTTTACCCCTGAAAAATAAGAATATTCACGAAGAAAGATAAGAACCTACTATTTTTGTTAGTAGGTTCTTTATGTACAAAAATTTACAATATATGTTATGTTAATATTTGTGAAGAGAAATAGTAAAAAATGATAGGTTCACTTATACCCTCCTATAGATATTTATATGAAGAAAATGAGGTGTTTATTTTGTTAGTGTATAACCGCATTTCTATCATGGTCCCTCCCGTTCCGTAGCGAAAGAAAGTTTTAATAATCTGAGATTTGCTAAGTTATAGGAGGGGATTAGAAATGAAAAAAGTCTCAGTGCCATCGCTATGGTTAATGATTATTCTTATAGCATTTCCACAAATTAGTGAAACAATTTACACGCCATCTTTACCTGACATCTCTAAAGTGTTGCAGGTAAGTAATAATACTATGCAGTTAACCCTTAGTATTTACTTTGCCGGATTTGCTGTAGGAGTATTTTGTTGGGGATTTTTATCCGATTTTATCGGCCGTAAACCTGCTATGCTTTGGGGGATTGTAACATATAACATATGGTGTTGGGAGTTTACTGTGCTATTTGACGAGTTCCATTGAATTATTGCTTATCAGTCGTTTCGTACAAGCATTTGGGGCAAGTACAGGATCTGTTGTTACACAAACAATCTTACGTGAAAGTGTAGAAGGAAAGAAACGACATGTTATGTTTGCACAGATTTCAGCGGTTATTGCATTCACACCAGCTGTTGGTCCGTTAATTGGTGGATGGATTGATCAAATATTTGGGTTTAGAAGTGTTTTCTTTACTTTAGTTCTGATGAGTATTTGGCTATTTATTTGTACTTTTATGAAATTGCCAGAAACACGAACGTATGTAACGACAAGGAAAATAAACATTTTTTCTATTATAAAACGAATGATTTGCAATCCAAAAGTAATGACATATGGCATTTTAATCGGGGGAACGAACGGTATATTATTTAGTTATTACGCTGAATCACCGTTCATTTTTATTGAGTATTTTAAACAATCACCTGGTATGTTTGGTTTTTTAGGTATAGTGGTAGCTATTGCTTCTATTATTGGAGCGCAAATTTCAAAGCGACTACTTTTCAGTTATACACCAGAAAAAATTATTTATATCGGTTGTATGATAATGATAGGGGGAGTAACGATTTTATCAATAGTTACTTTAACTGAAACAGTTGCAACGGTTTTCTATATGACTATGTTTCTTATAGCAATATTTATATTGTTATTAGGAATCGGGATTGCGTTACCTAATTGTTTAAGTTTAGCGTTAGTAGACTTCCAAGATGTGATTGGAACGGCAGGTGCGTTATTCAGCTTAGGGTACTATATAATCGTTACCGTTACGATATGGGGAATGAGTCAACTTCATACAGGATCCTTGTTTATAATGCCACTATATTTTCTCGTTCTTGTTATGGTAATGACAATATTAACCCGCATATTTGTTTACAATGCTAAAATGGTAGAATCAGCCTAATAAAAAAGGAATCTCATCATATCTATGAGATTCCTTTTTGGATATAAATGTAAAAAAGTTTTGCGTATGTTAAACTAAAACATATCAATAGTAGGAGGGGTAGAATGAAAAGAGGGCATAGGTTAAAACTTGTTCTATTTGGTTGGTTTCTATTTTTATTATTACCTACTAGCGGTGTAGCACAAGGGAAAGTTGTATCTTCTGCATCTGACTCTATCAAAAACATACATGATGGGAAGCCGTATATGGAAGTATATAATGGAGAAGGGAAGGTAGTAAAGTCTTATTCTGAAGAAGAAATGGATGAATTAAAGCAGGATATTATTGCTTCAGATATTTATAAAGTACCTGAAGATGAAGAATTTTTTTCTTACTCTCTTGATGCAAATGGTCATATGATAAGCGCAGGGAATAAAAAAGTTTTGAAACGTCATCGGGCTGGTTTAGTAAAGGTGAAAGCTGCTAATTTATCTGTTTATAATTATGAGGAAACAGAATTTCATGGACATATTTGGATTGGACAAGGTAGAGATTACAATAAACCTCAAAATATAGTAGTAGATATGAAAAGTAAGTTTTCTAGAATGAAGATTCAATTATTGCATGAAGAACAAGAAATCGGAAGTGTAAAAATTGGTAATTTTGTCGGGGTATTAAACATCCCTGTTGCATCATTGACAGAACAAATTGGAAATGTGAAAATCAAATTTGTTAATGAAAGTGAAGCGGGAACAAGCGTGAGTTTACATGGCGGCCAAGTGTATTATAAATAAAAGGAAGGGAAGGAAACCCTTCTTTTTTCGTTCATAGGTATAATACAACCTTTAAATCAAATACATTTGATTTAAAGGTTGTATTGTGATGGGAATTTTGTCTATAATATAAATATCAAAAAAAATTGATGAAAGGGTGGGATGCATGAAAGAAAACTTTGAGCAATTTGAAAAGAAATTTAAAGCGCTTGCGGATACAAAAAGATTAGAGATTATGTATGAATTATGTCAACGTGGACAGACATGTGTATGTGATTTAACAGAAGTATTTGGTATTTCTCAATCTAAGCTTTCATACCATTTAAAAATATTACTTGATGCAAATTTAATTGTAAAGGAAACAAAAGGGACATGGAGTTATTACGATTTAAATGATGAAGAAGTCAATCATTTATTGTCGGAAGAACTTTGTTGTGTATTTCGAAAAACTGGAAGAGGTAGTTGCTGCTAAGTTTTTGTACTTTATAAATCAAAAAAACTTGATAAATGAAGTAATAGGTACATGTCGGAATTCATGCAACGAATTTGGAGTAATGCCTAGGAAGATAAGAATGAATGGGAGTTTTTCAACACGAGACGAACCATGAAGTTCTAAACAATTCTAATGAAAAAGAGAGCAGTACAACTTCATGTTGTGAAACAAAAAGGAGAAACGATGAAACGATTATCATTTTTAGATCGATATTTAACCCTTTGGATTTTTTTGGCGATGGTAGTAGGAATTGCAATAGGGTATCTATCCCCTAATTTTGTTGATGGAATGAATCGCTTACAGATAGGAACAACCTCTATTCCGCTTGCGATTGGCTTAGTTCTTATGATGTATCCGCCGCTTGCAAAGGTTCGCTATGAAGAGATGGGGCGCGTTTTTAAGGATGGAAAGGTACTTATATTATCACTCGTTCAAAACTGGATTATTGGACCAGTTCTTATGTTTATTTTGGCAATTATCTTTTTACCAGACAAGCCAGAGTATATGATAGGACTCATTATGATTGGATTAGCTCGCTGCATTGCAATGGTCATCGTTTGGAATGATTTAGCGAAAGGTGATACAGAATATGCAGCAGGATTAGTAGCATTTAACTCTGTATTTCAAATGTTATTTTTCTCAGTGTATGCTTATATATTTGTAACGATTATTCCAGAATGGTTAGGAATAGAAGGCGCTGTTATTTCTATTACAATGGTAGAGGTTGCTCAGTCAGTCTTGATTTATTTAGGAATTCCTTTTTTTGCTGGGATGTTTACACGTTTCATCTTTGTAAAAATAAAAGGGCGCCTATGGTATGAAAAAGTCTTTATTCCGAAAATAAGCCCGATTACATTCATTGCATTAGTATTTACAATCATTGTCATGTTTTCTTTAAAAGGAAATATGATTGTGAGCGTACCACTGGATGTTGTACGTATTGCGATTCCATTACTTATTTATTTTATCGTAATGTTCTTTGTGTCATTTTTTATGGGGAAAAAGATTGGGGCAGGTTACCCAGTCACGACAACATTAGCATTTACAGCAGGAAGTAATAACTTTGAATTAGCAATTGCAGTCGCTGTCGGTGTATTTGGAATTCAATCTGGAGCAGCATTTGCAGCGGTGATAGGCCCTTTAGTTGAGGTACCTGTTATGATTGCACTTGTAAATGTAGCGCTATGGTTTCAGCGTAAATATTTTCAAATAGAATCAAAATAAACATTTCTTATAAAAGGTGGACTTCATATGGAAAACAAAAAAACGATTTACTTCTTATGCACAGGTAATTCTTGTCGTAGTCAAATCGCCGAAGGATTCGGGGAAAAATATTTAGGAGACAAGTGGAATGTATATTCTGCAGGGATTGAAGCGCATGGCGTGAACCCAAATGCTATTCAGGTCATGAAAGAAATAAATATTGATATTACAAATCAAACGTCTGATAGGATCGATCATCATATTTTACACAATGCAGACCTGGTTGTAACACTGTGTGGTCATGCAAATGATGTATGTCCAACCACACCTTTACATGTAAAACGTGTTCATTGGGGATTCGATGATCCGGCAGGGAAAGAATGGGATGTATTCCAAAGAGTACGGAATGAGATTGGAGAGCGAATTAAAAAATTTGCTGAAACAGGAGAATGATTTGACTTAAAAAGAGGCTTCCTACCTATAGGAGAGCCTCTTTTTACATTATATTTTGAATGATTTTTTTAATAGAATCATAAACCAAATAAGACTTAGACCAATAATAGAATGAGAGATTGCTACGATATACGTTAAGCCTTTAAAATCTGTGCCATTTAGTTGAAGGAATCCCCGCGTTGCCATGGAAGCAAGGGTTAATATTAACCCGATATTATGAACGATAAACCACATATCAAAACCTTTTATTTTATGGAATGAAAATGATTTTGCTAATGCTAGAGCAATTAAAAAGAATAAAAATCCTAGTACGAGCGTGTGAGTATGTAAAAGATTTAATAGAGTAGAGCCGAGAATGCCTTTTGCTTTTGCGTATTCTCTCGCAAATACACCCGCTAATAACCCAATAATCAAATATACGAACGATGCATAATATAATTTTTTCATGATCATGTTCCCCCCTGAAGTAGTCATGTTGTGTTTGAAAGTAATAATCGTTACATATTTCTATGTTTTGTTAAAACACTTCCTCTCGTTTAACAAAGAGACTGTAATGACATAGACATTCGGTAGTATCCTTATAATCTCACTTTTTGATTTTTCAAGGAAAAGCGAATAAATACAGCAACTTAACATCATGTCATACGTTTAGTTCTAGATTTATTCTCTGTTCTCGTAACAAATATCGGGGTCTTAGTGATGAAAATGATAAAAACCCCCAGATTTCTAGGAGTCACGGCATAGCAACGGAAATTTGTAATCATTGTAATTATAGGATATCTATCTATACAAAACAATTGAACGTTATGTGAAAACTTATTTTATAGCGAAAAAGTCAATTGTGAGCATGATTTATAAAAGGTTTTTTATCGATTGAAAAGAAAAATTCCCTTGATTTGTAAAAAGAAAATTTATATGATTGAAGAAAACATATGAACACGTATTCATATGTTTTAGGGTAAAAAGGAGGATGCACATGTTAGATGTTATTATAATAGGAGCAGGTCAGGCAGGCTTAGCTATGGGGTATTATTTGCAAAGAGAAAACGATCACTTTGTCTTATTAGATGGAGAAGAGCGAATTGGTGATTCATGGAGAAAACGATACGACTCTTTGCAGTTATTTACACCGAGAGGGTATAGTGCATTGCCAAGTATGAGTTTAGCTGGAAAGCAAGATGGATTTCCAACGAAAGATGAAATTGCCAATTATTTAGAAGCATATGCAAAACATTTTTCTATACCAGTAAGGTTACAGATGAATGTTTCAAAGATAAGAAAAAAAGGGGATACATTTGAAGTCTATACTCCAGAAGAGGTGCTACAAGCTAAACAAGTAATTATTGCATCAGGTGCCTTTCAAAGACCGTTCATTCCCTCCATTTCCAAAAATCTTTCCAATGATATTTTTCAAATTCATTCTTCACAATATCAATCACCCAAACAAATTCCTGAGGGACCAGTTCTTGTAGTTGGCGGTGGGAACTCCGGTACACAAATTACGGTAGAGCTTGCGCAGTATCGTGATGTTACGATGGCTATTAGCCATCCGCTTTCTTTTTTACCATTAAAAATAATGGGAAAGAGCATTTTTGCTTGGCTTGAGAAAATCGGACTACTATATGCCGGAATCGATACGAGACGGGGAAGATGGTTTCAGAAACAGAAAGATCCTATATTTGGTTTTGAATGTAAGAGATTGATTCGTAATGGGAAAATAACAGTAAAATCAAAGGTAGTAAGGGCGTTGCAAAACAAAGTAATTTTTTCAGATGATAGTACATATCAAGTGCAAAATATAATTTGGTCTACAGGATTTATACCAAATTATCAGTGGATTGAAATAGAAGGTGCGGTGAATCAAGCAGGTATGCCAATTCATACAAGAGGAGTTAGTATAGTATCAGGATTGTACTATATTGGTTTACCTTGGCAACATCAAAGGGGCTCGGCACTTCTATGTGGTGTAGCGCGAGATGCAGAGTTTATATTGTCAATCATAGAAAGACAAAAAAAGGATCGGTAACAAATCGTACCGATCAAATATATGTACATGAATTAGGAGAGGCCAATCTTTTATTACATTCATTATAATTCATTTTAAGCGATGCGAAAATAGGAAGGGGAGCTTGAAATGTTGAGAAAGTTTTTTTGTAATGAAACATAAAGAGAATGAAGAGTGCTCTATAGGGATAGAAACGGATTAGATGTATTTTTTTGAAATGATCTATGATAGATTGATAGTAAGGGTATGTTGGTTAATTTTGTAAAATGTTTTTGGATAGGTAAAGAGGGGGATATCAGATGAATTTTGATGATCAACGTTTACTTGGAATTCGACTAGGTTCTCTACTAATAACAGAAGAGAATCAGTATTTAGTTATAAAGAAAAAGGAGCATTATTCATTATTAAACATTAAAACATTAGAATGTACATCGCTTGAAGTATCATTAGAACACATAGAAGAGATGCTTCAGGAAGACTTGCAGGAACATATACAAGAAATTATTGCACCAGAGCATTTAAAAATTGTTGCGAAAAATATTTTATAATGTAATCAATATACGTTGTTTGTAAGGCTGATGTGATAAGACATCAGCCTTATGATGATGCGCTATATACACCATTTCAAAATAAGTCCCGCATGTACAAGGCCGCCGCCAAATCCATATAAAAGTAATGTATTACCAGTAGTGATTTTTCCATCTTTCAACCCAATATCAAGTGCTAGTGGAATAGAAGCAGCAGAAGTATTTCCATAATATTGTAGACTTATAAGCGTGTTATCAAGAGAAATACCTGTTCGTTCACAAATGGATTCAATCATTCTTAAATTCACGCTATGTGGAATGAACCAGTCAATATCGGCTACATGTAAATCGTTTTTCTGTAGTAATTTTTGTACACCTTGAGGAACCGTATTTACAGCCCATTTGTATACGGCTCTTCCGTTTTGAACGAGATAAGGTGTGTCTTGTAATGGTGCTCCATTCATCGTTTTAGATAAAGCTGTTTGATATAAATGAATTCCCCAAGAACCATTAGATCCCATATAAGTTCCTAAAAAACTAGGATTATGTTCGTCATACTCTACAAGAGCTGCACCAGCGCCGTCACCAAAAAGGATGCAAGTAGTACGATCGCTATAATCTGTAATTTTTGACAGTGTTTCAGCGCCAATTACAAGTATCTTTTTGTTAGTCCTTGAAGTAATAAGGCCATTGGCAACAATTAATCCATAAACAAAACCTGCGCATGCTGCACTTAAATCAATTGCTCCTGTATGAGGGATTTCAAAATGAGCTTGGACTTGACTTGCGGTATTAGGGAACATGTAATCTGGTGTAGCAGTCGCAACAATAATTAAATCGACATCATTAATCGAAACATGGAATCGATCGATTAAGTTTTGGACAGCTCGAATGCATAAAGTTGTAGAGAATTCATTAGAGGAAGCGATTCTTCGTTCATGCATACCAGTTCGCTGAACAATCCATTCATCTGTCGTTTCTACAAGGTTTGATATGTCTTCATTTGACAATGCTTGCTCAGGCACATAAGTTCCGACAGCTGTGATTCGCGCTTTTGAATACATAATGACACCTGCCTTTATTACTAGGTTATAAGACTTAATGTAAATTGTATTATAATTTTTATGTTAATTCAATAATTTGTAAAATTCGGTCATTAAACATATGATGTTCATATGGAATTCGTATTGAAGGGGGAAGAAGTTGTAATGTTGATAAATAGAGTGATTTTATACAGTAATGCTTTAGAAGAAATGAAGGAGTTTTATGTACGTATATTAGGTTTTCGAGTATTACATAGTAATGAAATACGTTTTAGCATCCAAGTAGGGGAGAGCGAATTAGAATTTCGTAAAAATAATTTGAATACTAAACCTTTTTATCATTTTGCTTTTAATATACCGTCCAATCAGTTTTCTGAAGCAAAAGAATGGGCAAAGAATAGGGTGACTTTAAATATAGAAGATGGAGCGGATGAAGTATACTTTTCACGATCAAATGCACATTCGTTCTATTTCATGGATCCTGCGGGGAATATTGTAGAGTTTATCTCTAGGCATACTACATCTCCAGAAAGTAATGAACCTTTCTCTATTGATTCGATATTAAATGTGAGTGAAATGAGTTTGACGACAGATCATGTTCTCGCAGTAGGAAACCGATTGGTAGAATGTGGGATTTTGGTAAGAGACGGAGAAGCGTTACGTGATGGTTTTCAGTTTATGGGAAAAAATGGAGTCTACTTATTATTAGGGCCATCGGGGCGCCGATGGCTTTTCTCAGAGTTAGATGCAGAAGTTCATCCGTTAATGATAGAGATTGATCATGAAAAACAAATTGAGATAAATAGACAAGGAGTATGTAACATATCTATTAAAAAATAAAGGTTTCCAGAGAAGTGCCCTCATTCGTTTAAGGATGAGGGTGGTAGTATTACGGTGTTTTTGAGAGAATCTGGTACCGAAATATGTATAAAGTCCATCCTGACATAATGAGCGGGATGATAACTGTTTCATTTTCGATTTGCTTTTGTAAAATGAGCCAGCCGGCTATATCACATATTAAGTTCAATACAATGCAAAGAACGACAAATTGTTTGGAGAAAAGATAAAACAGATGGAAAAACGAACGGATGCTAGACTAAAGCGCATAGAGACTAGATTAGAGCTAATAACAAAACAAATGAGAATTAGAGAGATAGAACCTGAAATTAATCATGAACTAAGACAGCTTGTGAGAGATGGAAAAACAATCACAGCGATTAAGAAAGCGCGCGAAGCATTTGGTTATTCATTGCTGGAAGCGAAGGAATATGTGGATGCTTTATAACAATATAAAAAAATCCGTATATTAATATAGAATATCCTGAATGAAAAGTAGAAAAAAGATAAGTATATACAAAATTGCTTATCTTTTTTGTTTTGAGAAGTATTAGTGAATCATTCTCGTATTCACGTAAGCGGCCAATACAACATGTCCAACGATAATAATAGGAACAATAATTTGCGTATTTGGTGTAGTGAAGACACTACCAATTGTCGCAATGACACCAGCTGCTAAATTATAAATCCCAACTATGTTTGCTAGTTTTTTCTTATCTTTGACGCGTCTTTCATTAAAACCAGATAAGAGCCAAGTATATTGCTTCACACCTATAAAGTAAGATAATGCGAAAGAGATTATAGCAATAATACATAATGATGGAGAAGCGAAGAGAGCCATCGTTTCACCTCCGAAATTATTTTTACGTGCATTCTATAAATCGTCTAGCACTGTTAGAGAGCTTCCGATCTTTTAACCATATAATTGATGATTCAGACTGGAACGGAAAATCTATTAAGTCTACAATTCTAATAAATTCTTGCGGGATATAAGGTATGGAACTTTTTGGGAGAATGGAGGCTCCGATTCCAGCCATAATGAGCATAAGTACGAATGCAGAATCAGGGCATTCACACGCTATATTTAATTTTATACCACGGCGATTGCATTCATCAATGACGAGTTGATGATAGCTATCTTCTTTATCTTTATGTAACAGTAAAAGAGGGATATGATGAAGTTCGTTTATGGAGATTGGAAGTTGCGAGTGATGTAGTTCCCATTTAGCGGGCGCGACTAGTACGAACGGCTCTTTTGATAAACAAATGCTTGAAAAAATCTTCTTATTAAAAGGGGTGCGTAAGACAGCGAGCTCGATATTCCGATTTGCTAGATGCTCTGTTAAGTATAAAGGGCCTCCTTCCCATATTTTTAAGTTTACATTTGGATAGTTTTTTTGAAAATAACGAATTTTTTCAGATAGAAAAGGAATGCATGAATGAAAGGCTCCGATAGATAGATTTCCTCTCAGTCCTTCACCGGTATCTTTAATCTCTGTAATTGTTTCTTCTAGTTGTGCAATAATACTTTTTGCTTTCCTATATAGTATTTTCCCTTCTTCAGTTAAATGCATATTTCGACCGTTTCTTTCAAATAAGCTTACAGCTAATTCTTGTTCTAGTAACGATAGTTGTCTGCTTAAAGGCGGCTGTGCCATATGTAGTCGATGAGCAGCGCGTGTAAGTTGTCTTTCTTCCGCGATTACAATAAAGTATCGAAGTTGTCTTATATCCATTTTCAACCCTCTTTCTATACCTTTTTTGTATACAAAAACAACCTTATAAATAGTTTTTATATAATACGTCACATGATATCATAAATGAAAGATTTTAAAAATAGAAAATTCTAAAAATTAAAAATATAAAAGTGTTTTTAGTAAGTTCATAAGTGAAAAGTATATGATACCGTTTCGGGGAGGAGATTTTTTATGAAAGTTTCGTTATTTATTACATGTATATCAGATATGTTTTTTCCTCAAGTAGGTAAGAGTGTTGTGGAAATTATGGAGAAATGTGGAGTAGAAGTGGATTTTCCTGAAGGCCAGACTTGCTGCGGTCAACCTGCTTACAATAGTGGATACCAAAAAGAAGCAAAGCTAGCAGCAAAGCAAATGATAAAAGCATTTGAGCATAGTGAATATATTGTCACTCCTTCCGGATCTTGTGCTAGCATGGTTCATCATTATTATAAGGAGCTGTTTAAGGATGATCATGAATGGTATGAAAAAGCAGTGTATTTAGCAAATAGGACGTATGAGTTAACAGATTTTTTAATGAATGTACTTGGAAAAAGGGATTTGAATTCTAAGCTAGATAGGAGAGCGGTTTTTCATCAATCTTGTCATATGAGCCGCGGACTGGAGATAAAAGACGAACCGCTAGAGTTACTTTCACAAGTAAAAGGGCTAGATGTAAAAGAATTGCGATATTGTCAAGATTGCTGCGGATTTGGCGGGACTTTTGCGGTAAAAATGAGTTCGATTTCTGAAACAATGGTCGATGAAAAAATAAAATATATTGAGGAGGCAGAAGCTGATCTCTTAATTGGAGCTGATATGGGGTGTCTTATGAATATTGGCGGGCGGCTTAGTAGGAAAAATAAAGAGATTCAAGTGTTACATATAGCAGAAGTACTGGCGAAGGGGCTGGAGAAATGAGTGTAGTGCAGGGACTAGAATTTTTTGGAAGAGTAGATCAAGCATTGAAAGATTCGCAAATGAGAAGTGCGGTTCCGTTTACACAAGACAGGCTTCGGGTAGGAAGGGAACGAGCTACATCTGAATTAGGGAATATTGACGAATGGCGTGAAGCAGCATCTGAAATTCGGATGCATACAATTGAAAATTTAGATAGTTATTTAGAACAGTTAGCCACAAATGTTCGGAAAAATGGTGGACATGTATATTTTGCTTTGAAAGCAGAAGATGCCGTATCGTATGTTTCTGAAATTACAAGAAAGAGAGGGGCGAAATCGGTTATTAAATCGAAGTCTATGGTTTCAGAAGAAATACATCTCAATCAAAACTTAGAAGAGATGGGATTGAAAGTGGTAGAGTCCGATCTTGGGGAATATATCATTCAATTGGCCGGAGAAGCACCATCGCATTTAATTGCCCCGGCCATTCATAAGACGAAAGAACAAGTAGCAGAGCTTTTTTCTAAGGAAGCTGGAAGAGAAATACCGGTTGATACAGATCAGCTACTACAATTTGCTAGGGAAAAGTTACGTAAAGAATTTTTAGAAGCGGATATTGGTATCTCGGGTTGTAATTTTGCTGTAGCAGAATCTGGATCTGTCGTTCTTATAAGTAATGAAGGAAATGCTCGCCTTACGACTACATTGCCAAAAGTTCATATCGCTATTATGGGAATGGAACGTCTTGTCCCGACATGGAAAGATCTTGATATTGTCGTTTCCATGCTAACAAGAAGTGCGACTGGTCAAAAAATTACGTCCTATGTAACTGGAGTGAATGGACCACGTTTACCGGAAGATAAGGATGGACCTGAAGAATTTCATTTAATTATTTTAGATAATGGCCGTTCAGATATTTTAGGAACCGCTTACGAAGAAGTGCTTAAGTGTATTCGCTGCGGTGCGTGTGTAAATGTTTGCCCTGTATATCGCAATATTGGAGGACATGCTTATGGAAGTGTGTATAGCGGGCCGATTGGTGCGGTGCTAGCGCCTTTATTAGAAGGATATGAAGAATTAAAAGAATTACCCTTTGCATCTAGCTTGTGCGGGGCATGTACAGATGTTTGCCCAGTAAAAATTCCGTTACACGACCTTCTCATTGAGCATCGTAAAGATGAGGTGGAACAAGGGTTTATAACGAAATCTGAGCAACTAGCTTTTAAAGGTTTCGCATTTATGGCGAGTCATCCTTTTGTGTATGAGAAAGGTGTTAAAATGGCACATGCTGGCTTATCCATTTTTGCAAAAGATGGTTATATCGCGAAGGGGCCAGGTCCATTAAAGGGGTGGACAGAGAGTAGGGATTTTCCAAAACCTGCGAAACAATCATTCCGAGATTGGTGGAGAAAAGAAAAGAGGGATTCATAACATGACAGACGTACAAGAATCTTTTTTAAACAATATTGCACGTAAACTAGGGCGAAACCGCCGCTCTGGGGTAATCCCGCCTAAGTGGAATAACAATCCGCTTAGGCACTTTCCTAAAGAGATAGATCACGAAACGTTAGTAGAACAGTTTATTGCAAATTTACATGCGTTACATACAGAAGTAAGTCACATATATCGCTCAGAAATAGAGAATACCCTTCAGTACGTTGCGGAAAAATTTGATGTTCAATCGGCGGTGTATTGGGATGATGAGAGATTGCACCAGCTTGAAATAGGAGAGTATTTAACAAAAAATTTCATCTCTCATCGAATTTGGCAGAGTAAGGGTGATGAAAGGGAACTACGAGACTATGTAGCTCGAGCAGATATGGGAATTACTTATGCTGAAATGGGACTAGCAGAAACAGGAACGGTTGTTTTATGGAATGGCGGTGGGCGTGGGCGTTTAGTTAGTATTTTGCCGCCAGTTTATGTGGCAATCCTTTCGGAACAAACCATCTATAGACGCTTAACAGAAGGAGTGACTGCAGTGCATGAATACGTTCCAAATGGACTACCTACTTGTATTAACTTTATTACTGGTCCAAGCAGGACGGGTGATATTGAAATGGAGTTAGCTTTTGGCGTTCATGGCCCTGGAAAGGTTCATGTCATTCTATTAAAAGATTAGAGGGAAAAACAAGAGTATACGAGAGGGAGTGGGGAGTTTGATGAAGAACAAATTCCGCTATTATGTTTTTGCGATGCTTACGTTAATTACGATGGTGAATTATATTGATCGCGGAGCTATCGCCTATGCACAGTCTTTTATTATAAAAGAATATGGCTTTGATCCGAAGGAATGGGGAGCGATATTAGGGTATTTTGGTTACGGTTACATGATTGGTTCTTTATTAGGAGGTATTTTTTCAGATGAAAAAGGACCAAAGTTTGTATGGATTGCAGCAGCAACGACATGGTCCATTTTTGAAATTGCGACAGCTTTTGCTGGAGAAATAGGAATGGCTGTTTTGGGGGGCTCTGCTTTAGCGGGATTTGCTCTGTTTCGCGTTTTATTTGGATTCACAGAAGGGCCATCTTTCGCGGTTTCGAATAAGACAGCAGCAAACTGGGCAGCGCCAAAAGAAAGAGCCTTTCTAACATCTCTTGGTTTTGTTGGTGTTCCGTTAGGCGCAGTGTTAACTGCACCTGTAGCGGTTCTGTTACTCTCTTTTACAAGCTGGAAAATGATGTTTTTTATCCTTGGTGCAATTGGAATTGTATGGGCGATTATTTGGTATTTTACTTTTACCAATATGCCTGAAAATCACCCGCGAGTAACGAAAGAAGAACTAGCTGAAATACGAAGTGCTGAAGGTGTACTTCAATCGGTAAAAGTAGAAAAAGGAATCAAAAAAGAGCCATGGTATTCCTTTTTTAAAGTTCCAACATTTGTTTTGGTTACATTAGCATATTTTTGTTTTCAGTATATTAATTTCTTAATATTAACTTGGACACCGAAATATTTGCAAGATGTATTCCATTTTGAATTATCTTCTCTTTGGTATCTTGGCATGATTCCTTGGCTTGGCGCTTGTATTACTTTGCCGTTAGGGGCGAAGCTATCGGATCGTATTTTACGTAAAACAGGAAATCTTCGTTTAGCTCGAACGGGGTTGCCGATTATCGCTTTATTCCTTACAGCACTTTGCTTTAGTTTCATTCCAGCGATGGATAATTATGTGGCTGTACTAGCGCTTATGTCACTTGGAAATGCATTTGCTTTCTTGCCAAGTTCATTATTTTGGGCAATTATTGTCGACACAGCTCCTGTTCAAGCAGGAACCTATAGTGGAATTATGCATTTTATTGCAAATATCGCGACAATCTTAGCTCCGACTTTAACTGGATACTTAGTTGTAAGTTACGGATACCCTTCTATGTTTATTGTAGCTGCCGTATTGGCCGCTATTGCAATGGGAGCGATGTTGTTTGTGAAACCAGGGCAGCAAACTAGGCCTGAAAGTTTGTTTAACTGGAGAAGTAAGGAGAGACTAGAGGAGCCTCGTGCGAATATTTAACATCATTTACAATCATTGGTTTCTTTTATTTTGGAGAAAGTATCAATGTGATTAAGATACTAGCGATGCTTTTTATTTTAATTGGAGTCGTGATCTTAAATTTGAATAGTACGGCACATGAAGAGAAGAAAAAAGAAGAAGTGGAGGAACGTATACGTTGAATCGTTTAAAATATTTTTTCCTTATTACTGATATTGGATTTATTATATATTGGTTCATAACAATTTTTCATATGATTCCACAAGAATATTTGTTTAAAGATTATCAAGATCCTATTTTAGTAGCATGGAACTGGTCTTTTCTACCATTGGATTTATTCATCTCATTGACGGGATTTGTAAGTTTATATTTGTATGCTAAACAAAAGCATACTTGGAGCCATTTTGCGTTCTTATCATTAATTTTAACTTTTTGTTCAGGATTACAAGCTTTAGCATTTTGGACAATCCGTTTAGATTTCGACATTTCTTGGTGGATCCCTAATTTATATTTATTACTTTATCCATGTTTTTTCTTAAAAGGTATTTGGAGAGAATGTGGATGGTATGGGGCTAAAAAAGTGAGATAATCGCTCTGTTTCTCGGTGCGAAAACATTCTAAAAAATCACTATTCTCTCATTTCTTCTAAATCGATGAGAGAATAGTAATTATTCAATTTCTTCACCTAGTCAATTGAAATCTCCCATCACTTCTTGATTTCAATTGCTGAAGCCTTATCGTTCCAATCCGGAGCTAGATTCGCAGTTTTGCCATACCAATCAGAGTGTCTAAATAAGACGCCTTTGCCATATCCTTGAGTTGAAGTATGCTCCCATAGTGTTGTCGAATAGCTTGCAGAAGGTGATGCCGTACTTACGGAAGAGATTCTGTCATTCCAACTAGAAGGCAAGTTTTTAAACCCACTGCTCCAATAAATATATTGTCCACCTTTATTTTTATGTTCATAGAAATCAGTACTACCAGCACCACTACCTAGGGGCTGTATTTTATTTTTTAGTCTTTGTTTATCTTTTTCAATGAAAGCATCCAAGGTTTCTTTACTAGTAAAACCATACGCTAACCAATCTCCGTTTTTATTTTGTTTAGGTAGAACCATCGTTATTTTTATGTCTTTGTTAGATGGATGATTCAATGTAGCCAGAGAATCTACATTTTTCTAATTTGATCCAATAAACTTTTTCTATTTTTTGTTTAAATTTATTCAATAATTGTTCTAGTATATATTCTTTCGATGTTAATCCATTTAAGTCATATCTGGACAACTAGCATTACTAATGGCAAGTAGATTTGTAAATTGAATGATTGGTAATGATGATCTACACATAGTACAGGAACAAGAAATTGCTAGTAAAGAGACGGAGATAGAACAAATTCAACATGAGGATGGATCTATCACAGAAAAGCATGTAGAAAGAAAAGCACGAACAATAAGGATCAAAACCTTATCATCAAATGGATATATTTAAAAAATGGTGTGAGTTAGGAGTTATAATAAAGGCGTGAGGTTAGCAATTATGATTAGCCCGTTATTATTTAGATAGAAAAAATTTTAACATTTGGGGGTAAATATGGTAATATTGAAATGATTGTAAAACTAAATATTTAATTTTTTGAATATATTGAATACGATGCGGGAAGTGGTAGAGATGCTGTCATTTGGTTTTCGTATGCGAAATTAGCAGAGAAACCAAATTGTTTTACGTTAATTTAAAGATGTTCATGCTGTACTTACCGCCTCGTTCATGGAGCCGTATATTGCTTAATTTTTTAAAAGAGAAAGTTATGAACATGTGATCATCTTGTAAAAAGTTTAAGACTATCAAATAATAGTTGATGACTAAAAGGTGTTTTCTATTGACGAAAGCACCTTTTATTAATATATAATGCCATTTTTTCTGGGGAACAGAGGGAGAGAGCGGCAAATAAAATAATAAAAGGGATGGAAAATTATGAAAGCAAAGAATCTAGTATGTTTTGCACTTCCACTTATGCTATTAGGAGGTTGTGGAACAGACTCATCAGAGAAAGATTCTAAGAAAGCAGCGACTACAGTACAAGATGAAGATAAACCATCAACAAGTAAAAAGGAAGATAAGTCTTCTACTGAGAAGAAAGAAGATGAACAAACAGCGGTAAAAGGGGATCAACTAACAGTAAAAGAGTATCCTTCTAAAATTATGGCTTTAGCTGCTGAATTAATTAAAACGGGTGTTGATATACAGACAATGGCTACTTCAAATAAAACTGAAGCTGAGAAGATAAAGGAGTTTGAAGGATTAGTTGAGAGAGTAAAAGTGACGACAAAAAGTATTAAAGAAGTAAACCCACCTAATGAATTTAAAGAAGACCATCAAACTGTAATTAAAGCGATGGATACTTACAGTAAGGCCTATACTCTTCAACTAGAGTCTGTAAAAGAAATGGATGAAGAGAAGATGAAAACTTCATTAAATATGATAGCAGAAGGAGGTAAGTATTGGAAAGAAGCTACAGCAAACATAGCCAAGAAGAAAGGTGAACTAGCAAAAAGAGGAGACGGTACTGTATCTAACAAAGAAACAAAGGACCTAGATAAGAAAGAAGGAATTGACTATGATGCAGTTCAAAGTAATGTAGTAGACGGTACGGAACTAATCGGTAACTGGGGAGTACAGACTACTGAGGGATTCAAGTTAATATTTATTTTAAAAGGTGGAAGTTCTAAAACTTTTGAAGTTTACAATGCAGGTGATTATCCAAATAAAACCAATCATATAGAAGGTACATGGGATTATGATAAAAATTCTTTAACATTAAACCTTCATATTACGAAGCAAATGTCAAATGGGGTAGAAGCAGAAGTTGTTCACAAAGACATTGCTTATAAAGTTCAAAATTTTGATAGAAAGAACTTACAGTTGTTTAATGATAAATCATCCAATACAACTAGATATGTAAAACAAAGCTAAAAATAAGTAAGGGTTAGGTCTTGTGATCTAGTCTTTTGTTCGTGCCTACACCATAGGTTAATGTCGGGTATTTTGTAATAGCTGCAGAACATCAGAAGAAGCTAAAAGAGGAAAGAGAGATTAATAAGTTCATATAAAGCAATTAGAACAACTTTTGAATAAAGATGCGATACTCTATCTTTTTAATCAAAGATTTCTAAATGAGTTTTGATTAAATTTTTTTAGAAAAAATTAGCAAGTTATAAAATACCAGAAGTAAAGTTTGTGGAGTATTTACCCAAAACCTCATTAGGTAAAGTTTTAAAAAGAGAGTTGAGAAGTGCTGTTTTCGCATAAGAAATAGTAGTGTACAAATGAGAAGAAGTCCAGCTAATGTGTTGCTATAGCTGGACTTTCCTATAGCGAAGTGGGGTTTTATACAAAATATGCAATGTTTTACTTGCATATTTAGCAACCATCGATGGTTATTGAACATGTAGAAATCTATTACAGATTATTCTTCAAAAACAAAATAATAAAAATTAGGAGTAATTTACAATTATCATATGAGGCAAGGGGAGGAATTTTTTATCAAATTTGTTTTCAAAGCATGCATTACTAAATTGATTGAAATAAAATTATCAAACGATATTTGCTGATTACAACTTATTTGCGAAAAAATAAACAGAATAATACAGTATTTATTGATAAAACCACCTTCATGTTACATATATTTACATTTTTTGCTATTGTATAGTTGTAGTTTGATTATATAAAAGGAGGAATGGGAATGAAGAGCTCGATTGTACATATAAACAGTAGTCGGAATTTTAAAAAGTTATCTGCAATTCTGTTGTCCCTCGTTGTATTCATTATGATAGTAGCACGCCCATCGAATGAAGCGTTGGCAGCTAGTCAAACAAATATGGATTCGCTAAAAGGAGTTCATTTTATTCATGGAAGTTGGACGATAGCTCTACAGGCAGCTCATTTACAATATGTTTCTGCAGAACCGAATGGGAATGTAATAGCTAATCGTAATGTAGTGAATGATTGGGAAAAGTTTGAACTAATTCCTACCGGTGAACTATATACGTATGCTTTAAAAGCAAAAAGTAATGGAAGATATGTGTCTTTTGAACCAAATGGTAGAGTAGTAGCAGATCGTACATCTATCGGTTCTTGGGAAAAATTTATGTTATATAATGGCGGGGATAGTAGAATATATGTATTGCAAGCTCTTAGTAATGGAAGATATGTATCGGCTAATGGTGGGAAAGAATTAGTAGCTAATAGCTATGTAGCTGGAAGTTGGGAAAGGTTTGTTATAGTGTATTTCTAGTATAAGTGTTAATCATATGAAGTATATAGTGATTGAATAAGCTATGTAAGTATTTAATAACACTCATACATTCTTTTAGGAAGGGAGATACTACAAACAGTGTGGTATCCCCTTTTAAAGTTATTTAAAATACCCTTATCCAACTATTTAGGATGATTTGATTGATGAGAGCGCATCATTTTCATTTTTAAAATCAATATTTGTATTTATATTGATTAAATGAACTTAGTGGTATATGAATGCGTATTTAGACAATGTATTGTAATGAAATAGATAAATACGAATTATAAAGGGAAAATAACTTACGAAAGTTAGAGCAGTAGCTATAGAAGGCAATATCGGTAATTAATTTTTAATGATAGTAGGGCTATATGTAAATTAGGCGCTTGAATAGAAAATTTGTAATAGCATTTGTGCAAACCTTCAAGAAGTGGTTGTATGAGTTTCCGAAGAGTATAATGTTTAAGAAAAATACATAATATTTGATTAAAAAAAGCTACTGTGTAGACAGTAGCAAAAGTATCGGTGCATGCTTCAACAAGCTAGGGCTTTTGAGGCAGTTTGAGCTTTTAAGTGTCTTTGCTCGTATTACAGCTTCAAAATGCTCCCCACAATGAATAAATCATCCCAACAACAAAAAAAGCTAAACCTAAAGCAAAAACAACTAAAGCGAGTATTCCGTTTCTGTTGTTTTCCATAAAATGTCTCCTTATAATGTTATATTCAAAAAAACTTTAGTTATAATTATGTCTAAATGTTATAATTATCATACTTCTCAGTTTATATAATGTTGTATTTTATAAATGATTGTGAGTTTAACTAATATTTAAAATCACAATCATTTATTTACATTCGTACAATAACCGATCCACCACCATTGGAAATAATTTGTTTTTGTTGCTCAATGGATCGTAACAATTGATTGCTATCTTCAATTAGCTTAATGAGATGATCTAAACGATTTTCAAACCTAGTCATTCGTTGCATTAAGTATTGTATATTTGAACTTGGATGGTTATTTCTAATTGGATAATGTGGATGTGAATTCTGATATGGGTGCATATGCTATAAACCTCCTTGTTCCATATTATATTTAGGTATTTTATATTATGTGATGAAAATGTGAGAGTTCGCCTATTTTAAAATGAAACAAAAATACTACTTTAGCAACAAACACAAAGGACCTGCCATGGGGTGCAGGTCCTTTGTAAAAAAGTGTATAAGAGAAAATTAATGGATTAACTATATATTACCAATAATAGTAATTAGGTTCTATATGTTAGGTGTTGAGAAATAAATAATACAAATTTCATTTTGTAAAAGGAGGAATGGATGTAGAAGGATGAGCAATGGGTACAATTTACATCAACAGATAAATATGTTTTAAGTACATCATGACAAGATTTACAGAGGCTAGAAAAAATACTTGATCGTGTCGAGAATCTTACGAACAAAGAGATGTAAGATAAGGCATGGCTTATCTCTTGAACTCAAAAAAGAGCAGCTAGCAAAAGCTAACTGCTCAACTCTTGGGTAAGTTAGAAAAGGTTATCAACAGTATTGACAGGATATTAAGTTTTATTCGTTGAGAGGCTTAAAAAATAATGCGTATCTAGAAATCATACAATAACAAGGGATGTAGACGAGCAGGAAGCAATATAATGAATAGGGGAGAGTTTCCAAAATGGTACCTCAATGTGTATCTGAAGAGTATTGGTGTCTGCTAGAGGGAGTTTCTCTCTTTTTTGGACAGGACAAGCTCACTTCCTTCTGTTCCATTAAACACTCATAAAACCTCTCTTTATCGTTTGATGCTATCATGCATCTATCATTTGTAGAAGGAGAGCGTTGGATGTAGTAATGCTATGACAGGGTCTGCTCAACGACGAGTAGGCCCTTTTTTATTTCTATTAATTTGGTTATAAAAAATCTGTAAGGTGAGGGGATACAAAATGAAGAAAATAAAGGTATTACATTATGAGGCATTTAGTCATAAACCAAATATGGGAAATCCAGCGGGGATTGTATTAGATGCAGAAGGGTTAACAGATTATGAGATGCAACGTATAGCGGAAAAGGTAGGATTTAACGAAACCTCTTTTGTATTCTCTTCAAATGTTGCCGATATAAAGATTCGTTACTTCACGCCAGGTTATGAAATGAATCTTTGTGGACATGCAACAGTGGCTACTATATACGCTCTTTATACAAGAGGAGTATGGAAAGAGGCTCGTGACCTTTCGATTGAAACGAAAGCTGGAATTTTGCCAGTATACGTAGAAATAGATGGAAATGGAGAAGTATATGTTCGAATGCGCCAAGTAGAACCACAGTTTCAAGCATTTCATGGCTCTAAAGAAGAGATAGCACGGAGCATTGGTCTTCATGAAGAAGATATAGATGAAACATTACCAATTGTATATGGAAGTACAGGGGTTTGGACATTATTAGTACCTATTAAAACATTGGCTGCCTGCGAAAAGATGAGGCCAAATAATAAGCTATTTCCATCTATTTTAGTAGAAATACCTGAGGCATCTATTCATCCGTTTTGTTTCGAAACGTATCATGAAGAAGCGCATATGCATGGTCGTCATTTTTCATCACCGTATGCCGGAACAATTGAAGATCCAGTAACAGGAACAGCTTCTGGTGTAATGGGAGCCTATTATGCTACATTTTTGAAAGAAGATAAAAAGCGGGAAATGAGATGTATTGTTGAACAAGGACAGGAGATACACAAGGATGGACGTGTGCGAGTGTATGTACAGAGAACAGAGAAAGATAATGTATTGCATGTTGAAGTGGCAGGGACAGCAGTGTATGTAAGAGAATTTGAAATTTCAGTGTAAGGATAAAAAAGTTCGGGATATGACCGAACTTTTTTCATTTGTTGGTGACTTCAATAAATGATGTTGACCCGTTATGTCTTATTACAGAATGGAATTTTTGACTTTCTAATGTTTTCGCAACTTGTGTTAACTTATTCGGATCATCATGATGAATGAGCAAGCTGTCCACTCCGCTTTCTTCAATATGAATGTGTTCAATATGACCAACAGCGTTTTGAATTGCTTGCAAGAAATCAGGTTTCATACAATGCCTCCTATATGTTTAAAGTATTTTTTTATTATTCCCGTATTTGTTAAATATAAAAGCAAAGAGAGGGGATTTGTGAAGCTGAGCGAAGTGACAACATGATTAGAAGCAGAAGAAGAATGAAAAATAGTAGCTACTGCATTATCAATAAAAAACAAATCGTATTTCTTTATATAATATAAGAATTTCTAAAGGTTTTTTCCCGTAATTGTCTAATCATAGTAAGGTGGTTTTATTATGGTAATTCTATATATTTGTGAGGTAGGAATAAGAAAAATGAATGTTTCAGAAATCATGGAGTAATTACTTGGAAACGGTGCTATTGATGGGGATTCAAAAAAGTACAAAGTATGAGCTGGTGGTACAATAAGTAAGATATTTATACATAATAAGGAGAGAGAAAAATGAACACATTCGTATGTTTTGGTGATAGCATTACAGCCGATGAAACATTTTGGAATGGTGCACGTCGGTTAACCCCGCGCTTACAAGAGCAATTTCCAGAGTGGAAAGTTGTAAATGCGGGAGTTCCTGGTGACGATACATTAGATGCTTTAAGAAGAATAGAAGAGGATGTTTTATCTTTGAAACCAGACTTTGTAACGGTCTTTTTTGGGACAAATGATGCGGCATTTCATAAGCAAGTGCCAAAGGAAAAATATAAAGAAAATGTAACAAAAATTGTGCGAAGCATTTCTCCAGAAAAGGTACTTCTTATTAGTCCTGCGCCAGTCGATGAGGAAAGACAACATGCGAGAACAAACGAAGTGTTAAAGCAGTATGCAAAGGTGATGGAAGAAGTAGCGAAAGAAACAAAAAGCCATTTTCTAGATTTACATTCTCTTATGATACAAGAATCCAATTATAAAAGATTTTTAGAGAATGAAGAACGGGATGGATTGCATTTTAGTGAGCAGGGGTATGAATATTTAGCTACTATAATTGGTGATACATTAAAAGGGATTTTTAAATAGATGTTTCAAATAAAAAGGAGTCGATCGACTCTTTTTTATTTGAAACATGACGTTATTTCTTTTTCTTTGGTCTACGTACTAATTCACCTCCACAATTTGGACAAATATGATGCGTGTTTTCAGTACATGGAGCACAAAATGTACATTCATACGTACAAATATAAGCTTCCGAATCTAATTGTAGTGAAGTGTTGCATGTTTGACAGTTTGCTTTCATGTCCAATGCCATAGAAATCCTCCTATTGTGTGAATATTTATAAATTAATGGTAACATAAATAGAAAGATACTACCTTTACAAATAGAAGGAAAACATAGAATACAGGTGACATTTGAAATGAAATGTTAGCACATATTGTGAATAAAAAACCATCACGTTTGACTGTACAGTTTATGTATTGTATGATGTTCTTAATATAAATGAGGGGGGAAGATCGTTGGGAAGGTGTATCGAATCGGACAGTTGGCTCACTTGGCTCATGTTTCGAAACGAACGATTGATTATTATACGAATCTAGGTATCTTAAAAGCGGAGCGATCTCAATCCAATTATCGCTATTACGACGAAACAGCATTTGAAACACTACAATTTATTGAGAAATGCAAAGAAATGCATATGCCGCTTTGTGAGATTAAAGAGAGGATCGAGGAGAAGAAAAAGCTGCTCGGTATCAATGAACACGTTTCGAAACAGGTGAACGAAGTGACAGAACATATCCAACGATTAGAAACAGAGTTAACACAGTTAAAACCTCTGTTAGATGGATTGACTGATTCACAACGAGAAAAAATATCAAAATCTTTATCTGGTCAAACGACAGCTTTGATGCAAACACTAATGATGTTTTTATAGTGTAAATTGCATCTATCCCCTTTAATTTCTGTATAGCGCTATGTTTTCTAAAGAAAAGAAACGTAAATGAGAAAACATTATAGTATACAGGAGGTGAACACCTTAGTTTTTTACTAAGGGGATTCATTGGAGATATTTAATTTAGTCATGGTTGCGATTTTAATCGCATTTACTGGATTTTTCGTAGCAGCGGAGTTTGCGATTGTAAAAGTACGTTCAAGTCGCATTGATCAGCTTGTTGCGGAAGGCAAACGCGGTGCGCTAGCAGCAAAAAAAGTAACAACGAATTTAGATGAATATTTATCTGCTTGTCAATTAGGGATTACAGTTACAGCGATGGGACTTGGTTGGCTAGGTGAACCGACGATAGAAAAATTATTGCGTCCATTGTTTGAAAAGTGGAATTTAAATCCTTCCATTTCACATGTGTTAACTTTTGGCCTTGCGTTTATGATTATGACATATTTGCATGTTGTAGTTGGAGAACTAGCTCCGAAAACAATGGCAATTCAAAAGGCTGAAAGAATCACTTTATTATTTGCTGGACCTTTAATGATATTTTATAAAGTGATGTATCCGTTTATTTGGATACTAAATAGCTCAGCTCGTGTTGTAACAGGTTTATTTGGCTTAAAACCAGCTTCTGAGCATGACGTAGCACATACGGAAGAAGAATTACGTCTTATTCTTTCGGAGAGCTATGAAAGTGGAGAAATTAACCAAGCGGAATATAAATATGTCAATAATATTTTTGAATTCGATAACCGCATTGCTAAAGAGATAATGGTGCCACGAACAGAGATTGTTGGTTTTTATCTTGAAGATTCAGTAGAAGAACACATGAAAATTATCCAAAATGAGCGATATACACGTTATCCAATCTTTGGAGAGGATAAAGATGATATTATCGGTATGGTGAACGTAAAAGATTTCTTTATTCGATATATGAACAATGATACAAAAGACTTATCATCCATTCGTGCGTATATGCGCCCAATTATTGAAGTGATGGAAACAACTCCAATTCATGATTTACTTCTACAAATGCAGAAGAAGCGAATTCCGATGGCTGTATTATATGATGAGTACGGAGGAACAGCTGGAATTGTAACGCTTGAAGATATATTAGAGGAAATTGTTGGGGAAATTCGCGACGAATATGATGAAGATGAAGATCCGCCCATCCAACACGTAAATGAACATCATAAGATTGTGGATGGAAAAGTGTTGATTTCAGAAGTGAAAGATTTATTTGGTCTACACATTGAGGAAGAAGATGTAGATACAATTGGCGGATGGATTATGATGCAAAATCATGAGATTGAAGAAGGACAATGTGTGGAAGCAGAGAATTATGAATTTAAAGTGCTTGAAAAAGATTCTTATCAAATTAAGCGCATTGAAATTCGGAAAATTGATCATCAACAAGAACAAGCAGCAACTGTTTAGGTGGCTGCTTTCTTTTTGAATCAAAATAAAATTGATAACTAGGAGCGGATATTGTTGATTCAAATGGCGTTGCGCGTTTATCGACTGCAATTGTATATGATTTTTAGTGGTTTGCTACTGATAGGAACGATTACTCCGTTTTCCAAACAAGTAACCGGATTTGGGATTGGGTTAGCAGTAAGTGCATATTGTCTTTGGTTATTAGCTAGACGAGTTGAGAAAATAGGACGAAATATTATATTGAAGAAACGAGTTCCTGGGATCGGCATCTTAAATCGTTTTGCAGCTGCGATATTAGGAGCCATTATTATGTATGAAATTGAACATGAAATGGAAATGTGGGCATTTGGAACGGGAATTTTAGGGGGGCACTTTTTGATGATTGCAAACTTAGCTTATGCAAATATGCAATTAGTGAAAGAAGAAAACAAGAAAAAATAGAAAGTATACTTACTACATGCAGAGCGCTATGTGACGTATAAGAAAATTCTTAAAAAATTTCAAGGAAAACCATCGCTTTCTCAAGGTTTTGTATGTTATGATGACAAAAGACTTTTTGAAAAGAGGTGGATATATATGTTACAAGCGTTACTGATTTTTGTACTTCAAATTATTTATGTTCCTGTTTTAACAATCCGGACGATTTTGCTTGTAAAAAATCAAACAAGATCCGCTGCTGGTGTTGGTTTACTCGAAGGTGCAATCTATATTATAAGTTTAGGGATTGTATTTCAAGATTTATCAAATTGGATGAATATTGTAGCCTATATAATTGGTTTTAGTGCCGGTCTTTTATTAGGTGGTTATATAGAAAATAAATTAGCTATCGGTTATATTACGTATCATGTTAGTTTGTTAGATCGTTGTAATGAACTAGTGGATGAATTAAGAAATGCGGGATTTGGTGTTACATTGTTTGAAGGGGAAGGAATTAATTCTGTTCGTTATCGATTAGACATTGTGGCAAAGCGTTCAAGAGAACAAGAGCTGTTGGAAATTGTGAACAGAATTGCGCCGAAAGCGTTCATGTCTTCTTATGAAATTCGTTCTTTCAAAGGTGGATATTTAACGAAAGCAATGAAAAAAAGAACATTAATGAAAAAGAAAGATCACGCATCTTAAAACGAGGAGAAGCTTTTCAGCTTCTCCTTGTTTTGTTCACTTTAAGTTTCTTAAGAATGTATTCGCGTTTGACGAATCATCATCATAAAATAATACCAGATATTTTAGTCTATAAATAATTATCAGATAATACTAGATATTTTAGTCTATTAATTATTATAATAGAGTATGAGATGGTTATAATTGAGACAAAAAAGATATATTCCTAGGTGGGGCCTAGGTGGCATATTGCTTTTTCTATTTGAGCATAGATGCCGATTCTTTTTTGCCAATATAGGGGATGGAGAGATTATCATGAGCAACATGCAGAAAAAAACAGACGTTATCTTAATTGGCGCTGGAATCATGAGCGCAACTTTAGGATCATTACTGAAAGAGTTAGCACCTGAATGGGAAATTAAAATGTTTGAAAAACTTGAGGGCGCAGGGGAAGAAAGCTCGAATGAATGGAATAATGCGGGTACAGGCCATTCTGCACTTTGTGAGCTTAACTATACATCCGAAAAAACTGACGGATCGATAGATATTAAAAAAGCCCTTAAAATTAATGAGCAATTTCAGCTTTCTAGACAGTTTTGGTCCTATCTTGTTAATAGCAATCTGATTCGTAATCCGCAGAAATTTATTATGCCGATACCTCATATGAGTTTGGTACAAGGGGAAAAAAATGTAACATTTTTGAAAAAACGTTTTAAAGCGCTATCAAATATTCCGCTATTTCAAGGAATGGAATTTTCAGATGACCCTGAAAAATTAAAGGAATGGGTGCCGCTTATTATGGAGGGGCGTACATCAAATGAACCGATAGCAGCAACGAAAATGGAATCCGGAACAGATGTGAATTTTGGTGCGTTGACACGCATGTTATTTGAACACTTACAAAACAAGAATGTTGAATTAAATTATAAACATAGTGTTGAAAATATTAAACGCATGAAAAATGGATTATGGGAAGTAAAAGTTCATGATATGAACAATGGTAAAATTGAATATCATACTGCAAAGTTCGTCTTTATTGGCGCTGGTGGTGGAAGTTTACCTTTACTACAAAAAACAGGGATTCCTGAATCAAAACATATCGGCGGATTCCCAGTAAGTGGACTATTTATGGTATGTAACAATCCAAAAGTGATTGAGAAACATCATGCGAAAGTATACGGAAAAGCGAAAGTTGGTGCTCCGCCAATGTCTGTTCCGCATCTTGATACAAGATATATTGACAATAAAAAGACATTGTTGTTTGGACCGTTTGCTGGATTCTCACCAAAATTTTTAAAAACGGGCTCAAATCTTGATTTATTAGGTTCTGTAAAACCAAATAACGTACTTACTATGCTCGCTGCAGGTGTAAAGGAGATGGCATTGACAAAATATTTGATTCAGCAAGTGTTGCTGTCGAACGAAAAGCGTGTTGAAGAGTTGCGCGAATTTATTCCGAATGCGAAAGGTGAAGATTGGGATGTAGTAGTAGCAGGCCAACGTGTGCAAGTTATTAAAGATACTGAAACTGGTGGAAAAGGAACGCTTCAATTTGGTACGGAAGTTGTTAGTGCTGCTGATGGATCAATTGCTGCATTACTTGGTGCTTCTCCAGGTGCTTCTACAGCTGTTAACGTCATGCTTGAAGTATTAGAAAAATGTTTCCCGCAATATATGGAAAAATGGGAAGACAAAATAAAACATATGATTCCTTCCTATGGTGTTTCATTAGTAGAAAATCCAAAACTTTTCCAAGAAATTCATACATCGACATCTAAGACACTTGGTTTAAGCAAGAAAGAACCTGTGTATAGTTAAACGAAGGTTTTGTATTTGAAATAAACGTATATAAGCAAGTTAAATGAAACATATTCAATTTGAGCTAGGGATTATAAAAATATAAAAGGGGTAGCTGCTTATAAGTTGATAAACTGGCTTATAGGCAGCTTATTTTTTGGTCAAGTAAAGTTTCACTTTATTTTAAACGTCTGTTCCACTGTAAATGTTGTTTGTAGTTACTAGCTAAGTAAATACGATTCGATGACTAGAAACATTCCCTTTATAAAGGCAATGTAGGTGGTGGGTAGTTTGTTAATAATATGGTAAAATAGAATCTAGCAGATTCAATCAGCATAAGCAAAAGAGAAATAAGTTTGAAGTGAGGAAACAACATGAGTCAAATCAACATACACAAGCCCAAAAAGTTAAAAATATGTTTAAAAGTATTGATGATTATTATTGGGGCATTCATCACAGCATATGGATTAGAAGCGGTATTAATTCCAAACAACGTATCGGATGGGGGAGTAACAGGTTTAAGTATCGTTAGCTCACAACTATTTGGTTTACCATTAGGGGTGCTAATTGGAGTCATTAATATCCCGTTTGTTTGGTTAGGATATAAGCAAATCGGTAAAAGTTTTGCTGTTTTCTCTATTATCGGTATTGCTTCACTTGCAATTGGTACGAGCTTGATGCACGAAATTCCAACGATTATTGAAGGGGACACATTGCTAGTTACCGTTGTTGGTGGTATTATTATAGGCTTTGGGATGGGGCTTGCTCTTCGTAATGGCGGCGCATTAGATGGAATTGATATGTTAGCTGTATTACTGTCTCGTAAATTACCGTTTGGGACAAGTGATTTAATTTTGCTTTTAAATATGTTTGTTTTTATCTTTGTTTCAGCGGTGTTCGGTCTTCAAGGGGCGATCCTGTCAGCGATTGCGTATTTTATTGCATCTAAAGTAATCCACATTGTTGAAGTTGGTTTAAGCGGATCGAAAACATTTAAAATTATTACGAAAGAACCAGATTTAATGGTAGAAACAATTCGAGAACGCTTAGGACGAAGTGCAACCTATAATGAAGTATATGGCGGTTATTCAAAGGAACAATTTAAAGAAATCACATGTGTGATCAACCGTTTAGAAGAAAGTAAAATGAAGGAACTTATTCATGAAATTGACAAGGATGCTTTTGTTACGGTATACGATGTAGCAGAAGTAAAAGGCGGTAACTTCAAAAAACATGATATTCATTAATAACACTGAAAAACACCTTTTAGTTAGGCTAAAAGGTGTTTTTTATATCTTAATAAAAAACATTGTTTTATAGATAAAACGATGTTTTTGTCATGATGTGTGATAAGGAATTTCACTATATCAGTTATATAAAAATATAAAATATTTTAAAAATTAAGATGGTTAAATTTTTAAATCGTGATAATCTTTGACTTGTAGTAAATATGTTTAAAAGGGAGAAGTGTTATATGAATAGTAAGATTGAGAACTTACCAAAATATCGAATTGCATATGTGCGACAAGTTGGTCCATACGGGTTAGGTAACGTGCAAACGATGGAGAAATTAAAAAGTTGGGCTACGGAGAAAAAACTTTTAGATGAAACGGCGATTGTATTAGGAATTTCGCATGACAACCCAGAAATAACGCCACCTGAAAGTTGTCGTTATGATGCTTGCATCGTTATTGCAAAAAATGAACCAATTGACGATTTTGTTGCTGAAAGTGAATTACCCGGCGGGAAATATGCGATTTATGAAGTAGAGCATACGGCAGAGGCGATTCAAAAAGCATGGATTGAAATTTTTCCCAACTTGCTAAATAGCGACTATGAAATAGATACAAGACCGGTGTTTGAGCGATACATGAAAAAGATGGTTGATAACCATCTTTGTGAAATTTGTGTACCTATCAGAGCGAAAAGGTAATTATCTTGCTAGTGTTGCATAGTAAGGAATCAAGTGAAACGAAGATAAGTTATTAGCAATGAAAGTTTCACTTGATAAAAAAGAGATGAACGGTACCCTTTAAAACGGACAGTTTCATAAAAAGATCTTTAAAAATCAAGTACTTAAAAGATGGTTCCGGTATTGTACCGGAACCATTTTTTTAGTGTCCGCAGTTCGGGGGACAGTTCAATGTTAGACGCTTGTTTTTTCATAATTAATTGTTTTATCCTGCAACAGAACATTTGGTACAACACGTATATAAATTAGCTCACTTATAAGTTCAACAATAGTTTGAGTAACAATTATAGCTGCTACTAAAGTGCTTATATCTGGCAAAGCTAATCCAAGAGGTAGTACTACTAAAGAATTCCGGGTAAAACTACTAAAAATAAGTGTTCTTCCTGAACTAACATCTAGTTTGAATAATTTGGCAATATATTTAGCGATGATTGGCATAATTACCATAAAAGCGATATATATAGGCACAACTTGAATAACTTGATTTATAAAATCAGGAAGTTTTCCTATTTGGGATGCAACAACTACAAATAGAGTCAAAGCCATAAAAGGAACTGGAAGCCAAGCTGAAATATTTAAAACTTTGTTACCCATTGAAGTTTTTCGAGATATAATTTGTATTAAAATAGCTATACCAAGAGGCAAAATAATTAACCCAAGAAAAGCTTCAATAAAAGGGTCTGGTTCAACAATTTTTGCTGTTTCACCCCCCATAAATATCCATAAATACAAAGGTAATAGTAACATTTGCACAATAAAGAGTATAGGTGTAGAAATCAAAATAAGCTTTTCATTCCCCTTACCTAAAGAAGTAAAAACAATTACATAATCGATACAAGGTGTTAATAATACTAAATAAAAACCGAGTAATAAAGGAGGATTATCTGGTAAAAGTCGAGATAAAATCCATACTACAATAGGTACTACAATAAAATTAGTTGTTAATAATGCACTGATAAATCTAGAATTTCCAAATGCATTTTTCAATGACATAAATGGGATTTGCGAAAACATACTGTACATTAATAAGGCAATAATGAATGAAATGATGAGCTCTAACCTTTCGCCATGATTTGGCCAGATAAAACCAAATAATGCGGCTACTATTAGTACTATAAAATATAGAGACACTTGCTTCTCTTCAAATTTTTCTCGTGTAATCATAAGAAACTCCCTTATCAAATTATTTGTATTTATCATAACATACACCTAAAAATAGTAATCATGATAAAGAGGAATGAGTGGGAAAAATACACAAAAGCCTCGAATCATGGACTTTTTTAAGTGTCCACGATTTAGGATACAATTCATAGAAGGAAATTAGTAAGTTTCCTTTCCTACAAAGTATTTTTTCATCCATATAAAGTAAAAAGAAAGAGATTGTCTCCAGAAGAAATAAAAGAGTATAGACAATTATACGATATTTTAGCACCGAATATAATTTTATTTATATGTAAAATTGCATATATTTAATGATTGATAATCGTGAAGTATTGTAACTATAATAATTACACTGGTATATAAAATAGATTGACTACAGTTAAAAGTAATAAGAATGGAGGTACCTTAAAAGATTTAGTTGTGTATGTCTGGTTCCAAAAGAATTAGATATAAGGACTTATGTTTTACAATAGAACTCAAAATCCTGCTATTAGGATTTAATATTTCATTACTGTAGTTATATAATTTTATATTCATATGTACTGTTAATAAATAAAAAATAATAATAGAAGTGTATGGAAAGAACAGAACAGCATTTTTGTAGGTACCAAATTGAATGTTTTATTTAGGATTAGAATTTTAAATTAAATTTATTTAATTTAATAATAAAATTTTAAAGGAGTAAGAATATGAAGAATTTCGTAAAAGTAGGATTAACTACAGGAGTAATGTTATCGATGATTATGCCCTATGGAGGAGCACATGCGGCAACAGAAGATTTAAAAGTGGAAACAAAGGAAGATACGTTCCGAACAGGTAATTTAACATCGCCTTCTCAAAATTCGGCGGAAAATGTAGCAAAAGACGCATTAAAAGGAAAAACAGAACAAGCATTATCATCAAAGCAAGTTAATACTGAATCAAAAGTTAATTATAATGTTACGCAAAGTCGTAAATCTTATGATGGTACAACATTGGTACGTCTTCAACAAACATATGAAGGACGGGATGTATACGGATATCAACTGACCGCACATGTTAATGACGATGGTGTACTTACGAGTGTTTCGGGGGATAGTGCCCAAGATTTACAACAACAAGAAGATTTGAAACAACCTATTACTCTATCAGAAGAGGATGCAAAGAAACAGCTTTTTAACATCTATGGGCATAATCTTACATTTGTTGAGGAACCAGAAATTAAACAAGTGGTATATGTAGATGAAAATACAAATAAAGCTACAAATGCATACCAAATTACTTTTAGTGCATCTACACCTGAATATGTATCTGGTACAGTATTAATTGATGCTTTTGGTGGGAATCTATTAAAAGAACTTGTTCAAAAATTGGGGATACAAGTAGATAATAGTATTGTCCAATCTGCGACATCAAATAAATCACAAGATCCTTCTAAATTAACAGGGACAGGAAAAGATGATTTGGGTATTAATCGTACATTTGGAATTTCGCAACGAAGTGATGGAACGTACATTCTTGCAGATTATTCTCGTGGTAAGGGAATTGAAACGTATACAGCTAATTATAAGGATTATAATAATTATAGAAGAAATGTATGGGGTTATCTGGATGACTTAGTTACAAGTAATTCTACGAATTTTACAGATCCTAAAGCAGTTAGTGCACATTATTTAGCAACTAAAGTATATGATTTTTATCAAGAAAAATATGGCCGTAACAGCTTTGACAATAATGGACAAAAAGTAATTTCTGTAGTTCATGGTTGGAACACAAATGGTACGAATAAAGGAAATCCAAAGCAATGGTTTAATGCATTTAGTAATGGGGCTATGCTGGTATATGGAGATCCAATTGTCAGAGCATTTGATGTGGCAGGGCATGAGTTTACACATGCGGTTACAAGAAATGAGTCTGGTCTTGAGTACGCAGGAGAATCTGGTGCAATTAATGAAGCTTTATCTGATATTTTAGGAGTAGCAGTTGAAAAGTATGCAAATAACGGAAAGTTCAATTGGACAATGGGAGAACAATCTGGTCGTATTTTTAGAGATATGAAAAATCCATCATCTATCTCTTCTAGATATCCAGAAGATTATAGACATTATAACAATCTACCTATTGATGCTGCTCATGATCATGGTGGTGTACACACGAACTCTAGCATTATTAATAAAGTAGCTTATTTGATTGCTAGTGGTGGAAATCATAATGGAGTAAATGTACAAGGCATTGGGGAGGATAAAATGTTTGATATTTTTTATTATGCAAATACGGATGAATTAAATATGACTTCTGACTTTAAAGAATTAAAAGAAGCCTGTATTCGTGTAGCAACGAACTTATATGGTAAAGATTCATCAGAAGTACAAGCTGTCCAACAAGCCTTTAAAGCAGCTTACATTTAACAGCAAATAGATTTTATGTTTTTATTTTCTGATAATAAATTATAAAAGTTTTATTATAATATATAAATTAATTTTAGATATATAGACTAAAAAACCTTGCAGAATTTGTCTGCGAGGTTTTTTGTTAAAAATATGAGCTATGCTAAGAGTCTACAGTACCACGCCTAATTTAGTTTCATAAGTTGTTCCAGTGATATTAATAGCAACATCGGAAGAATCATTAGTAGTTTGGTTAGATTCCTTCTCTTTATCAGCTTGAAACTTGTGTAGCATCTCCATGATAATCCGTAAATATACACTTTTATAGACGTACTAAGTGTTCATTACATCATAAAATATCCAAAGAACAAAACCGTTCCAAAAGGTGTACCTTTAAGGATAAAACTTTAATCCTTATGAAATCAAGGTGTGACATGTTTATAAAAGTTTATTAAGTCCCAACAGCTTTTATAAATCTCTTAGCGTACAATTTTCTTAAAATGATATGGTGACCTCTGTTAGTACGTTGGCTGTACCCCTTATACAAATTCTTGCTGTTGACTGGTACAATGAAGAAAATCGGTGAATAAATTATGGCAAAGAAAACAAGTTGGTCTTACATTGTCGGTTTAACATGGCTGGCAACCGTTACATTACTTTGGACAAATTTTGCTTATTATTTATCGGTAAAGTCCTGTTAGACTGGCTCCTAATGCAATCATAATCATAATGATAGAAACACTTAGGGAGACAACTTTATTTGGAATCAAATAAGCAAAATGAAAAAATTGCAGGAGATCTTATTTTTTATTTTTACTATAGGTACTTTTAAGTGGTTGTAGTTCAAATGCAAATTCAGAGACAGATGTATTCCAATATAAAGGCTCTTTATAGGTGATAACAGTACAGTCTACAACATAGTTAAACAGTTGTCTCATAACGAGGGGTTAAGTCAAATGTCACTTGAAACAAAAAAGAACCTTATAGAGTCGTTTTAGAGTATAAGCGGATTCCCCCCCTAATTTTGGACACGTACTATCCTTAACGCATTGTTTCATAGAATTGCTCTTTCTTTCGGCAATTTGCTTCTTTTTTCAGATGAGACAAGAAAAAAATCTCGCCTCATACTCGAACTTCTTTGATTTTTAACGCTTCTTTTTGTACTCGTCGATAAAATTCATTTGGTGATAGATCCAAATACTAGAATGGATCCTTCGGTTGTTGTAAAACTCAATATATGTAACGACTTCTTGATAAGCTTCGGCATATGTTTGAAACATACAGCGCTTCAGACATTCGTACTCCAGTAAACGATGAAATGATTCAATATAGGCGTTCATATTTGGTGTCTTTGGTGGAATTCACTCATGCAGGAGCTTCGCCTGCCCTCACTCACAATTTTTTCTTCCTTTTTCTGATAATAGTATGTGGAAGGGGAAATTCCCAAGATACGAAGGACGCAGCGAACCGCGTATCCTTTCTCAATCCACTTATGAGCTACTTCAAGCGTTTCAGTAAGTGAGGGTTCTTCTTTTTTAGTACATCACGCAAGATAGCGATTTCTAAATCTTTTTCACTTAATAGCTTTTTCAGTTGATCATTTTTCTGCTTCTAGTTGTTTGACTTCACCCGATAAAACCACTTCATGATGCCCAACTTTTTGTCGATCATGACCTTGAAAAGTTTTTACCCATTTGTGTACGAATTTTGGACTGAGATTATGTTTTCTAGCTACTCATGCGTTATTTCCAGTTTCCATTGCTTCTTGTACCACTTGTTGTTTAAATTCTATAGAATGTTTTCTTCTTTGCATAATAAATGCCCCCTTATTTGGCTATCTCGAGTATGAAACAACTCTTAGTAGGTGTCCAAGTTCATTAGGAGTCTAAAGAGTAATGTGCCAGGTTTTAATCCTCGCATGCAATTTATTGATAACACATATAAAGTAAAAGTAATCAACAAACTTGCTAATGATAAACTGAAAAAATATGATAGTCTTATATTTAATCATCGTATTAAACAAGATGTTATAAGTAGTTTTGGAGATAACTTAGGAACAGTGTATCATTAAGGTTGAAGGATTGATTACATATTATCATGATATAAAACGCTTCAGAGAAGTAGATTTACAATAAAAATGTTTCTAATAAGGTCATTATACCTTTATAGAAAAATGGAGGGAATTTCTATTTATGAAAAAATTCCTATTGTTTCTTCAAGGTTGTTTCTGGTTAAATATTAGCTTGCTACCTCTCTCTTTTTTTATAGGTGGTTTTGCAACAGATCCTCCTGATAGTACAGCATTTGATTTTTGGAAAGGGTTTTTCTTTATTCAAGGAATCCCTCTTATCATATTTATTATTGGCTTCCTTATCTTAATTGTAATAAATAATAAAAAGAAGAATGTTAATTTCTAATAGGGGGGCACGATTATCTAAAAGGGAAGAAGGTCTAAATTCTCTCCTCGCTGTAAAAAGGTTAGCAAAATAAAAACTTTTTAATAAAGAAGAATCTAGTATGTTTCTTACATACAATAAGAAATTTTCTTCATTCCCTTTTTTATTTTAAAAGAATATATAATGTTATAGGATGAATTAAAAATACAGTAACAAAATTATTTTGGTAGCTAATAAATATGTTAAGCAGCGCTATTCTTTAAATTAACCATCAGAAGTAATAAGGTAGAATTGTCCTGAATTTTTTGTTAAGTTTAACTTATCTAAGAACTTCAGGGGGGATGAACAGTGAAAAAGAAAATTATATGTGGGATACTTGGTCTGGCTATAGTGTTATTAGGAATTTACATTACTCTAATATATAGTAGTGGAAAAACAGAAGAAACGGCTCGGAAGGTCCAAAAAAAACAAAGCTCTAATTATGTAGTCAGCAATGAAGAGTTATCTAGGGCTGCTAAGGTTATTGGAGAAATAAAAGACGAGCAAACCTTAAATCATAAGATGATGGAAATGTTATTTCAAAAACTCACATTTGATAACGATAATTTTAAAGTTCCTAATGTCCTTCATCCAAAGCGAATTCAAATGACAAAAGAAAACATCCAATACTTAAAAAATAACTTGGATATAATCAATGATGATGATGAAAAAAACGAATATAAATCCATTCTAAACAAATGGTACAATGGAGACTTTAAATCTGTAGTTGAAGATTTTAAAAAACTTCGTTATTTACTTTGGGGAGATAAAGCTCTAACTCCAGCGAAGAAAACTGATAAAGATGAAAAAGAATATATTCTTCATTTCTTTGGTCAGGAAGGTTTAGATATCCATAACAAACAGTGGAAATAAACTTTTTAAAAATAATGATTCAAATCGACAGCGCTGAAAAAGTGATTGCTTTGAAAAAATAACATGCATTTCACCAAAATGTTGAGAGTGAAAAGGTAATTATTTTGCTAGTGTTGCATAATAAGGAATCAAGTGAAACGAAGATAAGTTATGAATAATGAAAGTTTCACTTGATAAAAAAGAGAAAGTCATCATTTTGCTTGCACTGCTTCAAAATGATGACTTTTTATATAGGGAAAATGAGTGGTTTTACATATCTTGAATGATATCTTTTTCTTGTTTTTGTCCAAACTTTTGTAAAAGAGAAAGCAACATAAACCCTGTTATACCTAGTGTGCCAAAGATGATCCAAAGGGCATAAGTTCCTTCATTTTGTGATGTAGACAATGTGCCGGTATAGCTTCCAACGATAAAGCCAATCGCAAGAGAAAGTTGATAGACGCCAAAATATGTTGCTGTATAAGATTCATTGCTATAATTTGCAATTGCAATATCGGCGTTAGGTAATACAAGTGTTTCGCCAATTGTAAATAAAATCACGCAGCTAAATAGCCAATACGGATGGGACAATAAAGGGATAAGTAAAAAAGAAAGTCCCATTAATAGTACGCCGCATTTTACAATTGAAAGGGTGTTGTAACGATGAAATGCCTTTCGAAATAGAATCATAAATAAAACACCTGTAATGGCATTTACCGTAATAACAAGTCCACCTAGCTTTGTACTATGACTGATATGAGTCATATAAAGCGGAAGAGCAACGGTAAGCTGCGTAAACATAATGTAAAAGAAAATCATAATGAATGAAAAGGAGAGAAAATGTTTGTTTTCAAAAACGTTTTTTAAACCAGATAAAAGATTTATATTTTCAGTAGAAACTTGGAAGTGAGGCTTAAGAAAAATAAATACAATAGCCAATAATAACATCATAAATCCAGTAAGTATAAATGGATATAAAGGGTTCCATGCGAGTAATAAAGTACCAGCAATTGGACCAATCATCGCGCCGCTGTTAAAAGCGAGATTTAAGTATGTAAATAAATCTTTGCGCAGGTAAGCTGGTTGTGAGCCAAATACAGCGCGGGCTGCTGGTTCATAAAGAGCAGTTCCAAACCCGATAAGCGAAGAAGAGAGTGCAATCGTATGAAACTCTGAAAAGATTCCTAGGAAAATAAAACCAATTCCCCTTAATAGTAAGCCAGCGATCATCATAATCATGTAACCCAATTTATCAGCAATCATGCCAGAAAGAAAAGGGATTATTCGTGAAGTAATAATAATAATCGTTAAAATGGTTCCAACTTGCAAAGCAGAAAAGTGTAAGAAATTCGATAAATAAATGGCAAGAAAAGCGTATACTGCAAAGTATCCAAATGACATAAAGAATGAAGAAACCAGTATAATGCGTATGGGGATTGAAAAGTTTTTCATAAAATCTCCTCCGAAATTGTAACCATTAAAAACTTTTAATGGTTAACCATTTTATACTATAATTATACATAAAGTCAGAAAAAAGTAAATTTTAGAAAGATGGTGAGTGTATTTGAATCAAAGTCAAGAAGCTCCAGAACAATTAGAAATTGTAAGGGGATTTTTAAATACGTGGAGAATTCCAAACGATACAAGAGAGGAAGTGGACGAGCTTCATACGATAGAAGATGTACTTCGTTTTACGAAAAGGCATTGGGAGGAAGAGATTTCTTTTGGGACAGTGGATGAACTAAAACAGTTTCGAGATGAACTTCGTTTTATAGTTGAGGAAAAAGGATCACTGCAACAATGGCTTGAAAAATATCCATTTCGTGTGTGTATAACAGAAAATATGGATGCGATTACATATGAACCAGTAGGGGAACAGAATTTTTATACAATCCTATTACACATTATTTTAGTAGCGATTGAGGAAGGAAAGTGGAGTCGATTAAAAGCATGTCCAGATTGTCGCTGGGTCTTTTTTGATCATTCTCGTAATGGAAGTAAGCGTTGGTGCGGGATGTATGCGGGAGGAAAAGAAGGGAGAGCATGCGGAACGATTGCGAAAGTAAAAAAATATCGAGCGAAACGAAAGGGGTAATATATTAATCTTGAAAAGAAAAAAGCTTTGCAATATGTGAACTGCACCCCAATTGTTAGACACAGTCTAACAATTGGAGGTGTAGTTTTTTTATGACAAAATTTACGAAGGATTCAAAGTTAACGCTTGTTAAAGGCTTTAATCCAAAAACAATTTCTCAAGCAGAATATGCAAAACAGATGCATATTACAAAGGCACAATTTCAATACTGGTTACGCTTATACGAACTCCATGGAGAAGAAGGTTTACACGAGGTCTATACAAATTACACCGCAGAGTTTAAACTAGACGTACTAAATTTTATGGCTCAATCGGGTATATCGTTAATGGATACAGCGGCTATATTCATGGTTCCTTCTTTTACAACGGTTTATCAATGGAAGAAGCAATTTGAAGTAGGTGGCTTAGATGCCCTTGAACCAAAGAAAAAGGGGCGTCCATCCATGAAAAGTAAAAACACAAAACATGATACGAAAAAGATTCCGGCAGAAGGTTCAGTTGAAGCGTTACAAGCTGAATTAGAACGCTTACGTATGGAAAATGCGTATTTAAAAAAGTTGAATGCCTTAGTTCAAAACAAGGAAAAATCACCAAACAAGACAAGGCACAAGTAGTCTATGAATTAAGGCATGAGTTTCAAGTGAAAGAATTAGTAAAGTTAGCCGATATCCCTCGAAGTACCTATTATTTTTATGTAAAACAAATGGATAGAATCGATCCAGATGCCGATTTAAAAGTAGAAATTAAAGCGATTTATGATGAACACGAAGGTCGTTATGGATATCGTCGTATTCGTGATGAATTAGCCAATCGTAATCAAATAGTGAATCATAAAAAAGTGCAACGAATTATGAAAGAGTTAGGTTTAAAATGCCTTGTACGTATGAAAAAATATAAATCTTATAAAGGAACAGTTGGTAAAATTGCACCTCATATTTTAGAGCGTAAATTTACGGCAGATACGCCAAATGAGAAATGGGTAACCGATATTACGGAATTTAAATTATTCGGTGAGAAACTGTATGTATCACCTATATTAGACTTGTATAATGGTGAAATCATTACCTATACAATTGGCTCTAGACCGACGTATTCACTTGTTTCAGAAATGTTAGAGACAGCATTAAAAGGTTTACCTGAAAATCACCAACTAATGATGCATTCAGATCAAGGGTGGCATTATCAAATGAAACAGTACCGTCACGCATTACAAGAAAGAGGTATCTTACAAAGTATGTCTCGTAAAGGCAACTGTTATGACAACGCAGTAATGGAGAATTTCTTTGGAATCATGAAGTCTGAGTTTCTCTACATAAAAGAGTTTGAAAGTGTAGAGCACTTCAAAATAGAATTAGAAAAATATATAGATTATTACAATACAAAACGGATAAAGGCAAAATTAAAAATGAGCCCGGTGCAATACCGGACTCACTTTTATCAAGCTGCCTAATGAAATAACCGTGTCTAACTTTTAGGGGTCACTTCATATGGTGCAAAGCTTTTTTCTACTTGTACATATGTTAGATTGTTACTCTATCTTTTTGGCTGAAAAATGTGTTGGAAAAAGTATTTGTGATGCAAGTTGTTAACCATTTTATTTGCTTGATACGTACGTTGTTGTTCCAATCGAACACGCTGTTCCATCATTTTTATTTCGTGGTCTGATAAACGTAACATTGTACGAGTCTCCTTTACTATAAATGTAGGTTTCTTGTGACATCGATTCCAAATTATTTATAGTTAAGGAGGAATGCTGTGTAACATCAGTAAAAAGCACCTTCCCTCTCCCATTACGCTTACGAGGTTAGCTGTCGGACTCGGGAAGTGAGAGTTTCCCTACTTAAAAAAGATTCGCCCCAAGTAGCAAATGCTACAAAAATGGGTCCCCCGCTCCACATAGTGGATTCAGCAAAAGGTTTTATAATTAAAAAAATAACATAAAAAAGGAATTAAGTCAAACTATTTATTTTATTTAGATTTTTCTAACTTTACAAGAAGTGTTCCATCAGGTAACAAAATATTCTGTGTTTCAATAAATCCGTGCTTTTTATATAGAGAAAGGGCAGGGGTGTTTGCTTTGCCTGTCTGTACAATATATGTATGCATATGAGGGAAGAGTTGAAATAGATGGAGTAATAAGTCAGTAGCAATTCCTCTATGAAAATAGTTTGGTGATACGACGAGTCGATGGATATCGACGAAAGATTCCTCGTTTGTAAATGAAATAAAACCTACTAATGTATGTTCTAAGAAATAGCCATAAAAGGTTTCTTTACAATTTTGAATATCAGTAATGCGGTCATATAAACGCGGAATGGCATGACTGTTTATATACTTTGCCTCAATTTCATAAGCCGGAATTTGAATAGCAAGAATAGCTTTTGCTATTTCAATAGAAGCTGGATTTAATTTAGAAATCATATGTGTCTCTCCTTTAAGAAAATTTATTTGAATAATGTGTATGAAATGGTCTGGATAAGATCCTGAATGATTATGTGTTCTACTGTCCACCACAAATTTCAGTAGGAGTAAGGTCGGTCATCAAAGTACGATTGGTGAAGACGAATAATTAATGAGGGACGAAGCGAAACTTACTTATTAAAGTTTCGCTTTCTTTATGCATTGCTGTGCATATTCACGTGCCCAATTATCTGCTGCTAATACTACTTCTAAAGAAGGATTAATAATCGTATCATGAGCTTCAAGTGTAGAGTAAATTGTTTTTTCGATATCAAAGAATGAAATGTCATTTTGTAAGTATCGAGCATTTGCGATTTCATTTGCTGCATTTAAGACAGTAGGGGCTGTACCGCCAAGTTTTCCAGCTTCATAAGCATAATGTAAGCAAGGGAATTTCTTGAAATCTGGTTTTTCAAAATGTAAGCTACCAATCTCCAATAAATTTAGTTTTTTATAGTTCGATTGTAACCTAGTTGGATAATGAAAAGCATATTGAATAGGTATTCTCATATCAGGCGCGCCAAGTTGGGCCATGACGGATCCATCTACAAATTCAACTAAGGAATGGATGATACTTTCTTGATGAATGAGAACGTCAATTTTTTCATAAGGAATATTAAAGAGCCAACGTGCTTCCATAACTTCAAAACCTTTGTTCATTAAGGTAGCTGAATCAATCGTTAATTTTGCCCCCATTAACCAATTTGGATGTTTTAAGGCATCCTGAGCCTTTAGCATCGCCATTTCTTCCCGTGTTTTCTTTCGGAATGCGCCTCCCGAAGCTGTAATGATTAACTTTTCAATTTCTTGACTGTTTTCTCCATTTAAACATTGGAAAATAGCGGAGTGTTCACTATCGACAGGAATTAAGCGACAATTATTTTGATTAGCAAGATCAGTAACAATATGACCTGCAGCTACTAATGTTTCTTTGTTAGCTATCGCAATGTCTTTCTTTTCTTTTAATGCTTCAATTGTAGGAAGAAGACCTGAAATACCAACAACAGAAGTAAGAACAAGGTTTGTATCAGGATGTGTTGCAACTTCAATTAATCCATCAGGACCATATGTGATTTTTATGTTGCCGGAGATTCGCTGACGAAGCGTAGTTGCTAATTCTTTTGTACCAACGCATACAATGCGAGGATGAAATGCTTCGATTTGTTTTTCAAGAAGTTCAATATTATGATTGGCTGTTAAGCCGATAATTTGAAAATGTTCAGGATGGTTAGCAATTACATCCAATGCAGATGTACCGATTGAACCAGTTGAACCTAAAATAGAAATATATTTAACCATGACAAAATCCTCCAAAGATGAATGAATATTTTTGTGAATCTATATATATTTAGACAAAATAGATGAAATTCCTTCTGGATAAAACAGAAAGTGAATGCTTATCAGATAAATATGCATGTAATCATGCAAAAAATACGATGGTAGGAAAGAGTACATATTTAGAATTTTTCAGGAGCTAATAGTTGGATTGGACAGAGGTATAAGCAAAAGACAATAAGGAAACGATAGACGTTCCCTTATTGTCTTTTGCTTTGCATATGTTTCGTAACCTTGTTTCGATTGCCACATATTTTCATTGAACACCATTTTCGTCGTCCTGTTTTATCAAGAAATAGTAAAATACATGCTTCGTTTTGACAGCGTCTTAAATATTGAAGTTGATTGCTTGAAATAAGTTGTAATATATCCAATGCAATGAGTGATTTTATACATTCATAAAATGATCCGTTTGGGATAGGAACAATTGCATTTTTATGTAATTGCATGGAGTAAGGAAGTTGATTTGCTAATGTTTGCATTGTTTCGATATCCGTTTGTTTTATGTTTCCTTTCGTATGAATTATGTCTAAAAATAAAGTGCGAAGGAACTGACGGAATAGGAGAAGTTGCTTAATATCTTTATCGCTCAATTCAATTGTTTTGTGCTCGATTAACCATTGTAAGCTTGGCGTATATTCACTTACAATATGTAACCAATCATTGAACTTTTGGATATCTGTTAATAGTTCATGTCTATTTCCCCAGCGGATTACTTCTGTGTTAATGAAGTCAATTGATAGATTTTCAGAGATTAAAGGAAAGTATGTTTGTGTTTTCATATCAATACCCTTCTTTCCATTTGAATTCTATTTTAATCGTAAAAGAAAAGTGCCTTTCTGTAAATGAAAGGCACTTTTCTTTAAAGCCAAAAGGTAGGATATTTTCTATCTTTCTGAAGATTATTAACAAGTAAAGCGGCAATAACAATTATCATCGATCCAATTAAAACAGGGCTAAAAAGATAATTCCAAGAATATCCTCCAGCAATTACAACAATTGGGTCTGCGCCAGCAGGAGGGTGTGTTGTTTTTGTAATCATCATACCGAAAATTGCTAAACCAACTGCTAATGCAAGAGCCCAAGGAGTATTTCCGAAAAGAGTATAGATACAAATACCAATAAAAGTAGATAATAAATGACCTCCGACAATATTCCTCGGCTGTGAAAAAGGAGCATTCCAAATGCCGAATGCTAGCACACAACTTGCTCCGAATGGTGCCATAATCCATAATGTGTTCGTGAATTGTGTTAAATAAGATAGAAGGCCGATGCTGAGAAACCCACCTAATAATGCGATGAGAGAATCAGTTAGATTAACTTTTAAAGGCGTTTTTGCGGCAGGAAACATTTTTTTGAAAAACCCCGCATTTAATCGTATTCTTTTTGTCTTAGAGAAAGGTAAGACAATTTCTTTTTTCATCTTTATCCCTCTTTCTATTGAATTTTCATTTTTATCTTACTATTTTTAAATTAACCTGTCAAAAATTAATTGAAGGGTTAGTTTTCGGTAAAAAAATAATCTCAAAATATTGAGATGTATTTACATGCTTCTTACGCACGCTGCATTTTATATAAATTATAAACAAATTATGTCCTCATGTATGTAAGATTTTAATAGTACTGCGGCAATTCTCGTAGTATTTTATCGACTCGATTAGCAAGTGAGGTAAGGTGAGGATCTTCTCTTGTTCGAAAAAATAATGTGCGTAAAAAAGTTTTTATATTGGCACATAGCATACAATATTCATTGAGGGATAGGCGTTTTCTAATTTGAGGTAGCCGCTTCATTTTTTTATATAAGATGGTGAAAAACGCTTCCTTTGGAAAATCACAATATAGCATAGCTAAAAGAGGGGTAGCAATTCTTTCATCTTCATTATTGTAATATATAGTCGAATGAATGAATATTTTATTTAACAAACAATGAATGATTTCTTCATAACACGGACCGGATATGTGAGGATTTTGAACAAGTTGATGAAAGGCGTCGGAAATATGCGCGATACTATGAGCCCATCCTTTTTGTTCAATATGTCCGCGGAAGTCTGATTCTAAATTCATACACGTAATAAGTTTTTCTTTTATTTCTATTATGGTTTCTGGCAATAGAAAGGTATGAACATTATCAAATTGAATAATTAAAGCAATTAATAATGCTGTATAAGAACGAGTGAATACCCCATCAGTATATGGAGATGATATTTCGAAATATAAATACTCTTCACTAAGGCATGTTGCCAATAATAGTTCTAATTGATCATGGGAGAGAAAATGATGTTGGATAAAATGAGAAAAAGATTCATATATTAATTGATTGCGAATATAGCTATCAGTTGTCCCGATATGCTGCATCATGCCTAGGGTCAACTCATCTATATCGAAATGTTGCATTTGTGAGTAATCATTTTGTTGAATGAGTTCTAGTTGTTGCTGCAGCGTTTGGATATTCAAAGGTGAACCTCCTCTTTCCTTTAATCGTACAATGTTTTCTAGTATTCTATATATTCAAGGACAACTTTGTTCATGCAGAAGTACAAGCTAAATGTGCATAATAAAAAAATGTTTAGTTTGTAAAGGAACGGTAATTCGGACAAAAATAGCATTTATGTAATACAATAATATATAAACAATACGCAGAAAGAGTTGATGAAATAATGAAACAGCAAAGAACTGGATTACATGCTAGTGTTGAGCGAAATGAAGATAATATGTTACATATACAGTGGGAAGAGGGGCCGGAGGAAGTTCGTATATATTGGGATACTGTTTCGGAAGGAATTGAAGAGAATGGTAAATTGTTATTGAAAGTATCGGGACAATCATCATGTACAATTGAAAGCCCAAGCGACAATGCGCGTCCCTACTTTCGATTAGTAGGGAGTAATGGGCAGGTTGTTACAGTCGCAGAACGCAAGTTACCGCTTCAAGGAGCATTTAATTTCCGAGATTTAGGGGGATATGAAACGACAGATGGACGCAAGGTAAAGTGGGGTAAAATATTTCGTTCGGAAGAATTAGCCGGTTTAACAGGGGCTGATATAGATTATTTACAACAATCTGGCTTGAGATTAATTTGTGATTACCGGACAGATTTTGAAGTGAAACATAAGCCGGATCCTCACATTCAAGGTGTTAGACAAGTATGCTTACCAGTTGTGCAAGACTTAGCAAAAGATTTAAATATAAATGAATTTTTCCAAGTAGGCGATGTATCGAAGTTAGGAAAACCAGGTGAATATTTGGTGAAAATGAATGAAGACTTTGTAACGGGAAATGAAGCGTTTGTGAAGTTTTTGCAACTTGCGCAAGATCCGGAAAACTTGCCGCTTGTTAATCATTGTACAGCGGGTAAAGATCGCACTGGTTTTGGTTCAGCTTTATTATTACTTCTGCTCGGTGTTCCAGAAAAAACGGTAATGGAAGATTATTTATTAAGTAATGGATTTCGCGAACAATTAAATCAAAAAATGATGGCACTATTAGGCGCAAATATACAGAGTGAAGAGAGTAAAGCGATATTAGCTGCAATGTTTGAGGCTCGTGCTGAATACTTACAAGCAGCGATTGATGAAATGTATAATAAATATGGAAATATAGAAAACTATGCTAAGAACGGCTTAGGTTTCACAAATGAACAATTGGATAGAATGAAAGAATTGTTATTAGAGAAGTAAGGATAAGAAAAACAAACGAAGAGGATGTTGTATAGCATCCTCTTCGTTTGTATATGGAGAAGTTATCCCGCTATTTTAGGGCAGTAAGACTCCCACCTCAAGATTCAGAGAAAAGCAAGGAAGATAGGTGGGAGTAGGGCTGCCCGTAACAGCCCGATTGGTGAGGGCTCATAATCAGTGGGGGATGAAGAAAACCCCCACTGATTAAAGTTTCACTTTATTCGTCGAATATAAATAACGCATCAATTGTAGTCTGTAATGCTTTGGCGATATCATATGCGAGTTGTAAAGAAGGATTATATTTGCCTTTTTCTAAATGGCTTATCGTTTCCCGGCGCACACCAACTCGCTTTGCTAGCTCTTCTTGCGTCATATGTAACCTCGCGCGAGACTCTTTTATGTTCGTTATGAACGCCATGGCGCATCTTCCATTTCATCAATGGGTATATCGTAAGCATAAATAGAGAAGCCAAATGTGAGAATGAGTAAGCTGAAAATGATAGCGATATCGAATTCTTGTAAAGGTGAATTTGGGAGTAGAATTTCTATGAATAGAATGATAGTCGTGGCCAATAGTGAAACGATAAACGCATTTCGACACGATTTATTAACAATTTGTTCAAAGAGTTCATCATGTTTGACCTTCCTATAAGTTGTAAAAAAGAAAAAGAAACAAAACATACTAAACAATCCTTTGTAGTAAAAGAATCCTAGGAAGCCGAAGAAGCCGAGGAATCCAAGATATTTGATCCATGTCGTTTTCATTGCATAGCCTCCTTTTAGATGGTACATATATAACTTTGTGTTATAAATATATCACATTTCCACTGATTATTAGTAATAATTGGATTTATTTCACATAGATGATAAAGAAAGGAGATTGAAAGTTTAGAAAAATGATACAATATAAGCGTGATAAATAAAAAGAATAGCATAAAATAGTTGTGAAGGAGGGAAAGAAAATATGAAACAATTCGTGATATTTATATTGGGATTTGTAGTAGTAACTGTAATTGGAACAGTTATGATAGGTAGAAAAGGGGACGAACATTATAGCAAAGCAACGAAGGGGAATATTAGGCGACTTACAATGATTTACCTTCTACTTGCGGCTGTGTTAACAGTTGGTTTAGGTTTATATATTTATTTTTATGGTTAAGAAAGCGTGAAAATAAAAAATATTAAAATTACAAGATATAACTATGATATAATAAATATACCATTTTACTAGTAATAGAGGAAAGGATTGGATGGTATGATTGAAATTTCGAATGTTTCGAAAAGTTATAATGAGAATTCATATGCAGTAAAAGACTTAAACTTAACAGTTCCAGATGGGGAAATTTTTGGTTTTTTAGGTCCGAATGGTGCTGGGAAATCAACAACTATTAAGATGATTACAGGTATTCATACAATTGATAAAGGGACAATTGTAATTAATGGAAAAAATGTGGCACAAGAACCGATGGAGGCGAAAAAAACTTTCGGTTATGTTCCAGATAGTCCCGATATGTTTTTACGCTTGAAAGGGATTGAATATTTAAATTTCATGGCGGATATGTATGAGGTACCACATGACGTTCGGCAAGAAAAGATTCAATCGTTAGCAGAGAGATTTGATTTATATAACGCTTTATCCGACCAAATTCAAAGTTATTCTCATGGGATGAGACAAAAAATTATTATCATTGGTGTTCTTCTTCATGATCCAGATGTATGGATTTTGGATGAACCGATGACAGGATTGGATCCTAAATCAGCGTTTACTTTAAAACAAATGATGAGAGAGCATGCCGATAAAGGAAAAACAGTGTTTTTCTCTACGCATGTACTGGAAGTAGCAGAGAAGTTATGTGACCGCGTTGCGATTATTAATAAGGGGAGCTTACAGTTTCAAGGGAATTTAACAGAAATGAGAGATCATTTTAAATCGAATGAGTCCCTTGAAAAAATGTTCTTGGAGATGACAGGAAATGAATAAAATTTGGACACTAACAAAGGTACTATTGAAATTAAATTATGCTGACATTATAACAGATAAAAAGAAACGATGGGCGTATGCTTTTTCCTTTTTAGCACTATTATTTGCGGGATTTATATTTATTGGACCACTTACATATGGAATGTATGTACAAATGAAAGCATTTGGACAAGAAACGTTGCTGCTTGGTATGGGATTGGCTGTTGCGAGCATATGGGTATTTGTTATTAGTATTACGAATATTTTAACTGTATTTTATTATAATAATGACGTTGAAACGTTACTACCATTACCTTTACAGCCAGCTCAAATTATTACTGCGAAATTTATTACCGTATTAATTACACAGTATGTAATGGCATCCTTTATTTTATTACCCATTTTCATTGTTTATGGAATACAAAGTGGTGCATTTATTACATATTATGTATACGTTCTAATCATTTATATCTTTTTCCCAATTATTCCGCTTGTACTTGCTTCCCTTTTAATGACATTGCTTATGCGATATACAAACGTTGCGAAAAATAAAGATAGAGGTAATATATTCATTGGATTAGTAACGTTATTATTTATTGTAGGCATTAATATATTTATGCAATGGAGAAACAAAAATGTAGCGTCAGAAGATATGGTAGCCAACTATTTTGCTGAGCATCAATCCTCCTTATTGGTTCAAATCACGAACTATTTTCCAACAACATATTTCGGAGCGATGGGTTTAATAGAAAATGCATCTTGGAAAGGAATTGTTTATGTATTCCTTTTTGCGGTGATTTCATTTGCATTTTTCGTGTTGTTTTTCTATGTTGCACAACGCACATATTTAAAAGGTGTTATCGGGCTTTCAACCAGTATGGCAAAAAAAGAGCGTATTTCAGCAGAAAATTTTAAAAAATCGACTGTACAAAGTTCACACATAAAAGCATATATAAAAAAAGAGTTCAAAATTTTATTTAGAACACCACAATTTTTTATCAATTGTATCGTGAACACCTTTGTTCTGCCAATTATGTTTTTCTTTATTATTTTCGTGCAAGATGGAAACTTAACGTGGATTTCGAAGTTTGTAAAAAATCCAGAGTGGGCTAGTTTAGCGCTAGGCATTGGTTTTTGTGCCGGGTTATTTTTAATGGGAAGTAATGTTATTGCCACAACCTCTTTTTCTAGAGACGGAAGTTCATGGTATGTGAATCGTTATTTACCAGTAAAAGCATCAGATATCTTTTTGGCAAAAGTATTTACAGCATGGTTTGTGAATATAACAATATTAGCTGTATTTGGAGTTGTTTTGACGATTTTTGGCGGCATTTCACCACTCTTTACATTATTATGGATATTGCTTAGTGCCAATGGTTTATGGTTCACAAATATAATTGGTGTACGTTGGGATGCGCAAACTGCAGATATACATTGGGATTCAGAGCAAAAACTATTTAAGAGTAGATATACAACATTATGGAACTTCCTTGCCAATATTTTGATGGATCTAGTTATTGTAGGTGGAGTTTGCGCATTATTTTTCTATTTTGAAGTTGGTATGTGGGGAATGTTTATCATCCTATTCATCGCATTTACCATTATGAATGGAATCATTACTCGAAGTATACAATTAGGTGCGGAACGTATTTTAGCAAATATTAAATAGGAAATAAATCCTCTGTATGTATGCAGAGGATTTATTTTCTACTTAATGAAAAGAGAAAGGATTATAAGTGTCAAAATAGCGTGGTAGAGTTAATAGATAGAGTTCGTTTTATTTCCTTACTTAGTCAGGAAATAAGGGGGAATAACAGGAGAAATTATTGATGATGATATATTAGTGAATAATATAATTATGTAAACAACGGTGATGTTATGTGATAAAATGAAGCTTTAATCAGCAGGATAAATAAATTGATTTTTCTGATGTTTATTTATCAAATAACAAGATTGTCAAAATAGCAGATTTTTTGATAAGCATACGATTGATAATATGACAATATCTTTTTTCTTTTCTTTCAAATGAGAGAGAAATCTACAAATATCAGCAAGGAATGCATAGTGCAATCGGATAAAAATATGGAGATAACTGTCGGGAAGAAAGTAGTCTGGACAAAAAGGGATTTGTATGAAGAAATAGAATCGTAAAGGGAGAGGATAAATTAGTAATGTAGGGGGCTTTTTTATGAAAATGAAAAAGATAACAATTGCATCTGTAGCGATTGGCACAATGCTTTCTATGACAGCTTGTAGCGGTACTTCCACAGAAAAAGATCAAGTGAAACAAGAACAAACAAATCTCCAAGAAGATGCGAAAACAGCAAGTGCGGATGCAACGACTACAACGAAAGATACAGAAACAAGCACATCCTCTAATGAAAAGACAGAGAAAGATCAAAAGACTAAGGAAACAAATACAAGTGATCAAACAACAGGAAAAGAAGCAAGTGTAAAAACAGATGATCAAACGACAAGTGGAAAAACGACAGAAAAAGAGACAAGTACAAAGTCGGCAGATCAAACGACAAATGGGAAAACAACAAAAGGTACGAAGCAAGGTGTAACTGTCAAAGCAAGTGTAAAAGAAGTGGTTCAACTTGTTGAAAGTTTGGATAAACATTTAGCAGCAAATCCAAAATTAGATACCGTAAATAAACTGGGAAAACAAATAAATGAAAAATGGGATGTAGTTGAAAAAGAGTTAGAGGCTTCACATCCAACTGATTATAAAACAATCGGCCAAAGTATATATCCATTAATTGTAGGAGCGGAGAAACAAAAAATAGACATAGCAAAAATGAAATCATTAACAACGAAAACGAAAAAGGACTTGAGTCAATTGTTAACGAAACTTTCATAATATACCGAATATAAAAAAGAAGAAACGACAGGAGTTTCTTCTTTTTTTATACGAAAGTGTTAACCATAACTACATTATGTAAACAATATATAGTATGAAAATAAAATCAGCAAAGACGAGCCTTCGCTGATTTCGGATGATAGATTATAAATAATTTTTAAATGTTCCATCTTTAATGCATGAGAGGGGAAGTTTTCTTTCTATTCCTTTTTTCTATATTACTCTCTCCTTAAGATTTTCAAAAAAGTATAATAATAAATGTTTGAAAAATCAATATTTTTCACATTGAAATGGAAGCAATCATAGCATTTCTTACTTGAATGAAATCTTTACCAGATAGAAAAATTTGTAATCCTCGTTTGCCGGCGCTAATACTAATGACATCCCAATTTAATGCGGATTCATCCACATATAATGGATAATTCTTTTTTACACCTAAAGGTGAAACTCCTCCGCGAATATAACCTGTCAGTCCTAATATTTCTTTCATGTGGACCATTTCCACTTTTTTATTACGACTTGCCGACGCAAGTGCTTTTAAATTCAGTTCTTTATGGGCAGGAACACATGCCATAAGAACCCCGGTTTTGTCTCCTCTAAGAACCAATGTTTTAAAAACTTGTTCTAGTTGTAAATCAATTTGTTCTGCGACATGCTTGGCATTTAAATTTTCTTCATCCCATTCGTACTCATGGACATCGTACGGAATTTTATGTTGGTCAAGAAGTCGACAAGCATTTGTTTTGCTACTCATATAGTACACTTCCTTATAGATAGTCTATGTATAGTATACAAAATTTTGCAATGTAAGACAGGGGAAATAAAAAAATATAAGAATATGTAACATATCATGTAAAAGAAGAGAGGGAGAAACATGTGGAAAACAGCAGATCTTTGTGATGCTTTTGAAAATGAGATACAAGTGTGTCAGCTAGCTTTTCAATCATATGGGAAAAGAACACAGTTTCATGGGAAAATTGCTACGGTGAAAGTAAAGGATGATAATGTTTTAGTGAAAGAGTCATTACAAACTGTACGAGCAGGGACCGTTCTTATTGTGGATGGTAGTGCATCTACAAATTGTGCATTACTCGGAGGTAATTTGGCGAGTATAGCGGAAAAACGACAATTAGCAGGGATTATTGTATATGGCTATGTTCGTGATTCTAAAGAATTAAAAAATATAAATATTGGTATTTTGGCGTTAGGCACAATGCCAAAAAGAAGTAAAAAAGAAGGAAAGGGAGAGACAGAAGTTCCATTACATTTTGGAGCAATCGATTGGATTCCAAATCAATATGTATATGCGGATGAAGATGGTGTGGTTGTTTCGGAAAAGCAGCTTTATGAAGGCATGGAATAAAAAGTTTTTAGCATATAAAATAATCTATTAATCTTAGAAAATAAATCTAATAAAACATAGACAAAATCTTATGTCAATAGTAAAATAATACAGAAATTTATTATTTTATGAATATATAGGTATGTCGTTTACCGATTCCTTAAAATAGAAGAATTTGTAGTAATGAATGTTATTACACGTCTTCATGAGCTACATAGTTTTTTCTATACAAATAGAAATGCTATATATGTAGAGAGTATGTAATTGATTTTTCACTTTAAAGTGAGATTGTATGCTCTTGAAGGGGCCTTTTTATGTCAATAGTAAGTAAAGGGAGGAATAATGAAGAATGGCAATATTTAAAAAATGGCTACTGACATCGATAATGTCAGTCGCGCTCGTATTTGTGTCATTTGCAAATACAGTACATATTACGTTTGCAGAAGGAAAAACAGCAACGCTTGCGATTATTGGGGAATCGCAAAGAGGCATTATTCTTTGTCCGAAAGAAGTGTCAATTGAAGATGGGGAAACAGCTTACAGCTTATTACAAAAGGTCATGGGGGATAAAGTAGTAGCTGAAAATTCACAATACGGTATGTTTGTGAAAGGTATCGACGGTTTAATGGGCGGTGCTACAAGTGGCTGGACATATGATGTGAACGATAAAGCAGCAATGGTAGGAGCAGATAGTTATAAATTAACTTCTGGAGACGTTGTTGCATACCGTTTTGTTGTAGATTGGAACAATATGAATCAAGAAACGTTGCAGCAAACTGTAGACAAAATAGGAACTTGTAAAACGGATCAAAAGCAACAAGAAGAACAAAAACAAGATAGCCAAGAAAATAAAAACACAGAAGGAACAATTCAAGAAAATACAGGGACAGAAGTAAACGATGAAGCCAACAAACCCAAAGAACCAGAGCTAGAACAAAATGCAAAAGCAGAAGAGCAACAATATGTAAACAACAATGAAATAAAGCGACAAGTAGAAGAGGCCATCTCTAAAACATCAGAAAGAATGTTACAAGGTGGGATTGGTACGGACTGGATGGCCGTTGGACTGTCTCGCTCGGGACAGGAAGTACCAATGGAAGAAAAAATCAATTATGTACAGTCGGCTACGAAAAAAGTTGAGAAACGCTTACATCGTTTTTCAGCAACAGATATTGCGAGAACTGTGATTGGATTGACAGCGATGAATGCAGATCCAACGAACATAGCGGGGCAAAATTTGATACCGCTTCTTTATCAATCGGATACATTAAATTCTGTTACTGGCTATACATTTGCGTTAATTGCGCTTGATACAAAAAAATATGAAGTGCCAGTAGGAGCGAAATGGAGCCGCGTTGCTTTAGTACAAGAAATCTTACATGCACAGCATACAGATGGTGGTTGGACATATAATGTGGAAAGTAGTAAGGAAGACGCTAGTAGTATAGATGTAACAGGGATGGTTTTAGCTGCGTTAGCACCTTATCAAAATCAACAAGAAGTAAAAGAAGCTATTGCGAAGGCAGAACAATATTTATCAAGTAAACAATTAGAAAACGGTGGATTTGAGGCAGATGGCCAAGAGAACGCTAATAGTGTTGCGCAAGCGGTATTAGGTTTATCGGCGATAGGAAGTAATCCAACTGAATCTAAGTTTACGAAAAAGAATGGAAATGCAGTGCAAAATCTTCTTTCTTATCAACTAGAGAATGGTGAATTTAAATGGTTGCCAAGCGATGCAGAGGGCAACACCATGGCTACTGAACAAGCACTTTTAGCGTTGATTCAGTATAAAGTATTTTTAGATCAGAACGGTTCTATTTATGATTGGTCAAACGATCGAATGGAAGCTGAAATTCCAGATCAACCAATTGTAGAGTCTGAGGTAGAAGCGCCGGTAGTTGAACAAGAGATGAAAGAACAAACGCAACAACCGAAAGATGAACCATTAAATGTTGCTGTACAAGAAAAAGTAGATCATCATAATGAGGAAATGACACAAACTCGTCAATTACCAAAAACAGGAGCAGCAACTGGTGAAGCCGCTATACCGGTCGGAATGGGTGTAATATGTATTGCTTCTGCATACGCTTTATGGAGACGAAAAGCAGCTTAACAAAAATTAGGAGCAATGATTTGCTCCTAATTTTATTAGGGAAGGTGAAAATAACATGAACATGATGAAATGGTTTCTCACGCTTGTTTTATCATTTAGTCTGCTTGTAGGATGTAGCCAAAACGAAACAAAGCCTAAGCAGCAAGTTGCCTCTAAACAGACGGAACAAAAAGAGGTTGAAAAGCAAGCAGAAAAACAGGATGAACTGAAACAAGAAGAGCAAAAACAACCGGAACAACCGCAAGCAAATGAAGAGCAATTAGAAGAGCAAAAACAAACAGAAGAACAATCAAGTGAGAAACAAAAAGAGCAAAAAGAACAGCCTGAAGTAAAACAAGAAGAGCAAAAAGAGCAAACAGTAGCTTTTGAAGAACAACCACTTGAACAACAAAAAGGAAATGAAGAAAAGACCGAATCAAAACCGCAAGAACAGACTGAAGCGAAAAAAGAGTCAAAAATTGTTCATGAGCCAAAAGAAACGCCAAAGCAGGAACAGTTAGCTCCGCAACCAGTCGTTCCGAAGCCTGACCCTAAGCCAGATCCAATTCCAGCTCCAAAACCGCAGGAAAAACAAGTTACAATTTCTGTGAAAGGGCATGAAGGGTATTTACTAGGCGCAACTAAAGTGGATGTGCAAGAAGGAGACACCGTGTATAAAGTATTGCAGCGTACAGGATTAGATGTAGATGCAAGTGGGTTTGGAAATAGTATTTATGTAAAAGGTATTAATGATTTATACGAAAAAGATGTAGCGAGTACGAGCGGATGGAAATATCGTGTAAATGGAACTTTTCCAAACCGAAGTGCAGGTGCAGTGACAGTGAAGCCAGGAGATAAAATTGAATGGGTATATGTGTTAAATTAGGAAAGGGCATTGGGTAAAGGGTTATGAAAATTATTTTTTCTTCTTTACATCCTTTTGTAAATTTTATCTATTATATTGGGGTGATGATACTCTGTATGGTGTGTCTTCATCCTCTTTTTTTAATGAGCGCCATTATTTTGCTACTCATTTTGAACATCATGCAAGGCAATGGTGAAAAAATAAGAAAAATGCTGCCAAGTACGCTTCTTTTTTTTCTGCTCATTATTGCGCTGAACGCTTTATTCACGCATAGAGGAGCGACGACATTATTTCGTTTAGGGGATAATCGCATTACATTTGAAGCGTGTATGTATGGCATTGTCATGGGATTATCTTTAATTGCCATTATGTTTACATTTACTTCTTACAATGATACGATTTCAAGTCATAAATTTTTATATTTATTTTCGAGAATTTCTCCGAAAGTTGCACTTTTAACGATGATTACAGTCCGCTTTGTTCCGTTGTTTATAAGAAGGCTGCGACAAATCACTCTCGTTCAAAAAACAAAAGGTGTACAACTGGATTCAGGTTCACTTACGGAGCGACTGAAAAACGGAATGAAGCTTTTGCAAGTATTGCTTGTTTGCTCGCTAGAAGAGGCGCTGCAAACAGCAGATTCTATGCAGGCGCGAGGGTTTGGGGTTACAAAGCGAAGTACATATATTCGATATCGAATGGCTAAGCAAGATTGGTTTGTAGTCATCTATTTTATAATTGTACTACTTGCTTGCTGTTTATTTAGCTTGTATGGGGCTGGTAAACTGCTTATTTATCCGAGAGTAGAAACGATTCTGTTTCAGCAATATGATGGTATACAATTTGTTTTATTTATTTTGTTTATTAGTTTACCTATTATGATGGAGGGGAGGGAATGGATATGGTGGCGCATGCAGAAGTGAAGAATGTATCGTTTATATATGCTGATGAAGACGTAGAAGTTTTAGCAGATGTTTCTTTATCTGTTACACATGGTGAATTTATTGTATTAGCAGGCGAATCAGGATGCGGAAAGACAACGCTTTTAAAACATTTCAAAAAAGAATTACTCCCTATTGGAAAACGAAGAGGCGATATTTTTTATGAAGGAGTTCATTTGCAGGAAATACCAAATATATTATCGGCACAAGAGGTTGGCATGGTATTCCAAAATCCTGAAAATCAACTTGTTATGGATACAGTTATACAAGAAATGGCTTTTTCTTTAGAAAATATGGGACTTCCATCTCATATGATTCAAAAAAGAATTGCAGAGCTCATTAGTTTTTTAGGGTTTCAAGATTTATTACATCAATCTGTTCATACTTTATCTGGAGGGCAAAAACAACTTGTAAATTTAGCAGCTGTTCTAGTTTTACAACCTAAATTATTATTGTTGGATGAGCCGACAGCACAGTTAGATCCCATTGCTGCAAAAGATTTCTTAAGTCTTTTAAAGCGGATTAACGAAGAATTTGGGATTACGATTGTGATGAGTGAACATCGTTTAGATGAAGTCATTCCCCTTGCATCAAGGCTGATATGTATGGAAAATGGGCGTATTAAGTATGACGGGAAACCAGCAGCTGTTGTAGCAAATATGTGGCAACATGAAAAGATGCATCCCTTTATTCCGCAAATTCCAAGATTATTTTTAGAATGGAATGTAGGGAGTATTCCTTTTACAGTGCGTGAGGCTCAGTCACATCTTCGCTCTGGAATGGTGATAGAAAAGCAGAGTGAAAAGCAAGCAAAACAAGAAGATGTTATATTAGAAGCAGATCATATATCGTTTCAATATGAAAAACATAGTCCGTTTATTTTACAAGATTTAACGCTATGTATTGAAAGAGGAAAATGGATTGCACTTGTCGGAAAAAATGGTACGGGAAAATCGACATTGTTAACTGTTTTAGCAGGCTTACAAAAAGCAAGAAGAGGAAAAGTACGCTGGAATGGAGAAGCGATTCATAAACTTCATTCGAAGGAAAGGTTTCAACAAATTGGATATGTATCGCAACATCCATACTATCATTTTTCCTGTGATACAGTGAGGGAGGAAATATTTGAACGAGCACGTGAATTGTATGGAGCAGAAGCAAATGTAGTGACAGAAAATATGCTCGATCGGTTTTGGCTTCGTTCTATTTGTGAACGTTATCCCTATGATTGTAGCGGTGGAGAACAACAACTCCTTGCATTATGTATCGCGCTATTATCAAAGCCAAGTTTATTATTATTAGATGAGCCGACAAAAGGGGTAGATCCAGCAAAAAAAGAAAAATTAGGTCGGTTATTTCAAGCTTTACAAAGAGAAGGAACAACGATCGTCATGGCAACACACGATATTGAATTTGCTGCAAAATATGTGGATCAGTGTATGATGTTATTTGATGGAAAAGTAATGATAAATGATGCACCAAAAGAATTTTTTAGCGGCAACTTCTTTTATACAACAGCGATTAACCGCTTTATTCGGAAAAGGTTGCCTTATGCATTAACGTGGGAGGATGTGTACGAAGCGTGTCCAAACGATACTTTACTTTTATAGTCTGTTTTTTTCTAGTCATTGTCAGTACACTTCTTTTTACGTCGCTTATCATGAGTAAACATTATATGTTGTCTAGTTTTCTATTGCTCTTTTTGACGATGTTGCCATTTTATATACGTTTTGAAAAGCGAGCTTTTGTTTCACGTGAAATTGTGATGGTAGCTGTTTTAGCGGCTATAGCGGCTGTTAGTCGTGTACCATTCTCTATTATACCGAGTGTGCAACCAACTTCATTTGTCATCATTGTATCGGCGGTTGTGTTTGGAAGTGAAGCAGGGTTTATGATTGGTGCAACAGCAGCGATTGTATCTAATATTTTTTTAGGACAAGGTCCTTGGACACCGTGGCAAATGTTTTCGTGGGGAATGATTGGGTTTATAGCTGGATGTCTTCGTAACACATGGATGATGAAAAAGTTGCCTGGAAGAATAATTTTCGGCTTTTTAGCAGGCTTTTTCTTTGGATGGATTATGAATGCCTGGGGACTTCTTGGTTTTATACAAGATGTGACGTGGAAATCGTTTCTTTCATATTATGCGACAAGTTTTTATTTTGATATAAGTCATGCCATTTCAAATGTGATTTTTCTTATGTTATTTAGCTCTGCATGGATTAAGATTTTAATGAGATTTAAAAAGAAATATGGCATTTTGAATATTGATAGTTAGTGAATATGTGAAAACATTACAGCATACTCATATAGAGTAGGGTCGCGACTTACATATTCGTTTGCCTCTTTCATACTTCTTACGAAAGTAAGAAGTATTTTTTTATCCACAAAAGTGTCAAGAAATTGATTGAATATATTTTAATTTTTATATGAGATTTTTATATAATAGTGAATGAGAAAAGTTTTCAAAGAGGAGATGCAAAAACATATGAAGCTCGTAATTCCAAAGCAGCATGGTGCATGGGGAATGCTGCTTATTCCATTTTTACTTAGCGTATTACTTGGTAATCCTACTATATATCATATTCCCTTATTTCTTGCTTGGTTATTTATATATCTGGCAACCTATCCATTTCTTATGTATATGAAGCAGAGACGAAAAAAGGAGTTTCTATATGCTGCTTTCTTATATTTTATGATTGCGGGTATATTTGGCATGATATCGCTATTATACGAATGGAAAATCGTTATGTTTATTGGTATCCTTATTCCCCTTTTTATAGTGAATATATATTTTGCTCATCAAAAAAAGGAACGTGCATTAACGAATGACATTTGTGCTATAATCATTTTTTGTATTGGTGGTCTGATTAGTTATTATTTTTCAATGAAAATTGTTGACGCAGTTGCTTTATGGATAGCGGCTGTATCCTTTCTTTATTTTTTAGGAAGTACGTTTTATGTGAAGACGATGATACGGGAAAAACATAATTTGCTATATCGCAATCTATCTTGGGGATATCATATTATGTTACCAATTCTATTATGTATTTGGAGTCCGCTTTTTTCTCTTCTATTCCTTCCAAGTTTAATTCGAGCTATTTTATTATATGGTAAGAAAATTTCTATTTTAAAAGTAGGGGTTTTAGAGATTTTCAATTCAGTCTATTTTTTCATAGTAGCGCTACTAGTGTTACCGCATATAATATAAGGAAGGGCCCATCTTTTAAGATGGGCTCGATTTGTTTCGATATGGATGAGCAGTAACACTTCTACTTCGACAATTCGTGAGAACCAAGAAGGTTAGGTAAGAGTATACGTAAAATCTAGCGCCGATTGCGGCTTAACTCTATTTTTGTTCTAAAAGGTGAACAGTATCATCACATCTTTGCAAAGAATGAAAGGAATCTAGAACATATCTGCGTGCATGTTTGGCCATCATCAAGTCCTGCTTTTTGCATATACTTGTAGTATGGGGCATAAGCATGTTTTTGATTTGACATTTATAAGGAAAGTGGATATCATTGGAGGTAAAGTGAATATTTTCTTATCCAGAGAGGTGGAGGGACTGGCCCAAAGAAACCCAGCAACCGCGATGCAGGTGCTAATTCCAGCAGAACATATTTGTTCTGAAAGATAAGATGAAGAGATTAGACGTAACTTCTTCTTATCGAAGAGGTTTTTTTATTATAAAAAACCATTCAATCATAAGAGAATAAGAAGAAAGGGGTTGTAAATATACGGTGAAGCTTGAAAAGTACGTAAAGCTGCGTAATGCAGTATATGAATATATGATGGAACAGGATAAGGCGATATCATTGGCAGATATTCAAGAATATATCGAATCGAATCATGAGGGGAAATTTACAAAAAAAATGTTACACCAATTTTATTTATCAAGACTATTAGATGAGTTAAAACTGGATGGGAAAATTACTTTAGCCGATGACGAATGCCATCATAGTGAAAAAGGTGTTTATTATAAGGCGCGAAAAGGGAGCTAGTCTCTCTTTTTTATGTTATGATTTGTTTGAAAATTACGACAATATGTAGAGTAAAAGACTGCGAAAGCAGCCTGATACAAGGGAATGCTGTTGAGTGTGTAGTGTTAAAAGTTGAATATGCCTTGAAAGAGGCCATTCATTCGGCTAAACATGAAAAGAGACACCTTTGCCGATTAGGTGCCAGTTTTGTTGTCTTATAGACTTGCTACTTGACATGTAATAGAATACCATATGATATAAAATGAAGTCAAAAGGGAATTTAAGGAAGAAAGGACGGTTCTATGTACGCTTTTTTAATAAACGAGATGAAAAAATGGATTCCTAAGCACATTATTAATAGAGGGTGTGAATATTATGAAGAGGGATATGTAGAAGAAGTAGAAGTACATAATGATAAAGTATTTGCACTTGTAAGAGGGAACTACGGAGATTATGAGGTAGTGATTCATCTTGAAGATTTTATAAGTAGTAGTTGTGAGTGCCCTTATGAAAACTATTGTAAGCATATGGCAGCAGTTGTATATGAAATTCAAAGTATTGGAGAAGAGGTGATGAGAGAAAAGCTACAAACATTAGAGAAAGAAGAGTTGATGAAAATTATCCAGAGACTATTAAAGAATTCTAAAAATGTAAAGATTGTAGAGAATATATTACAGAAAGGGAATTTTTAATTTTACTTTGGGGATGTAAGGGAAGTGAGTAACGATGAGTGAAGTGGAAAGAATTATGAAATGTTGTGAGCGACAAGATGATGTATTTCGTACATATATTATTTGTTTACTTCAACTGAAACAGTATAGCGAGCATTCTCAAAACGTATATCAGGAATTAAGGACTGATTATTTAGTAAGAGGAATTTGTGAGCGGGAGGTTGATCAGCTTATAAAAGAAAGTGGAACATTTCAAGCATATTATCTCCCCAAAGTACTCTGTTGGGATTTTTTAAGTGAAAATCCGGCATATATAGAAAGTGCTTTAACCAATGTGTTGAAATATGAACCGTTACAACTATCTATTGCGCAATGGAGAAGAGTGATTGCTTGTGTAGAAAATGAAATATCATATGAGTGATTAATGTCTATTGCACTTCACTATATAATGTATTTTGGATATGGTTTATCTTAGCAATTTTAACTTTTTATCCGGCTCGCGTATTAAGAAAAATAGAGATGAAAGAAGAAAAGCTAGTATAAAAACTAGCTTTTTGGTATGATCATTTAAATGAAAAGTAAGCATAAACCGATGATAGCTCCTGCATAGAGTAAATTAATCACACAGAATCCCATAATATCGCGAGCACCTAATCCTGCAATTGCTAAAGCTGGTAATGCCCAAAATGGCTGGATTAAATTTGTCCAAGCGTCTCCCCAGGCGATGGCCATCGCCGTTTTCGCAGCGGGGACACCGAGCTCTGCACCAGCTGGAATCATAATGGGGGCTTGTACAGCCCACTGGCCCCCTCCGGATGGAACGAAGATATTGACAATCCCTGCACTTAAAAATGTGAATAAAGGGAAGGTCGTTTCGTTAGAGATTTGAATAAAGAAATTTGAAATAGCCCCGCCAAGTGAAAGTCCTTCGCTATTTGCACCCATCATCATTCCCATAATGCCAGCATAAAACGGGAACTGTAATAAAATGCCGGAAGCGCTTTTTGTTGATTCGGAAAAAGCACGAATATATCGAATAGGTGTACGATGAAAAATAAGACCGGCGATTAATAATATAAAAATAACGATATCGAGCGTGAGATTAAAGCCTTTTGTACTAAAGTAATGGATCATATAAATGATTCCTAAAAGACCGATACAAATCGTAATCCAAATACTGTTTTCCATTTTCTCAGCAAAAGTACGAACTTCTGTTTCTTGAGCGGCTGCTTCTTCATGAAATACATTTGGATCAACAGTAACAGTATGATTCGCATCTGGATGCATTGCTCTATTGATCAGTGGCATTGTAATGAAGAAGACAATGATAGGAACAAGAGCATATGGTGAAAATAATGTTTCGGTAATGGGAATTGCTTCTTTCAGGCTACCAGCTGTTGTTTTTATTAACGTCTCCCCTCCGGACGCTAATGTTAGCGGAATAGAGGCAGAAAGTCCAGCATGCCAGATGAGAAATCCAGAGTAAGAGGAAGCGATTGCAAGGCGATAGTCTAATTTTTTTATATGCTTGGCAACTTCTTTAGCATATAAAACGGAGACAACAATGCCAAATCCCCAATTTATGTAGGCTCCTAACAAACTAACGATAGAGATAGCAATAATACCTTGCCCGCTTGTTCTTGGTAACTGCGCCGCTTTCATCAAACCTTTTCGAATTAGTGGGGCGTTTGCTAAAGCGGAGCCGGTAACGAGTACAAGGGCCATTTGCATCGCGAAGGATAATAGCCCCCAAATGCCATCACCCCAATGAGCAATCATTTGAATGGGGGATTGCTCTGTAGCAAACATGCCAAAGAAAATGACAAAAACAGTTAACAAACAGGATAAAATAAACGGTTCTGGTAAAAAGCGTTGCACAAGGGCGACGCAGCCATTTGTAAAAGAGCGAAACAAATACATCAACCTCCTTCATATTTTTTGTAAATATTCGCTACATTGAGTACAATAACCTTTATTAAACTGAAAATTCAGATATTTAAAAGAAAAGCTCTCACTCATGTGAAAGCTTTTCTAAATGTTTAGCGATATCTACATACAGATCGGAATACGTTGTATGCACGTCACTGCTTGGGGCAGCATTAGATGAAAAATGGACAATGACCATGTTTGTTTTTGGATCGATATAAAGGCGTTGCCCATAGCTTCCAAGCACCTCGAAGGCACCATGTTCGTTATGAGGAATCCACCATTGATTATGATACGAAATAGATGCCCCTTGCTCAATTGCTAATTCACCTTTGCGTATGCTTTTAATATTTTCTGAAATAGAAGAGGGAAGAACTTGCATACTATGATATTGTCCATTATGTAACAATAATTCTCCAAACTTTGCCATATCTCTTGCCGTTGCATTTAAACCAGCGCTTGCTTGTTCAATTCCAGTTTCATCGGTAACATAATAAGCATTTTGCTCCATACCGATTTTTGACCAAATACGTTCGCTTACATTTTCAGCTAAAGACTTGCCAGTGATTGTTCGTATAATCCATGCGAGTGTTTCAGTAGATCCATTATTATAAGAAAAAGTAGTTCCGGGCGGGGCAGTCTCTTTTGCCTCGCGTAACATATCATAAATATTCATCGGACCATCATAATTTTTGCGGCGCGGAAGCATATTGCTAGCTAAATACAATTGTGCATCTTGGTTTTCTAGCCCTGGCTGTCTAAATCCATGCGTAGGATATTCAACAGACACTTGCATGTCCATTAACTGCTGAATTGTCGCTTTTCCAAATGGGGTGCCTTGCAATTCTTTTACATATGTTTCGGCAGTCTGATTTGCATCGATGCGCTTTTCTTCAATAAAAGATTGGATGAGTGCACCGGTAAATACTTTCGCTAAAGATGCCATTCCGTGTGGGGTATTTGGATTGTATCCATTGAAATAGCGTTCGTAAACAAGCTTTCCATTATGTACAACAACAAATGCATCGGTTTTATTTTCATCTAATAATTTTTTTAAAGGAATATCTCGTCTCATTCCTTGTTTTATAGAGAAACGATCTAAATTTTGTAGTGCGATAGGAAAGTGCGTAACGTTGTTTGGGTCATTATGTACTTCATGAATAAGAGCCAATTCTTTCATATTTGTATAGGACCAACGTAAGTATGGGTCTTGTAACCAATTTTCTTTTGTTACTGTATCTTTAGAAGGCGTTATTTTGTTGTGTTTAAAAAAAGCAAATCCAAGTCCTGTTATGATAAATAACAGTGTGAGAATAAGCAATAAAAGGGGAGATTTTTTTATATTCATGGATGTACCTCCTTATCAGTTCTATTATAAGTATACGCTTGTTATTTTTGAAATACAAAATAAGGAAAGTAAACAGAGAAGTTTACTTTCCTTATGAGTGTTAAGCAGACATTTGTCCGTTTGTACGCTGTCTTTTGAATTTCTGTTTTCTACCATGTAAAACGTAATAAATAAGCAATGTAAATGCAACGACAATCGCAGCGATGAAATACATATTATGATAACTTGATCTTGCAGCTATAATACCTAAAACGAAAGAACCAATCCCAATACCGCTATCAAAGAATGAAAAATACGTAGCTGTTGCAGAACCGCGGCGATGATTTGGAGCAGATGAAACGGCGATTGTTTGGAAACTTGGAATCAGCGTTCCGTATCCTAAACCGATTAACATACCTGCACCAAGGAACCAAAATGATGTTTGAGCTTGACTTAAGATAAACATTCCAACTGTGAAAATAAGAATAGAAGGGTACACGAGCATATTTTCACCAAAACGGTCAAACATCTTTCCAGTAAATGGACGAGATAAAACAACAACAAGTGCGTATAAAATAAAGAAGTAACTTGTCACTTCTTCTAAACCAAGCTCTTTTGCGTAAATGGGAATAAAGGATAAAATACCACTATACGAAAATGCTAGAATAAAACCTGTTAGAGCGATTGGAATCGATGAAGGTTCGATGAGATCTTTCCATTTCATTTTTTGGCGATCTTGTTTCTTTACTGGTTGTTCATGTGGAATCTTTACGAGTAAACCAAGTAAAAATGCAAATAATGAAAATATAGAGCTAATCATAAATAAAACAGTAAATGAGAAGTGTGCAATAATTGTTAAACCTAAAAAAGGACCGATTACCATCGGCAGGCTCATGAATACACCGAAATAGGCAAGTGCTTCACCACGGCGGTGCGGTGGTGCAACATCTGTTACGATCGTACCTGTTGCTGTCGTTGCCATTCCGAATCCAATTCCATGTAGAAAGCGAAGGGCAAGCAATAAAAATAAACTTTGCGCACCAAAGTACATAACCGTAGCGGCTAAAAATAGAGAAAGAGAGATAAATAATATTTTCTTTCTTCCTAAATCATCAAGCCATTTTCCCGTAAAGGGGCGACATAATACAGAAGAAATAAGGAAAACAGTTGCGACTAAACCGATTTCTTCTGGTTTTCCTTTCAGACCATCAATGACATAGACAGGCAAAGTGGTCATAAGCATGTAAAACGTTAAAAAGATAAATAGACTACTGAAACAAGTTCCAAGGAAGTCCTTCGTCCAAAGTCTTTCACTTTGCATTGTCATCCCTCCAATTTAATTATCTAGATTTTGAATAATCGTTTGTAATACTTGAAATGTTCGTTGCATCTCTTCTTTACTAATATTTTGCAGTGCTTTTTCTTCAAAAGCATCAACTTCTTGTTGCCATACTGGAATCATGTCTAGCGCGGTTTCTGATAAGGAAATAAGCTTTTCTCGGCGATCTTTTCCTTCTGTTCGAATAATCCAGCCCATAGATTCCATACGCGTTAATGTACGAGTCATTGTTGGAGATTCAACATTTAAGTATTGACATAGTTCCGTCTGCGTGCAAGGGCCTGTTTGATGAATGCGAAAAATGACAGCCCACTGCGCACTAAATAAACCTGTAGGTGATACGCGCTCATTAAATTTCTTCGTAAACTTACGAGATGTTTGACTGACAACATGAAAAAAGTGTTGTTTTTCGTCCATTTATTTAATCCTTTCAAATTAGTTACCTAGCTAACTATATACTTTTTTATCAAAATTGTCTAGTGATGGACATGTTGTTTTATGTAAAATTTTTGTATAGATTTTATATTGAGAACATATATTCTACATGTTATTCTAAAGATGAGTTAGAATTTTCTTTCTATTAAAAATGAATGGGGGAACTTGTAATGCCTAAGCCTGCAACAATGGAGTTTGTCTCGTTACCCAATGGGGAAACAATCGCATATCAAGATGTCGGAAGGCAAAATAAAGAAATACTTGTACTCATTCACGGAAATATGACATCCTCGCAGCATTGGGATTTAGTTATAGAACAACTGCAGAATCAATATCATATTTATGCGATTGATTTAAGAGGATTCGGACAATCCACATATCATAGACCAATTGATTCTTTACGAGATTTTGCAGATGATGTGAAGTTATGGATCGATGAACTACAATTAAAAGAGTTCTCATTGATGGGTTGGTCGATGGGGGGCGGGGTTGCAATGGAATTCGCAGCTTCCTATAAGGAACTAGTTAAGAAACTTATTTTAGTAGAATCTGTTGGTATGAAAGGATATCCAATCTTTAAAAAAGATGTGAATGGGCAACCAATCGTATCTACATTATTAAAAACGAAAGAAGAAATCGCGCAAGACCCTGTTCAAATTGTGCCTGTTTTAGAAGCAATAAAAAAGATGAACAAGCTCTACTACCGAACGTTGTGGAATATGTTAATTTATACACATAATCAACCAGATCCAGAGCGCTATGACAAATATTTAGATGATATGTTAACGCAGCGTAATTTCGTTGATGTCAACTATGCTTTAATTACGTTTAATATTTCAGATGAGCATAATGGAGTAGTACCAGGAAATGGGCATATTCATCATGTACAGGTACCGACGCTTGTCTTGCAAGGGGATCGAGATTATGTTGTTCCACAAGTAGTGGGAGAAGAATTGGCGAAACATCTTCCTCATGCAAAGTTAACGATATTAAAAGATTGTGGGCATTCCCCATTCATTGATTGCTTAGATGAATATATTCAGCACGTAACAAATTGGTTAAATGGTAAATAAGTTCTTCCAGAAGATACAAATGATACATATACTGTAGTATTTGTATCAAAGGAGGAATAAAAATATGATACCGCTTAGAATGCATGAACCTTCTCTTATATTTCAATCTCCTTATGATGGGCATTCGTATAAAAAAGTGCTGATTCATCCGATGTATATGCAAGTGGTTGAACCACCGTTCTTTCCATATTCGTCAAGTTACGTTCCTTCATTTGTTCCAGCATATCCTGTTATATATGGTTCGACAGTATATACAAGTCCTTTTTATAAACATTTTCCTCATATTATAAAGGCAAAAGTGTGGGATGGGTAAGAAGTGAGAAGAGACATCTTCTTGCTTCTTTTTTCTTGTTCGATTTGTACACATTGCTGTGAAAACAGTTTATAATAAGCTTTGGTGAGTATGAAAAGGGGGAGGGAAGAGAATGTCAATGCGATTTACATTTTGGATTATGGTGGGAATTGTTGCAATTTCTGGTTTGTCACAAGGGATGTTATTGCCAGCTATCGCAATGATTTTTGAGCAAGAGGGAATTCGTTCTAGTTTTAATGGCCTTCATGCAACCGCGTTATATATCGGAATTTTATTTATTTCACCATGGCTTGAAAAACCGATGCAACGATTTGGAATGAAACCGGTGATTGTAATAGGTGGATTTCTCGTTATTATTTCATTATTCCTTTTTACACAAATATTTTCATTTTGGGCCTGGTTTGTTCTTCGTTTTTTCGTTGGGGTAGGAGATCATATGCTTCATGTTGGAACACAAACATGGATTACGACAACTGCGGATCGAAATAAAATCGGAAAACAAGTGTCTATATATGGAGTCTTTTTCGGGATTGGATTTGCAGTAGGTCCGTATTTAGCTAGCACCGTCCAATATGGACTCGCAACGCCATTTATTGTATCAACAATTCTTTGTTTAATCGGGTGGTTACTATTGCTTCCGATAAAAAATGCATTTCCGATACAAGAAGAAAATGGAAAGGATGGTGGGACATCCTTCACACGTTATAAACAAGTCATTCTTTTCGCATGGATTGCATTAATAGGCCCATTAGCATACGGCGTGTTAGAAGCCATGCTAAATAGCAACTTACCAGTATATGCACTTCGAAAAGGATGGTCTGTATCCGATGTATCGTTCTTATTACCTGCATTTGCAGTCGGAGGGATTATTACACAAATACCACTTGGTATATTAAGTGATAAATATGGAAGAGATCGAATTTTAACGTGGACCTTCAGCATGAGTACAATCATTTTCTTCATTGCAGCTCTATTTGATGAGTATTATTGGATTGTATTTGGGTGTATGCTTCTAGTTGGGATGGTAATTGGCTCGTGTTTCTCATTAGGACTCGGATTTATGACGGATTTATTACCAAGACATTTGCTGCCCGCTGGAAATATATTATCGGGAATTGCCTTTAGTATAGGAAGTATTTTAGGACCTGTATTAGGAGGCGTATTTATTGAAAGAATACAGTATACAAGCTTTTTTATAGCCGTTATGCTGATAATGGCAGTCATTGCACTTTTATATATCGCATATATGAAAAATCAATTTGCATCAAGAAAAATAGAAAGTAGGTTAGGACATGACAAAACAACCTAAAAAGAAGAAATTTGAAGTACAAGAAAATGAAACAATTACAGACTGTTTAGCGCGTATGGAACAAGAAGGATATGCGCCATCACGCCGCATGGAAGAACCGATCTTTCATGAAGTAAAGAAAGATGGGAAAATAGTTGTAGAACCGTGCGGGAGAAGAATTGTGTTTGAAGGGAAGTTGAAATAAAGAGAAGGATTGTGGAAGTGTATGGAGCTTTAAAAGTCTAGCTTTTTTCGGAGTGAGAGATCACTTCGATTTTTTTTCATTATCACCTCATTTATAAGGATGACTCTTGCATTCCATTTAGTAGAACGGAATACGATAAAAGCATTCTATTTTAATAGGTGGTGAAATAGCTATTATTTTTTGATAGAATATCCATATGAAATTACTTATATAAGAAAAATTCCGAAAATAATTACAAGATGGACTATATGTAAAATATCGAAAAGACAATCATTTTATAAAGGAGGACATTTTTACGATGTTTTACAAAAATCAAATTTATACGTTGTTGCTTCTGTAGAAGGGGATACAAATATGGATGAGAAAGGGAATTTGATTTCCACTGATAATACACAATTACAAATTCAC